>JBKEBN010000162.1:0-2309 GCA_047973175.1 Leucobacter sp.
AGCGCAGGCAGCGTCGGCTCGGGAAACTGACACCGATCGAGTTCGAGGCCATAATGATGGATGCCGTCGGTCTGGCGGCATAAACCCCGGACTCAACCAAAGCTTCAGCAGACCCGACCGAACCTCACCGCCCTCACCGAGCTGTTCGTCCGGTTCACCCTCGCCGAAGCCAATCAGCGACGTGACGAGGGCGCGCCTCCGGCGGTGCTGCGGCCCGAGGTCGTCAAGCCCGGGACGCACTCGAAACGCACCGGCACAGGAAGCTAACATCACAACCCGCCGTGAACGAGTCCGGCGGGTTCATCCACCTGGAGGTACCCATGCTCATGACCGCACCCGAGGCTCCATCCCCGCAGCCTGCGGCTGCGGACGGGCTCGCGCTCGCGGTGACCTATCTGCGGGTGTCGACCAAGGAGCAGGCCACCAAGGGCGGGCAGGACGAGGGGTTCTCGATCCCCGCGCAGCGCGCCGCGAACCACGCCAAGGCCGACACCCTGGGCGCATCGATCATGAAAGAGTTCGTTGACGCGGGCGAGTCCGCGAAAAAGGCCGACCGGCCAGAGTTGCGCAAGATGCTCGCCTATGTGCGGGAGCACCGGATCGCGTACTGCATCGTCCACAAGGTCGACCGGCTCGCCCGCAACCGTGCCGACGACGTCGAGATCCACCTCGCCCTCCGCGAAGCGGGCGTGCTGCTCGTCTCGGCGACGGAGAACATCGACGAGACCCCGTCGGGGATGCTGCTGCACGGCATCATGTCTTCGATCGCGGAGTTCTACTCCGTGAACCTCGCCCACGAGGTCATGAAAGGGCTCGTGCAGAAAGCCTCCACCGGTGGCACGCCGATGCGCGCCCCGATCGGGTACCGCAACACCCTGCACCGCGACGACCTCGGCCGCGAAGTGCGCGGCATCAAGATCGACGAGGAGCGTGCCCCGCTCGTGAAGTGGGCTTTCACCGCGTATGCGTCAGGGAACTACAGCCTCGCCCAGCTCCGCACCGAACTCACCCGGCGCGGCCTGAAAAGCGTCCCGACGCCGAAGCGTGCGTCGCGCCCGCTCGGGCTCTCCAGCGTGCATCGCATGCTGCAGAACCCGTACTACAAGGGTGATGTCGTCTACCGGGGCGTCCGGTACGACGGCGCACATGAGCGGCTCATCGAGCCCGAGGTCTGGTACCAGGTGCAGACCGTGCTCCGCGCGCACGCCCTCTCCGGGGTGCGGGCGCAGAAGCACGACCACTACCTGAAAGGCACCCTCTACTGCGGGCGCTGCCGTCAGCGCATGACGATCATCCACGCGAAGAACCGGCACGGGAAGATCTACCCGTATTTCATCTGCCTCGGCCGCAACAACAAGCGCACCGACTGCACCATGCCCTACGCGCCCGCCGATCGGGTCGAGAAGCTCGTCGCCGCCTACTACGAGAACATCACCCTCACCCCGGCGATCACCGACGCGCTGCGCGGGATGCTCACGCACGAGTTCGACCAGCTCACCGCGGGCACCAGCGAGTCAGTCAAGGATCTCACCGTCAGGCGGACGCAGATTCATGCCGAGCAGGACAAGCTCCTCGAAGCCCATCTCGCCGATGCGCTCTCCCTCGAGCAGTTGAAGAAGTTCCAGACCCGGCTCCAGGCCGAGCTCGACGGGATCGAGGCGCAGATCGCCGAGCACCACAACGACTACCAAGGCGCCCGGGCGCTCATCGATGGTGCGCTCGATCTCGCCCGCGACTTCGCACGCGTCTACGAGTCCTGCGACGATCAGAATAAGCGGCTCGCGAACCAGACGTTCTTCACCCGCATCTACCTCGACGAGGACGGCACCCTCACCGCCGACACCGCGGCACCGTTCGAGGAGATCCTCGACGACGCCGTCCGGAAGGAAGCCATCGACTGGGCCGAAACCCGCTCAACCACCAAAGCACAAAGCGATGTTGTAACCCGAGATCCATTTCTTCGGACTCGGGTTACAACATCGCTCGTTTCGTGCGCGAGGGGGGACTTGAACTGACCTCGACCCCCTCGCGCCGCGAATCTCGGTAGGGCGTTCTGCCGCATAAAATCAACGATCTACGGCATGTGACCTGTGGATAACTTCACCGCGATACCCCGACCTACGGGGTGCTTAGCACTTTCGTTAGCACTTTTCGGGGTCTGCGCGGCTCTCCAGAGATGAGCGGTGAGGTAGCTGCGCCAGGGTGCGAGGTTCGCGGCCCATGCGGTGAGTGTCTTCGGTTCGACAGGCAGACCGGCTTTGCCTGCGCCCGCGCGCACGGCACTATCGCCCGGCAGGAACACGTCGGGG
>JBKEBN010000163.1:0-2116 GCA_047973175.1 Leucobacter sp.
CTCTCCAAGAGGGAGTGCTAATGACGTGTCCGGCACCCGCCGGACGGAGGAAAAGCCTAATTCATCATCCGAATCAAGGGTTCAGAGAACATGGCCAACACGAACTTTCGCCCGCTTCATGACCGTGTGGTCGTCCGCCGGGTAGAGTCTGAAGAAAAGACCGCAGGTGGCATCATCATCCCGGACACCGCCAAGGAAAAGCCGCAGGAAGGCGAGATCGTCGCTGTCGGTTCCGGTGCGCGTGACGAGGCTGGCAAGCTGGTCGCGCTGGACGTCTAGGCAGGCGACCGCGTCCTGTTCGGCAAGTGGTCCGGCACCGAAGTGAAGCTCAATGGCGAGGATCTCCTGATCATGAAGGAATCCGACATCATGGGCATCATCGGCTAACCCACGCCACCAGATCGAAACGGTAACAGAGTTTCTCCAGAAGCTCAGGAGCTAGAGAAATATGGCTGCAAAAGAAGTAAAGTTCGCCCGCGACGCGCGTGAGCGCATGCTCAAGGGCGTGAACATCCTCGCCGACGCTGTGAAGGTGACCCTCGGCCCGAAAGGCCGCAACGTTGTCATCGACAAGTCCTTCGGCGCACCGCGCATCACCAAGGACGGCGTGACGGTTGCCAAGGAAATCGAGCTTGAGGACAAGTTCGAGAACATGGGCGCACAGATGGTGCGCGAAGTCGCTTCCAAGACCAACGACATCGCTGGTGACGGCACGACGACCGCTACGGTTCTCGCTCAGGCAATCGTTCAGGAAGGCGCCAAGGCAGTTGCCGCCGGCATGAACCCGATGGACCTGAAGCGCGGTATCGACAAGGCCGTTGCCGAAGTCGTCGAGTACCTCTCTTCCTCCACGAAGAAGATCAACACCTCCGGTGAAGTTGCCCAGGTCGGCACCATCTCCGCAAACGGTGAAGCAGAGATCGGCGAGATGATCGCCGAGGCCATGCAGAAGGTCGGCAACGAGGGTGTCATCACCGTCGAAGAAGCCAAGACCGCCGAGACCGAGCTTGAAGTGGTCGAGGGCATGCAGTTCGACCGCGGCTACCTCTCCCCGTACTTCGTTACGAACCCGGAGAAGATGATTGCCGAGCTCGAGGATGCATACATCCTGCTCCACGAGAAGAAGCTCTCCAACCTGCAGGCCATGCTGCCGGTTCTGGAATCGGTCGTTCAGTCGTCCAAGCCGCTCATCATCATTGCTGAAGACGTGGAAGGCGAGGCTCTGGCCACGCTCGTCGTCAACAAGCTGCGCGGCGGCCTGAAGATCGCTGCTGTGAAGGCTCCGGGCTTCGGCGACCGCCGCAAGGCCATGCTCGAGGACATCGCGATCCTCACCGGCGGCCAGGTCATCTCCGAAGACCTCGGCATCAAGCTTGAGAACGTCACGCTCGACATGCTCGGCCGCGCGAAGAAGGTTGCGATCTCCAAGGAGAACACGACCATCGTTGACGGTGCAGGTCAGAAGGCCGAGATCGAAGGCCGCGTTGCCCAGATCAAGGCACAGATCGAAGAGACCTCTTCCGATTACGACCGCGAGAAGCTGCAGGAACGCCTTGCGAAGCTCGCAGGCGGCGTTGCCGTGATCCGCGTCGGCGGCTCGACCGAGGTCGAGGTGAAGGAGCGCAAGGACCGCGTCGACGACGCGCTCAACGCGACCCGCGCTGCAGTCGAGGAAGGCATCGTCCCCGGTGGCGGCACCGCGCTTCTGCGTGCATCCGCTCAGATCAAGGCGAAGGGTGACAACCCGGACCAGGACGCTGGCATCAACATCGTGCGCCGCGCCGTTCAGGCTCCGGTTCGCCAGATTGCTGCCAACGCAGGCGCCGAGTCCTCCATCGTTGCCGGCAAGATCCTCGAGAACGAGGGTGTTACCTTCGGCTACAACGCCCAGACCGGTGAGTATGGCGACATGATCGCCATGGGCATCGTCGACCCGATGAAGGTTGTCCGCACCGCGCTGCAGGACGCCGCTTCGGTTGCCGGCCTGCTCGTCACCACCGAGGCCATGGTTGCCGAGCTGCCCAAGAAGGACGCTCCGGCAATGCCCGGCGGCGACATGGGCGGCATGGGCGGTATGGGCGGCATGGGCTTCTAAGCCAGTCGCACATCGCTACGA
>JBKEBN010000072.1:0-16223 GCA_047973175.1 Leucobacter sp.
GATGCGGGTCGCGTTCGGGTTCCGCTCGACCGACGCGTTAATCGGCCTTGCGATGCTCACCCACGGCGGTCACCGGCCCCGGCTCCCCGGGCGATGACCCACGGATACGTCACAAGAGCCCTTTTTGCCTAGTTTTTACGAGTTTTCCACAGATTTGCCTGAGTGGTCTTTGGGGGCTTGCTGGGCGAACTACGGTTCTTGGTGACGGAAACAACTGTTTCCGTTTCCTTGAAGCGTTGGGAGACCCTCATGGCAAATATCACCGTCTCGTACGACGAGATGAACACTGCGGCGGCCAAGTTGAGCACGGGTCGCGGCGAGATGATCGAGCGACTGCGAGACCTGCAGCTGCAGATCCAGTCGCTCGTGGCTTCGGGCTTTGTGACCGACAGCGCGTCGAAGAAGTTCGAGACCGCGTATAACGAGTACACGACCTCTGCGAATACGGTGGTCGAGAAGCTGACGGAGATCCAGCAGTTCATTCAAGACGTTGCGCGGGCGCATCAGGAGATGGACACGCAGATCGCCGCCAAGATCAACTAGCCGCTCAGCCGCACGATTCGAGACTGACGATGAGCGACTTCCATATTCCCGACGGAGCGCTGGAGAGCGCCGGGGCGAGTCTGGTCGGTGCTGCGAACCTGATGGTCACGGGTAACACCGCGCGGGTTGCGGGTGTGCTCGAGAGCCTGACCGGCATCGGCACCGAGGTCGATCTCTACCTGAGGGGCCTCTCCGTGGGGCGTGCGGCGCTGGCCGACGCGGCGAAGACCGCGAGCGAGGCGGTCGGCGCGCTGATGCTCGACAGCTCTGCGCTCGACGGCAGGCTCTCGGGGGCACTGGCCTCCGGCTTCGCCGTGCAGGGGAGGAGCTGATGCGTGTTCCCGAGACCGCGGACGAGATCGTCGACCCGGCCACGCTGATCGTCGGCAGTGTCGGCGAGATCACCGCGACGGCCGCCTTCGTGCAGGACGTCGCCGACGACTGCGCGGAGTATCGGCAGGGAGTCAACCGCGCATTCGAGTCGCTGCTGCCGGGGGAGGGCGTTGCCGTTCATCGCCTGCGCACGAAGTTCGCCGGCAAGCTCTATCCCGGTGCGGGTGAACTGCGCGAGATCGCGAGGGCAGCGAAGAGGGGGTTGGATCGCTACGCGGCCGAACTCGAACGCATTTATGCCTCCGCCCGGCACGTGCGGGAGACGGTCGACGGCCGACTTGGCGACATTCGCACCCGGTCGAGCACGATCGAAGATATCTGCGCGAAGATCGACGCACCCCCGCCGAGCGACTGGCAGCAGCCCCCTGCGCCGACAATGCCGACCCCGCGCCTCGACTCGCGGGCCGAGGGCAGAAGCGCAACCGAGCAAGACGCGCTCCGACACGTTCTCACAAGCGCCTATGAGACGCAGTGGCGGGAGGCAGCGCTCGCATGGTCGACCGCCTGCGCCGACATCGTGGCGAGTCGTGGGCGATGGGACGAACTCATTTCTGAGCGCAGAAGTGCCGAACGGAGCCTGTCGGCCGCACTGCAGCAGACAGAGCTGGGCCAGTTGATCAGCGTTTCTGCAACCGGTGGCGCACAGGGGCCGAAGCAGATCGTCGCTCTTGCGATCTCGGGCGAGCTCTGGGGTCGAGAGGGCACGCCCGGCCTGTTGCGGACGCACCCGCTGCTGCGCGACCTGCTCGGCCACGACTCCGGCGAGCAGGTCTGGGACAGCCCGCCGGCCCCCGAGACCGTGGCCGCGAACTGGGACCGGCTCGACGACGCGGAGAAGCGACGGCTCATAGGCGAGGTGCCGTGGGTGATCGGTAACCTGCCGGGCATTCCGTTTCGGGATCGTGACCGCGCGAATCGGCGGGTGATCGAGTTCTACGAGAGCAATCCGTCGTTGCTCGATGCGCGCGGGGCGAAGGCGCTGAACGGTTTGCGGGAGGTGCTCGACCGTGAGAGAAAGCCTCCTGTGAACGTCGTCGCCCTTGATCTTTCGGCCTGGGTGCCGCGAGTGGCGATCGGCTATGGAGACCTGGATGGCGCGGATTACCTGACCTGGCAGGTGCCCGGTATGGAGAGCGACGCGGACAACGCGTTGGATACCTGGGACAGGGCGAGCCGAAACCTGTACTGGCAGCAGCAGAGACTCGTGAATAAGTTCGATAAGTCTCCGTCGGTCGGTACGATTGCCTTCCTCAGCTATGACACGCCAGACCTCTCTGATTCACTGAGTAGCCGCGACGGCGTGCTCTCCCCGAGACTGGCACGCGAAGGGTCTGAACGCCTGGCGTACGAGCTCGACGGGACCTGGGCGACGAGAAATCGCGGAGGTGATGCGCCGCTGGGGTTCCGGGCCGCCGCGTCGCCGCATATCAGTGTGAACGCGCACTCCTACGGCACGACGACCGCGGCGAATGCTCTCACGCGAGTGACGCACTCGGTCGACTCCTTCTCGATGGCCGGGTCTGCCGGCCTCGACACCGGCACGGTGCAAAGCCTGAACGACCTCCGGGTCACCCGCAACCACACGGGGCAGATCAACGTCTACGCGAGCCACGCGCAGGCCGACAACCTCGCCCCGGTCGGGCTGGTGAGGAGCGGGCGCGCCAACCCGAACCCCAACATCAGCTACGAGAAGAACGTCAACCTCGGAGGGGCGATGCACTACCCGTCCGACGGGTTCGTCGCGGCTGATGGCGAGGTGTTTAAAAAGACCGATGGGCACAGAGTCATTGGTGAAGACGCAGCCAGTGAGATCGTTTCCAACGACGCGTCCGGTGGTGCACCTCACCATCGGTTCCTCAATGAGATCGGCTTCGAAGCGAGTGCCGGTCAAGGCTACTGGGATCGAGGCACGCAGTCGCTGCACAACCTGGCAGCCAGTTCGCTCGGATTGAAAGATGAAGTCGTAGGAGGGTTGTATGCATATTCATCGAAGTAGGCGCACGAAACTGCGTCGTGAGGGCCGGCGAGAGCCCTTTGTCGCTGCTGCTGCCCTGTGTGTTGGAGCGCTGGTGTGCGCTTTGAGTGGATGCGGAACGGAGGATCTGGTGGTGTCTGAGAAGCAGACTGAGAGCGGTGAGTCGATTGAGGAACAGCGAGAGTGGATCGCTGAGCAGGTCGATGCCGTTGAGAAAGCGACTGGCTCCGAAGGCGCGTGGGTTGACGGCTGGGGTGACGAACTGGACTGGGACGGTGACAGGGATGCCATTCTCGAACTAGCAGGAGAGATCCAATGCTCCTTCGACGATGACAAGCCAAATCCCGGGGCACTGGAACTGCACGTGAACACACGACCACTCGATGAAGACCCATTCCCGCTGGCGGACCGGGTGAAGCAGTTGTGGACGTCGGAAGGGTGGACGGTCAGCGACATCGTGCGCATCGATGACCTGCCGAACCGGGACGAGGTGTCTTTCAAAGCCGAACGTGACGATGGTGCGATGCTGATGCTGACCGCCACAGCTGCGAGCGGCGGCAGACTTCTCTTCCTGACGGTGCAGGCGTCGTGTTCGGACCACCCGTCGCTGGCCTGGGGGCTCCGCGGCGCATCGACTCAGTAGACAACGCAGCAGCAGAGGACGAAGGAGGTCTGTCGTGAAGCTCCGCGTATCGGTTGTGCTGCCGCGGGGCGGCACCCACGACGTGACGCTGTCGTGCGACGTCACGGCAACCGTCTCCGATGCTGCCCGCGCGCTCGTGCGAGCGGGGTTGAGCGGTGACTCTCGCGTCGAAGAACTAGCACGGCAGCGAACCTCGCCGCTGACGCTGCGCGCCATTCCGAGCGCCGGGAGCGCAACGGTGCTGCTCGATCCCGCGGTGCCGATAGGTGTGTCCGGCGTGCAGTCGGGATGGATCATCCAGCCGATACCCGAATTCGAGACGCGCGGCGACTGCGAGCGCCTGATCGAGGTTGCCGGGTATGTCGAGGTGCTGAGCGGAGAGCAGCGCGGAGCGCAGTTCAGTCTGATCGCCGGAACGAACCTGGTCGGACGGGACCGCGCGTGCAGGGTCTTGCTGCTCGACACGAGCGTGTCGCGTCGCCACGCGGAGATCACGGTGGGTGTCGACGGAGCCCGTCGCGATGCGCGTTGCCGAGACGGCGACATGGTGCTCAGAGATCTCGGTTCGGCCAACGGCATCCTCGTCAGCGGTGAGATCCGCAGCGAGCTCCGAATCAGCGAAGCGATGACGGTGCGTCTCGGCGAGGTCGAGTTGCGCATTACGCCGGGTCCGCCGGCGTCTCAGATCCAGCGCTTCGACCATCGCACGGTGCACACGCGGGCTCCGCGCGTCGCCCCTCGATTCCCGGAGTCGGAGCGCGAGCTGCCGGCGGCACCTACGCCGATGCAGCCCAGCAGGGTGCCGTTCGTCGCGATGCTCGCGCCGATGCTGATGGGCGGCGCGATGTACGCTGTCACGCGCTCGCCGATGAGCCTCATGATGATCGCCTTCTCGCCGATGATGATGATCGGGTCGTGGCTCGATTCCAGACTGGGCGGAAAGCGCAAGCTCAAGAGAGACACCGCGCTCTTCGAAGCAGACCTGGCGAGTGAGCGCGTCGAACTGGCGCAGTTGAGAAGCCAGGAGATCGAGGTTCGCGCGACCGAGACTCCCACGATCGATGAGGTGCAGGCCGCCATAGCGCGCCGCGACGAATTGCTATGGACGCGTCGACCCGAGCACCGCTCTTTCCTCGAGGTGCGCTTCGGCGAAGGAACACTGCCGAGCCGCACCGACCTCAGGCTGCCGAGTCGTGGTGAATCGCCGCAGTGGCAGTGGGAGATGCTGCAGAGCCTGGCCGACGAGTTCGAAGACGTCGCACCCGTGCCGGTGATCGAGCGCTTTGAGCGCAGTGGATCGATCGGTGTCGCGGGCGAGTCGCTCTGGGCGGAGGGAATGGCGACCTCCCTGGTGCTGCAGCTCGTGGGGCTGCACTCGCCGTACGAGGTGGTGCTCGCCTGCTTTGCCGGCATGCAGCACCGTGAAACCTGGGGGTGGCTGAAGTGGCTGCCGCATGTCGACCCTGTTGCGAGTCCCATTCCGGCCTGGCAGCTTGCAGATTCCGAGCAGAGCTCTCTCCGCCTGCTCGCCGCGCTCGAAGGGGTGCTCGAAGCCCGAAGAGCCGCGGGCTGATCGAGTCGCCGCATCCGCTCTCACCTCTCCACCGACACCCGCAACGACGACGCGCAGGGTGAAGGCGTGACCGAATTGCCAGCGCTGCCCGTGATCATCGTGCTAGTACTCGAATCTGAATACGTCGACCCAGCCCGACTCATCGAACTCGGGGAAAGCGGGCCCGACCACGGTGTTCACCTCATCTGGATCGCCCGGCACCGAGCTGCGCTGCCGGCGGCGTGCCGCACCTTTGTAGACCTGGGGCAGGCGGAGGGACGGGTGCACTTCGTGCGCTCGGGATCGATCGTGCCGCTCTCCCGACTGGAGTCCGTCGAGACACCGGTTGCCTTCGAGCTGGCTCGCAGGCTCGCACCCGTCGAAGACGCCGCAGCGCGCGTGCTCGACGAGAGCGATCTTCCGAGAGCCGTGCAGTTGCGCGAACTGCACTCGAACGACCTGCTCGGAGGCGCTGAGCCGATACTGCGGTCCTGGGTGAGAGCCGGATCGATCGTGGCTGCTTGGCAGCCCGGGCAGGAGCGGGCACCCGTCTCACTCTCGGCCGCGGTGGGCCAGAGTGCGGAAGGAGTCGCGCTGATCGACCTGCGCACGCAGGGCCCGCACGCACTCGTCGGAGGCACGACCGGTGCCGGCAAATCCGAGTTTCTGCAGACGTGGATCATGAGCATGGCCGCGAGCCTCAGCCCCGATCGGCTCACGTTCTTAATGGTCGACTACAAAGGAGGCGCGGCGTTCGCCGAGTGCGTCGACCTGCCGCACACGGTCGGGCTCGTCACCGACCTCAGCCCGCACCTCGTACGGCGCGCACTCACGTCGCTGCGCGCCGAGGTGCAGCACCGGGAGGAGTTGCTCGCGGCTCACGGTGCAAAGGACCTGATCTCGATGGAACGACGATCCAACCCCGCGGCCCCACCCATCCTCGTCATCGTGATCGACGAGTTCGCCGCGCTCGCCGCCGACGTGCCGGAGTTTGTGGACGGCGTCATCGACATCGCTCAGCGCGGAAGGTCGCTCGGACTTCACCTGGTAATGGCGACGCAGCGGCCCGCAGGTGTGATCAAAGACAATCTGAGGGCCAACACCAATCTGCGAGTCGCGCTGCGTATGGCCGACGAGTCCGACAGCACCGACGTGATCGGTGCGGCGGACGCCGCGTTCTTCGACGCCGATAGCCCCGGTCGCGGTGCCATCAAAGTGGGCCCGGGGCGCATCACCCACTTCCAGGCCGGCTATCTCGGAGGGCGCGCATCGCAGACCGACCGCACTGCCGAGATCGAGGTGCGATCCCTCGGGTTCACTGAGGGCGATCCCTGGCAGATCCCCGTCGAATCACAGCCTCCAGGTCACCGGAAGCAGCTGCCCCGAGACATCGAGCGTCTGCGAGACGGGATCGTCGAGGCGAACCGAAGGGCGGGAATCCTCCGGCCGCGCAGGCCCTGGCTCGATGAGCTCCCCCTCACGCTGCACCTCGACTCGCTGAGACACGGGATGAGGTGCGGTGCCGAAGGCGCAGGAGCTGAGAAAGCGGTGGCCGAGAGTTCGAGCAGTAAGCAGCCGGGGCAAGGTGCCGAGGCGAAGACCAGTGGTGGCCCACTCGTCGGGCTCTGCGACGATCCGGCAGCGCAGACCCAGCAACCGGTGGCCGTGAACTTCGAAGAAGTCGGCAACATTGCGATTGTCGGTGCGGGAGGAACCGGGAAGACCAGCGCTCTCATCACCCTGGCCGCTTCGCTGAGCGGTGATGCGCTTCGTGATCCGGTGCAGATCTACGCCATCGATGCGGCGAACGGTGCCCTCGACATGCTCAGAACCCTGCCCACGGTGGGGGCCGTTGCATCTCTGAGCGACAGCGAGCTGGTGCGGCGCGTGCTGCGACGCGTGGCAGACCTGATCGCCGAACGCGGACCTCGCTACGCTGCTGTGCGGGCGGGTGGACTCGCGGCCTACCGTGCCACCGCGGCTATGCCGGCCGCACCGGGAACGTCTGCCGCGAGAGCGGCGGCTGATGAGCTCAGGGTCTTTCTGCTGCTCGACGGATTCGCGGCCTTTCGGCAGTCGCTGGAGGCGGTCAGCGGAACCGAGAACCCCTTTCAACTTCTGAGTGAGATTCTGATGCACGGTCGTTCCGTCGGCGTGCACGCGGTCATCACGGGCGACAGGCCGTCCGCAATCCCCGCGTCGATGGCGGCGAGTTTGCAGCAGCAGTTTTCGCTTCGCCTTTCGAACCCGCACGACTACGGTGCTCTCGGGCTGCGGGCAGAGGCGCTTGAAAACGCACCGCCGGGTCGTGCGATTCTTGTCGGGGACGGGCGAGAACTGCAGTTCGCCTGTGTCGGTCGCGACGGCGGCCACGCGGCCCAGGCGGTCGCGCTCGACGAACTCGCGCAAGAGCTGAGAAGGCACGGTGTCGCTCGAACGCCCGAGATCGTCAACGCTCCTCGGCGGCTCCCTCTGTGCGAACTCCCCGTCGGTCGAGCAGGAAGGCCGGTCTACGGTATCGATGTGAGAACGCTCGAACCGGTCACGCTGCCAATGCGGGGACTGGGGGTGATCGCCGGGCCGAGCGGAGCCGGACTCTCCCACGCGGCACTGAGCTGCGTCGAGGCCGTCAGCCGCTTCGCCGAAGAAGAGGGGGAGCGCTGCGACGCGGTGCTGCTGAGCTGCGTCGAGAACGGACTGCGGCACGCGCGGGCCTGGGATCGAGCCGCGAGTTCCGATGAGGAGGTCGCCGAGCTGGCGGGTGACCTCGTGCGGGCGCTCGGCGGAAAGCCCGCTGAGCTGCGGCGAGGGAACCGGCTCGGGAACGCGCTGATCGGTGGCATGCCGGCGAGCGGCGGGCTGTTCGGCGATGCACCCGACCCCGGCAGCGAAACAGGCGGAGCGACTGCATCCGATGCGGACCCTCCACTGGTGTTTCCTGCCGAGGGGGCACGCGGTGTAATCGTCGTAGAGGGGATATCCGAGGCCGAGGGATCCGAGGCCCTGCCGCACCTCGTTGCGCTCGCGAAAGCGGCCCGCCGTTCCGAGTCGCTAGTGCTGTTCGAGTACGAGTTGGGCTCGGCGAGCACGGTCTGGGACCTGCATCAGGCGCTGAAGCAGCCGGGATGGGGGCTGCCGCTGCAACCGGACGAGAGGGAATCGCAGAGCCCGTTCAGGGAGGCGTTCGGTCGGGTGAAGCGCGCCGAGTTTCCGCCGGGACGTGGTTTCGCCGTCGAAGGGGGCAGCAGCACGGCGATACACGTCGCGCTGCCCGCGTCGAAACCATATTTGCAGGCTGACCGGGAGCTTCTCAGATGACAGAACCTCTAAAGACGCATGCGGTATTCTGTAACATCTGTCCGCCGAGGTCGTGGTCCGCCGGGGCCGCTGTTCGGGCGGATGCACAGCTGAATAGACATCTCAATACCACCAAGGAGGCGCCGTGAAGATCGAACTGGTCACGCTACGACAGATTGAGCGTGAAAAAGAGATCCCCTTCGACGAGCTCGTCGAGATTATCGAGTCGGCGATTCAGTCGGCCTACCTGCGCCACGCTGAGAACCAGAAGATCCCGGTTCCGCGCGAAGAAGACGTTCGTGTCACCCTCGACCGCAAGACCGGTCAGATCTCCGTTCTCGTCCCCGAGACTGACGAGAACGGTGAGGTTGTCGGTGAGGCGTACATCACCACCGACGAGTTCGGCCGCGTCGCGTCGAGCGCTGCCAAGCAGGTCATCAATCAGCGTCTGCGCGATCTGAGCGACGACGCTGTGCTGGGCAGCTTCAAGGACAAAGAAGGGCAGATCGTTTCGGGGGTCGTGCAGCAGGGGCCGAACCCGCGCATGGTGCACGTCGACCTGGGAGAACTCGAGGCGATCCTGCCTCCCGAAGAACAGGTGCCCGGTGAGAAGTACGCGCACGGAACCAGGTTGCGCGTGTACGTGACGAGCGTTTCCAAGGGGCTCAAGGGCCCCCAGGTGATCGTGTCGCGCACGCACCCCGGTCTGGTGCGCAAACTGTTCGAGCGGGAGGTGCCGGAGCTGACTGAGGGTCTCGTCGAGATCGTGTCGCTCGCCCGCGAGGCGGGTCACCGCACCAAGGTCGCGGTGCGAGCCAAGCAGTCGGGCATCAACGCCAAGGGTGCCTGCATCGGTGAGATGGGGAGCCGCGTGCGCGCGGTTATGAGCGAGCTCGGCGAGGAGAAGATCGACATCGTCGACTACTCGTCCGCGCTGCCGGCCTTCGTCGCGAACGCGCTTTCCCCGGCCAAGGTGACCGACGTGTTCATGCTGAACGAGTCGCTGAAGCAGGTGCGCGCGCTTGTTCCCGACTTTCAGCTTTCGCTCGCGATCGGCAAGGAGGGCCAAAACGCCCGCCTAGCCGCCAAGCTAACGGGCGCGAAGATCGATATCCAACCGGATTCAATCATGAATGATTGAATCCGGTTGGATATCGGGATCTTCGCGCTGAAGCGCTCAAAGTTGAGGCCCCGGCGGGGCCTCAACGCGCTTCAGTTCTGCGAGCGGTAGCGAGCGCAGCAGGTACAGCTATCCCGTGGTGGGTCGATCATGAATGATTGAGTCAGGCTGGATATCAGAATCTTTGCGCTTCAGCGACTGATCGCGCGGACAGGCGGTTTGTTATCCCTGCGTGTGCGTGCTGCTGGGAGAGGAACGCGCGAGCGTTTCTCGCAGCTCGCGGTGGTGCACACAGCACCAGAGCGAGTCGCGGGATCTCGCGTGAGATTCTGCGACTGCGCGCAGAATGACGGGTAAACCGAGCATCTATCCGCGCGATCGGTGAGGCGCGCGATAGCGAGCGCAGCAAGCACGGTGATCCTTCTCCCACGAGTGGACCCCTCCGGCACGAGCGGACCCCGAAAACACGGTGCGGGACGGGTCCACTCGGGCCGGAGGGGTCCATTCGTGCCGGGGCATAGGGGATGTCGAGGGTACGAGAGGTGGGCCGCGCCGCGCCCCACCCCGCTACAGTTCGCTCGGGATCTCCGCTCGCGAGGTGATGCCCAGCTTGCGGAAGGCGCGTGAGAGGTGATTCTCGACCGTGCGCACGGAGAGGTGCAGCTCGGCAGCGATCTGCGCGCTGGTCTGGGACCGCGCGAGTGCTGCGACCTGCCGCTCGCGGGCGGTCAGCGATTCGACGGCCGTGAGTCCCTGCAGCAGGGGAGTGCGCGGTGATCCCGCGCGGGAGGCGAGGGTCCGGGCGCGGCGCGCGAGTTCTGCGGCTTCCTGCCCGGTGCTTCGCACTGCCTCCTGGGCGGCGGCCTCGGCCGCGAACAGGGGCATCTCGTGCGCCTCGAAGAGGTCGGCGGCTTGAATCAGCAGGGCGGGATCCGCGGCGTCGATCCCGCGCGCCAGCGCCAGTCGCGCCGTCATCAGCGGGTAGCCGCGGGGCAGGGCGGAGAGTTCGGCCGATACGCCCGTGCGCCCCATGCGTATCCACTCGTGCAGTATGGAGGTCTCGGACAGTGCCGCTCCGTCTCGCCGGGCGGCTGTGAGGGCCTCGGCCATGATCCGGTCGGCCTCCGCGGTGTCGCCCTTCGCGCGAGCGACCCACGCGCCGGCGAGCGGCAGCTGGTGGTGCAGAAAGCCGATGCCGGGCGGTGTCTG
The DNA here is from genome assembly GCA_047973175.1 of Leucobacter sp. Classification (GTDB taxonomy): domain Bacteria; phylum Actinomycetota; class Actinomycetes; order Actinomycetales; family Microbacteriaceae; genus Leucobacter. Next base: position 10,733 of record JBKEBN010000072.1, read on the forward strand.
CCCCAGCCGGGACGTGATCTGCTCTGCGACGGGCAGCCCGCGGGAGGCGTTGCTGACGCAGTCGATCATCAGCGCGAGGCGCAGGCAATCGGGCAGTCCCGCGCGCTCGGCAGCGGTTGCCGCCCGCTCGGCCCACTGGGCGGCGCTGTCGAGGTCTCCGACGTGCAGCAGCGACTCCGCGACGTTCAGCGCCGCCCAGGCCTCTCCCTGCTTGAAACCGGCATCGGTGGCGATTCGGTGCGCCTCCTTCGCGAATGCCGCACCCGCATCAGGCTGCCCCCACACGGTCATCAAGAAGCTGCGCAGCACCAGTGCGGTGCCCGCGAGCTCCGGGGCGAGCCGCTCGTTCCCGCTCTTGCCGCTGTCACTGCTCTCACCGCTGTCACCGCTCTCGCCGGGGGCCGTGCGAGGGTCCGAAATCTCGTCGACGGCCTCTGCGACCCGGCCGAGTTGGGCGAGTGCGTGGGCGCGCACGTAGCTGCGGCTGACGGCGAGTTCCGGCCGCAGCCTGCGTCGGGAACCGACCACCCGATCGATGAGATCCAGCGCTTCGGCCTGTCGGCCCGCGAACACGATGCCGTCGGCTTCGGCGAGTGCGAAGGCGGCGCGCACGCTGCGTATCCACGGCGGGTAGCGCTTCCGCTGCGCGTGCAGCACCGCGGCGGCGGCGGGCTGGTCGCCTTTGCCCCACAGCAGCATCTCGTGCAGCAGCAGCGCCAGTCGCACGGCGGTTTCGCTGGGCCTGACGCGGGTGAGGGTGCCGCGCATGATCTCCGCGGCCTCGTCGATGCGCCCCAGTTGCAGCAGCGCCCCGACCTGGGCCGTGACCGCTTCGCCCAGTTCGCTGCCCTTCACGTTGGCGGCGACGACCGAGGCGAAGCGCAGCACCACCTCTGCGTCGAACCCGCCGGCCGCCAGTCGCACCGCGGGCATCAGGGTGTCGGCGGGCGCGTCGGCGTCGACCTCGAGGGAGAGCACCGCGATCCGCACGTGATCGGGGGATCGGGTGGCTCGCTCGGCGGCGAGGTGTTCGCGCAGGATCTCGCGGCGTCGGCGATCGCCGACGCGATCCCACACCGCCTCCGAGAACAGCGGGTGGGCGAAGGTCGCGGAGAGACCGCGGCCGTCGCGGTAGTCGTTGAGCGCCACGGTGCCCGCCTCGGTGAGCAGCAGCAGAGCCTCGCTGCGACGCGACGCGGCGAAGTGCGCGACCGGCACGCGGCCGAGCCCAGCAAGATACTCGGCGGCCTCGCGAGCCGGTTCATCGAGCGCGTCGAGGCGATCGAGAAGGGTCTCTCGCAGCGTGGCGGGCACGGGCAGCCGGGCGAGCGACACCCACCTGTCGTCGCGCAGCTCGATCGTGCCGTTCGCGCGGGCCGACCCGATTACCTGAGACGCGAACAGCGGGTTTCCCTCCGACCGCTGCCACACCGCGTCGAGGAGTGCGGCCTCGGGCTCGCCGCCGAGCAGGTCGCGCACGAGGCGGTCTGTGTCGGCTCTCGAGAGCGGCGGCACGGTGATCGCACGGGTCGAGGGGCGCGCGAGCAGCGTCTCGATATCGGGTTGGATCCGACCGCGCTCGGTGCGCACGGTCGCGATGACGGTGCGCTGGGAGTCGAGGGTGAGGCGGTGGATCAGCGACTGCGAGAGTGCGTCGCACTCGATCAGGTCGTCGACGCACAGCACCGCCCCCGCGGTCGTCAGCAGGGTGCGGATCAGTTCGATGCGGGTGGGTGAGGGAGGAACGAGGTGGGCGAGGGAGGCCAGGGGCACCTCCGACAGGGCGCGCAACCCCCAGGCGCGGTCTGCGTCGAGGCGCTCCGCGACCCTGTCGAGCAGGAAGGACTTGCCGACCCCCGCGTCTCCGCGCAGCAGCACGAGTCGCACGTCGGTGTCGCGCACGTGCCCGATGATCTCGTCGATCAGGCTCATTCTGGCGGTCGGTGTAGTCCTCGCGGTCGGTGTCGTGCCGACGAGCGGTGTAGTCCTCGCGGTCGATGCCGTTTCCGTGGAGGCCACCCCGGCGGGCGGTGCGGCCCGTGACGGCGACGCCGCGCTGCGTCGTGCCTGCATAGGTCTATTGTTGCATCGAACGCGGGTCGGGATCGGGGGCTTGCGGCCGCGCGGTGCGGGCGGGAGAGCCGCGCGATCTCGTCGTGCGCGAGGTGCGCAGGATGCTGTCGGACTTGAAATGGGGGAAGCTGGTAAGATGGATTCGATTCGGACCTGCGTTGCGTGTCGCAAACGTGCTCCGCGCGCAGAATTGCTGCGAGTGGTGCTGCGTGATAATCGCCTGATTGTCGATGATCGCGCGGTTCTTCCCGGTCGTGGTGCTTGGGTGCATCCCGCAGCTCGGTGTTTGAATCAAGCGGTGTCGCGCGGAGCTTTTTCGCGTGCGCTGCGAGCAACGGGGAAACCCGATGCAAGCCCCCTAGAGAACAGGCTGAAAACACTCATGGACAACTAATGAGCGGCTCAAAATGAGACCCGTCCTATAACAAAGGTTCTCGCCTGTCTGGCGTGAACCCAGACAGGAGAAAAGTGGCAAACCCACGCGTACACGAGATCGCTGCGGAGATCGGTGTCGATAGCAAGGTCGTGCTGGCCAAGCTGAAGGAAATGGGCGAGTTCGTCAAGGCGCCCTCGTCCGCCATCGCGCCCCCGGTAGCGCGCAAGGTCAAGGCCGCCCTCGAGGCGGAAGGCGTTGCAAAGCCGAAGAACGACGCATCCTCTGACGAGAAGCCCGCGCGCCCCAAGCCAGGCGGTCCGAGGCCCGGTCCGGCGAAGCCAGCCGCGCCGAAGCCGGGACCGGCGAAGCCCGAGCCCGAGGCGAAGGCCGATCCGGCACCCGCGCGGCCGGCAGCAGCGAAGCCCGCTGCTTCGCGACCCGGAAGCGCCGGTGGCACCGGTGCCACCGGCGCTCCCCGCCCCGGTGCGGGTCGCGCGGGCTCGGCTCGATCCGGAGCCCCGCGCCCCGGCGGCACCGCTCCCAAGCCGGGCGGCACCGCCCCGAAGCCGGGTGCGAAGCCGGCTCCCAAGCCCGGTGCCCCGAAGCCCTCGGGCCCGCGCCCCGGCAACAATCCGTTCGCTTCGAGTCAGGGCATGGGCATTCCGCGCCCGCCGCGCCCCGGCAACAATCCGTTCGCCCCCAACCAGGGCATGAGCCGCGGCGGCGGTGGCAACCGCCCCAACCCCGGCAACATCCCCCGGCCCGCTCCGCGCCCGCAGGGTGCCGGTGCCGGCGCTGGTCGTCCCGGCGGTCCGGGTCGTCCCGGCGGCGGCAACCGTCCGGGCGGCGGCGGTGGCGGCTTCAACCGTCCCGGTGGCGGTAGCGGTTTCGGCGGGCCCCGTCCCGGCGGCGGTTTCGCCGGTCGCGGTCGCGGTGGTCGCGGCGCGGGCACGGCCGGTGCGTTCGGTCGCGGCGGCTCCAAGAGCAAGGCTCGCAAGTCGAAGCGGGCGAAGCGGCAAGAGTTCGAGATGCGGCAGGCCCCGTCGATCGGCGGCGTGCAGGTACCTCGCGGTGACGGATCGACCCCGATCCGCCTGCGCCGCGGCGCGTCGCTCGCCGACTTCGCCGACAAGATCAACACGAGCGCTTCGAACCTCGTGACCATCCTCTTCCACCTCGGTGAGATGGCGACGGCCACGGAGTCGCTCGACGAGGCGACCTTCGAGATTCTCGGCGACGAGCTGGGCTACAAGATCCAGGTCGTCTCGCCCGAAGACGAAGACCGCGAGCTGCTCGAGGGCTTCGACATCGACATCGATGCCGAGCTCGAAGAAGAGGGCGACGACGTGCTGCAGCCGAGGCCCCCGGTGGTCACGGTCATGGGTCACGTCGACCACGGCAAGACCCGTCTGCTCGACGCGATCCGTCAGGCAGACGTGGGCGGCGGCGAGGCCGGCGGCATCACCCAGCACATCGGTGCCTACCAGGTGCACACCGAGCACGAGGGCGTCGAGCGCGCGCTCACCTTCATCGACACCCCGGGTCACGAGGCGTTCACCGCCATGCGCGCCCGCGGTGCTCAGGTGACCGACATCGCGATCCTCGTGGTCGCGGCCGACGACGGCATCATGCCGCAGACGATCGAGGCGCTGAACCACGCGCAGTCGGCGAACGTGCCGGTCGTGGTCGCGGTCAACAAGATCGACAAGGAGGGCGCGAGCCCCGAGAAGGTGCGCCAGCAGCTCACCGAGTTCGGGCTGGTCGCCGAGGAGTGGGGCGGCGACGTCATGTTCGTCGACGTCTCGGCGAAGAACAACGTCGGCATCACGGAACTGCTCGACGCGGTGCTGCTCACCGCCGACGCGGGTCTGGATCTGCGCGCCAACCCCGACAAGGACGCGCGCGGCGTCGCCATCGAGGCCAAGCTCGACAAGGGCCGCGGCTCGGTCGCGACCGTGCTCATCCAGTCGGGCACGCTGCGCGTCGGCGACGCGATCGTCGCGGGCACGGCCTACGGCCGCGTGCGCGCGATGACCGACGAGCACGGCGACCCCGTGACCGAGGCGCTGCCCTCGCGTCCGGTGCAGGTGCAGGGTCTCTCGAGCGTGCCTCGCGCGGGTGACAACTTCCTCGTCACCGCCGAAGATCGCACCGCCCGTCAGATCGCCGAGAAGCGCGAGGCCGCCGAGCGCAACGCGCAGCTGGCGAAGGCCCGCAAGCGCATCAGCCTCGAGGACTTCACGAAGGCGCTGGAAGACGGCAAGGTCGAGTCGCTCAACCTCATCATCAAGGGCGACGTGTCGGGTGCCGTCGAGGCGCTCGAGGAGTCGCTCATGAAGATCGAGGTCGACGACTCGGTGCAGCTGCGCATTCTGCACCGCGGCGTCGGCGCGATCACCGAGTCGGACGTCGATCTCGCGACGATCGACAACGCGATCGTCATCGGCTTCAACGTGCGCCCCGATGTCAAGGCCCGCGAGCGCGCAGCGCGCGAGGGCATCGACATCCGCTTCTACAACGTCATCTACAACGCGCTCGAAGACATCGAGAACTCCCTCAAGGGCATGCTCAAGCCCGAGTACGAGGAGGTCCAGTCGGGTGTGGCGGAGATCCGCGAGGTGTTCCGCTCCTCGAAGTTCGGCAACATCGCCGGCGTCATCGTGCGCAGCGGCACCATCACGCGCAACGCGAAGGCGCGCGTGATCCGCGAGGGCGTCGTGATCGCCGATGGCCTGGCCATCGACTCGCTGCGCCGCTTCAAGGACGACGTGACCGAGGTCAAGACCGACTTCGAGTGCGGTATCGGCCTGGGCAAGTACAACGACATCCAGGTCGGCGACGAGATCGAGACCACCGAGATGGTCGAGAAGCCGCGGGTGTAGCCTGCGCGCTCTGAGCAGAGCAAGGGCGGGGGATCAGCACTGTGCTGGCCCCCGCCCTTCTTGCGCTCCCGCTTTTGCCTGGGCTTTTGTTCTGGGTTTGGGTTCGGTCCCTTCGGCTAGCGGCGTGGCTTGGACGAACCGCGTGGCGCAAAACCTGAAA
>JBKEBN010000128.1:0-14290 GCA_047973175.1 Leucobacter sp.
TTCAGCGCCTCCATGCTGGCGTTGGGGAGGTCACGGGTGATCTCCTCCTTGCCGAGCTTGGTGTCGCGGGCGTCGACGTCGTACTCCTCGATGTGGATCGACGAGAGCGTGTCGTCCTTCACCAGGTTCTGGCTCAGACTGATCGCGTCCTCGAAGTTGTGGCCCTCCCACGACATGAACGCGACCAGCAGGTTCTTGCCGAGCGCGAGCTCGCCGTTCTCGGTGGCGGGGCCGTCTGCGATGACCTCGCCGGCCTCGATGCGATCCCCGGCCTTCACGATGACGCGGTGGTTGTAGTTCGTGCCCTGGTTCGAGCGGTCGAACTTGCGCATGAAGTAGCTCTTGCGCCCGCCGTCGTCGTCCATCACGGTGACGAAGTCGGCCGAGACCTCTTCGATCACGCCGGACTTCTGCGCGGTGACGACGTCGCCCGCGTCGATGGCGGCGTAGCCCTCCATACCGGTGCCGACGATCGGCGACTCGCTGCGCACGAGCGGCACGGCCTGGCGCTGCATGTTCGCGCCCATGAGCGCGCGGTTCGCGTCGTCGTGCTCGAGGAACGGGATCAGCGAGGTTGCGACCGACACCATCTGGCGCGGCGAGACGTCCATGTACTGGATCTGGTTCGCGTCGGCGAGGATCACCTCGGAGCCGCGGGGGCGCGCGAGCACCTGCTGCTCGGCGAAGTGGCCGTCCTTGGTCAGCGGCGCACCGGCCTGCGCGATGAGGTACTCGTCCTCCTCGTGCGCGGTGAGGTAGTCGACCTGATCGGTGACCTTGCCGTCGACGATGCGGCGGTAGGGGGTCTCGATGAAGCCGAAGGCGTTGATGCGCGCGAAGGTCGCGAGCGCGCCGATCAGACCGATGTTCGGGCCTTCAGGGGTCTCGATGGGGCACATGCGGCCGTAGTGCGAGGGGTGCACGTCGCGCACCTCGACGCCCGCGCGGTCGCGGGAGAGGCCGCCGGGGCCGAGCGCCGAGAGACGGCGCTTGTTCGTCAGGCCCGCGAGCGGGTTGTTCTGATCCATGAACTGCGACAGCTGCGAGGTGCCGAAGAACTCCTTGATCGCCGCGAGCACGGGGCGCGTGTTGATCAGGGTGTTCGGGGTGATCGCCTCGATGTCCTGCGTGGTCATGCGCTCGCGCACCACGCGCTCCATGCGGCTGAGGCCGGTGCGCACCTGGTTCTGGATCAGCTCGCCCACCGCGCGGATGCGACGGTTGCCGAAGTGATCGATGTCGTCGGTGTCGAGGCGCACCTCGATCGGCTCGCCGTCGCGCACGCCGGGCAGGTACTCGGTGCCCGCGTGCAGGCCGACGAGGTACTTGATGGTCGCGACGATGTCTTCGAGCGACAGCACCGACTCGGTGATGGGAGCGTCGAGGCCGAGCTTGCGGTTGATCTTGTAGCGACCGACCTTGGCGAGGTCGTAGCGCTTCGGGTTGAAGTAGCTGTTGTCGAGCAGGGCCTTAGCGGCCTCGATGGCGACCTGCTCGCCCGGGCGCTGCTTGCGGTAGATGTCCTTCAGCGCCTCTTCCTGCGTGAGGATGCCGTCCTTCTCGAGGGTCAGCGCGATCGACTCGTAGCCGGCGAACTCCTCGAGAATCTCCTCGCTCGTCATGCCGAGCGCCTTGAGGAAGACGGTGACCGACTGCTTGCGCTTGCGGTCGATGCGCACGCCCACCCGGTCGCGCTTGTCGACCTCGAACTCGAGCCACGCCCCGCGGCTCGGGATCACGCGCGCCGTGAAGACGTCCTTGTCGGAGGTCTTCTCCTGCGCACGCTCGAAGTAGACGCCGGGGCTGCGCACGAGCTGCGACACGATGACGCGCTCGGTGCCGTTGATGATGAAGGTGCCCTTGTCGGTCATGATGGGGAAGTCGCCCATGTAGACCGTCTGGCTCTTCAGCACCTGGGTCTCGGTGTTGTAGAACGCCGCCTCGACGTAGAGCGGAGCGGAGTAGGTCTTGCCGCGCTCCTTGCACTCCTCGATGGTGAACTTCTGCTCGTCGAGGATCGGGTTCTCGAACGAGAGCTGCATGGTGCCGGCGTTGTCTTCGATCGGCGAGATCTCGTCGAAGATCTCCTCGAGGCCGCTCTTCAGCGCGATGTCGTCGCGCGCCTCGGCCTCGGCCTGGATGACGCGCTCCTTCCACGCGTCATTGCCGACGAGCCAGTCGAAGCTCTCGAGCTGCAGTGCCAGCAGATTGGGCACCGACAGCGTGTCGGAAATCTTGGCGAAGGAGAGCCGCTGATGATTGCGGCCGTTCTTCGGGTTATTGGTTGACGATGCGTTGCGCGCAGCAGCCAAGGAAACTACCTCCGTGGGCCCCGTCGGGCCGGTTGACCTGGTCTTGCGAGAATTGCATGGGATCACGCGGGCGAGGCTCATCTGCGCTTTCGCGCCAGCTCCCGGGGCCTACCGATATATGAAGGCACACTGGTGTCCACAGTGCAACTATTAACTGTAACACCATTGTTATGAACTGTCCAGCATCGGGACGTATCGGCTACCATTCCCAGCCTATTCCCTGGTAGCCTTCCCGCCCAACCGATTCATCGGCGTGTTTCCGGTCGTAGGCGACCGACGGTCGACGCCTCGCCGCCGTCAGAACCCCCTGTGTCGTGAGACTCGCCGCGCCGGTATCCGCCCGAGCGCACTCGGTCGCAGGAACTCCCGATCCACCCCCGATTAGGGTGGCGGGCATGACTGACCTCCGATCACACGCCGACGGGCGCGCGGTTTCGGGATCCCCGACCTCCGTGCGCCGCGCCGTTCCCTGGGCGTACGCCGCCCTCGGACTCGTCCTCGTTTTCGGTCTGTTCCTGCGCTTCGTCGATCAGGGTCCGCTCGGCATCGACAGCTGGTGGCACGGGCTGCTGAGCGTCACGCGCGGTTCGGCGGCGTACGCGGTCGCGATCTTCATGGCGGAGGTCGGCAGCGGAGTCGGAGCCGCCGCCTGCACGGGAATCGCGGCCGCACTGCTCTTCGCGCTGCGCATGCCCCGCGACGCCGCCGCCGTCATCACGGCCACGGTCGGGGGCGTCGTCGTGTCGGAGATCGTCAAGGCGCTCGTGCTGCGCCCGAGGCCGCTCGACCAGATGTACTTTCCGCACGGCAGCTCGTATCCCTCGGGCCACACGATGGGGGCCGCGGCCCTGGCGATCTCGCTCGCGCTCGTCATCGCGGGATCGGACGCTCTGCCGCGCACCGCGGCCAAGTGGGCGTGGGTCGCCGCCGCCTGCTGGATACTGCTCATGATGTGGAGCCGCACCGCGCTGCACGTGCACTGGCTGAGCGACGTCGTCGCCGGAGCGCTGCTCGGGTTCGCCGCAGCGATCCTCGCCCGCCGCTTCTGGCGCGAACCCCGCCCCGAGCGAGCTGCGAGGCGGGTTTCATGAGGCTGCCCGAGCCGATCACGCTCTCGTCGGGGCTCACCGCCGAGTTCGAGGAGGATCGCTGGGTGCCGGGCGCGATCCAGCTCGTCATCGACGGCACCCCGCAGTCGCACGTCAACCTGCGCGATCCGTCCGACCTGTTCTTCGAGTACGTGCGGCGCATCGGCCACGTCATCGACCTCTTCCGCACTCCCGGCCGCCCTATCTCGGCACTGCACCTGGGCGGCGGCGCGCTCACGCTCCCCCGCTACGTCGAGGCGACCCGCCCCGGCAGCCGGCAACAGGTCGTCGAGCTCGAGGGTGCCCTCGTCGACCTCGTTCGGGAGGCCGCTCCGCTGCCGCAGCGCGCGAGCATTCGCGTGCGGCGGGGCGACGCGCGCGAGGTGCTGGGCCGGCTCCCGGCGGGCATGCGCGGAGCCATGGACCTGGTGGTGGTCGACATCTTCGCGGGGGCGCAGACACCGAAGCACGTTTCGAGCGTCGAGTTCTACGAACTGATCCGTCCGCTGCTCGCGCCCGACGGCGTCGTCGTCGCGAACGTCACCGACGGCACCGGCCAGGCGTTCACCCGCGGTCAGGCCGCCACGCTCGCCTCGCTCTTCTCCAACGTGGCCGCGATCGCCGAGCCCCAGGTGCTCAAGGGGCGGCGCTTCGGCAACGTTGTGCTGCTCGCCACGGGCGACGCGTCAGGAGACCTGGACTGGCTGCCGCGGCTGCTCGCCGGCGGGCCGCACCCCGCACGCATGCTCGCGGGGCGCGAACTCGACGAGTGGTTGCGCGGCGCTCGACCCGTCACCGACGCCGACGCGAGCGCCAGCCCGCTGCCACCGCGCGAGGTGTTCGGGCGTGGGTGAGGCACGGATCAGGGCGACGTGGGCGACGGCCGCCCCGACACGATCGGAGCCGAGACGTGGCTGACCTCGTGCGCGTGCGCGTGTGGGCCGACGCGCTCATCCGCATGCACCTCGAGCCGCGATTCGGAGCGGGATCGTGGAGCTTCGGCTTCGATCGCGCCAAGCGCCGGGCGGGCCTCTGCAACTTCGACGAGCGCCGCATCACCGTGTCGCGCTACCTCGCCGAGAAGTTCGAAGACGACGACATCCACCAGGTGCTCCTGCACGAGATCGCGCACGCGCTCGCGGGCCCGAAGGTGGGGCACGGGCGCGAGTGGAAGCGCATCGCCGCCGAGATCGGCTACGTCGGCGGACGCACCCACGACGGCGAGATCGCCCACGAGAGCGCGCCCTGGGTCGGCGTATGCCCCGAAGGGCATACGCACTATCGCTTCCGCAAGCCCACCCGCATCACCTCGTGCGGGGTGTGCGCCAAGGGGTTCTCCCGCGCACACGTCATCTCCTGGCAGCGGCGCGGCTGATCCCGCACCTCAGTGATCGCGCGGATAGGGACTACGGCTGCGGTGTGCTGAGCAGGGATCTGGCCGCGTTGTCGTCGGAATCTTCACCACCAGTGAAGCCTTCCTCCTCCGCCTTGCCAGATCCCTGCTCACCACATCCTCGTACCGCAGCCCCTATCCGCGCGATCACTTAGCACTCCACGGCGGCGAGCGCTCGGCGCAGCAGCGCGCCGCGACCGCCGACGAAGTCGTCGAGGGTGTCCGAGGAGAGCACCTCCTCGGGCGACATCCAGCTGACCTCGAGGGCGTCCTGCCGAGGGTTGCAGGTGCCCGTCACCGGCACGACGTACACGAGCGAGATCGCGTGCTGCCGCTCGTCCACGTAGGCCGAGATACCCGGCATCGGAAAGTACTCGGCGACGTGCGCCGGTACGAGGGTGGTCGGCATCTGCGGAAACGCCATGGGTCCGAGGTCGTTCTCCAGGTGACGGAACAGCGCTTCGCGCAGGGTCTCGCCGTAGCGCACCCGTCCCGAGACGAGCGTGCGCGTCAGCTGGCCCTCGGGCGTGCTCCGCAGCAGCAGTCCCACCTCGGTGACCTTGCCGAGGCCGTCGAGTCGCACCGGCACCGCCTCGACGTAGACGACCGGCATGCGGCCGCGCACGAAGCGCAGTTCGTCGTCGCTCAGCCAGCCCGGATTCCCGGCCGGTTGCGGGCGGTCCTCCGGCCCCTGAGGCTCGGGCAGCTCAGCGGTGTCGATGCTCATGCTGCCATTCTCGCACCGCTTCAGCGCTGCGCCGGCGCTGAGTAGGAGGTTCCGCGGATAGAGGCAGCGGAACATCTAGGCTGGAGAGCATGAATTCGACGTCAGCTCCCGAGACCAGCCGCATCGCCCTCGTACAGGTCGCGAGCCCGTTCGACGAGACTCAGCTCGAGCGCATCGCCCGCGTCGAAGCGCTGCTGCGCCAGCACTCGGACGTCGACCTGTTCGTGCTGCCCGAGCTGTGGAGCGCCGGCTACTTCGCGTTCGACCGCTACGACGAACTCGCCGAAACCCTCGACGGGCCCACCGTCACCATGGCCCGCGGGGTCGCGCGCGATCTCGGGGCTTCGATCCACCTCGGCAGCATCATCGAGCGGGGCGAGAACGGCGCGTTGCACAACACGGCCGTGCTCATCGATGCCGAGGGACGCATCGCGCAGACCTATCGCAAGATTCACGTCTTCGGCTATCGCTCGCTCGAAGCAGAACTGCTGACTCCGGGCACCACGCTCGACGTCACCGCGACTCCGTTCGGCGAGCTCGCGAGCACCACCTGCTACGACCTGCGCTTCCCCGGGCTGTGGCAGGAGCTCAGCACGCGCGGCGCTGAGGTCGTGGTCGTGCCCGCCGCGTGGCCCGCGGCTCGGCGAGAGCACTGGGAGCTGCTCACCCAGGCCCGGGCGGTCGAGCACCAGCTCTGGGTGCTCGCGTGCAACGCGTGCGGCGTGCAGGGCGAGGGCGACAGTGCGGTGCAGCTGGGCGGCTTCAGCCGGGTGGTGGATCCCTCCGGCCGCATCGTGGCCGAGTGCGGCGACGGCGAGGAGGTGCTGGTGGTCGACATCGATCCGGCGCGCGTCGCCGAGGTGCGCGCCGAGTTCCCGGTGATCGCCGACCGGCTCAGCGCCGGCGACTACGGCGCGCTCGCACGGGCGTCTTCCACGCCGCACCCGGAGTCCGGGGCCGGCGCGTGACGGCCGCCGAAGCCGACAGTGCGACCGAAGCCGACGGTGCGACCGAAGCCGCCGAGCGAACCATTCGCGTGAGCGCCGTCGTGATGCGCGACGGCGACGGCCGCGTGCTCAACGTGCGCAAGCGCGGCACCAACGCGCTCATGCTGCCCGGCGGCAAGCACGAGCCGGGTGAAGATCCCCGCGACACCGCCGTGCGCGAGTTCGAGGAGGAGCTCGGCGTCGCGCTCGACGTCTCCCGCCTGCGCGTTCTCGGCGTGTTCCGCGCCGCCGCCGCGAACGAGCCCGATCACGTCGTCGAGGCCTCGGTGTTCGAGCATCCGTTCGTCGAGGCAGCAGCCTCGGCGAACCCCCGCGCGGAGATCGATCACCTCGAGTGGGTGGATCCCGCCGCCGCGCGCGCCGACATGGCCCCGCTCAACACGGACCTCGTGTTTCCGATGCTGCTCGGCCGTTCGAGCTAAACGCTACAGCGCTCCGCTCACCGGCACATCGAGCCCAAGGAGCGCGTTCTCCGCGACCTCCATGAGCGCGGGGTGAATCCAGTACTGCCCGCGTGCCGCGGTGTGCGCGTCGATCCCGAAGCTCATCGCCATGATGACGACCTGAATGAGGTTCGAGGCCTGGTACCCCATGGCGTGCGCGCCGACGATGCGGCCGTCCTCGCGATCGGCGATGACCTTGAAAACGCCGGTGTGATCGTCCATTGCCCAGCCGTACGCGGTGTCGCCGTAGCTCTGCAGCTTCACGGTCACGCGGCCGTCGCCGAGCGACAGCCGCGCCTCGTCTTCGGTGAGGCCGACGCAGGCCATCTCGGGGTTGCTGAAGACCGCGGCGGGTATCGCGTCGTGTCGGGATCGGCGCAGATCGTCGGGGTGCTCGAGGTTGTGGGCGACGACTCGGGCCTCGTGGTTGGCGACGTGCTTCAGCTGCGCCTCGGAGCACACGTCGCCGAGCGCGTAGACGCCCGGGACCGGCTCGCCGCCGCTGAGCACGCGCTGGTATTCGTCGACCGCGATTCGGCCGTCCGAGTGCAGGTCGAGGCCGGCCTCGGCCGCCCCCACCAGGTCGGAGTTGGGCACGCGGCCGACCGCGACGAGCACCGCGTCGACCTCGACCGACCGCACGCCTCCCGGCCCCTCGACCTCGACGCTCACCGGCCCGACGGCATCGGACGCGGCGGCCTCAGATCCCTCTCCCCCGCCCTCTCCGGCGGCGGCATCGGTGCTCACCTCCGCGATCCGGTTCACGACGCTTTCGAGCCGCACGTCCCAGTGCGCGCCCGCCTCGCGGGTGAACGCGTCGGCGATGTCGGCGTCGAGTCGGCGCAGCAGCCGCTCCCCGCGCACCACCTGCGTCACCTCCGACCCGAATCCGGCGAAGATGCTCGCGAACTCGCAGGCGATGTAACCGCCGCCGATGACGAGCACGCGTCGCGGCAGTTCATCGAGCCGCATGATCGTATCGGAGGTGTGCACCTGCGGCAGCCCGACGCCGGGCAGTTCCGGAATCTGGGCGCGCGAACCCGCCGCGATCACCAGTTGCTCGGCCTCGACGCGCATGCCGTCTTCGGCGACGATGGCGCGCGGGCCGTCGAGCCGCACGCGCTGCTTGACAAGATCAACGTTGTCGAGCTCTTCGGCGCGGTATCGCTCGCCCGCCTCCGAGATGGCGTCGATGCGCAAGAAGATGCGGTCGCGAATCGCGGGCCAGTCGACTCCCTCGGTGCGCATCGACACCCCGAGCCGGGCCGCCTCCTCCGGGGTGCTGGCGAGCGCGGCCGGGCGCACGTACATCTTCGTCGGAATGCACCCGACGTTGAGGCAGGTGCCGCCGAAGACGCCCTTCTCGGCGAGCACCACCTGCTTGTCGTCCCAGAACGGTGTGATGAGGGAGTTGCCCGATCCCGAGCCGATGATCGCGAGGTCTGCGTGGAGTGCCGCGGCGGGCTCAGAGCTGCGGCCTGCGTCGAGCGACGCATCGGGGTTCGGGAGGGAGTTTGTCATGAGGACATCCTACGGTTGGGCCTCTGACATTGGTGGAGCCTCTGAATCCTGTGAATGCCGTTGGGATACCGCCTCCCGGTTTCTCGCGACAGCTGTGATCGGGAGAGAATGGAGGGATGGGATCGAGGGTCAGACGCGTCAGCAGCGGGATCGCGGTCGGAGTCGTCGCTCTGGCCCTCGGCTTCGGATCGGTGGTGGCCCCGGCATCGGCGCTCGAACCGGATGAGGTCACGAACGAGACCGTCGAGGCGCAGAGCGGGGCGGGCGATGCCGGTGACGAGACCGCGTCTGAGCAGCGGGAGGGCACGGAGACGGATCCGAACGCGAGCCCGAGCGACGTCACGGTCGCGGTCACGGGAACCCTGCAGTCGGTGGTCATCGAATCGGGGCACGACATCGCGGGCGAAGCTGAACCGGAGGGGGGCGCGCACACGCACGCGGAGACCCCGATCGCGCTCGTCACCGACGAGGGCACGCACTTGAGCGTCGATCCCGAGTCCCTGGCCTCCGCGGCGGGGGTGGATCCCGAATCGCTGTCCCCGGCGAGCACCTTCAGCGGAGAACTCGCGCTGAGCCCGGAGGCTGCCGAGAGTGTCGCCGAGGCCGGTTTCGAGGTCTCTGCGGGCGAAACCATCGATGCGTCTGAGGGTGCTGGATCGGCAGCGCTCGACGCGCTGCTCGCGGAGCCGGAAGCCGCCACCGTCGCCGCTGCGACTGTTGTGCCTGCGGCGGCCGAGACCGCAGCGGCAGCCCCGGCCCACAGCCACCACCGCATCTACGTTGCCGTCATCGGCAACCGCGGCGCGCAGGGAAGCTACAGCGCGGCCGTCGAAAAGGCGCGCGCCTACTGGCAGACGCAGGGCAACGGCTACACGACGGTTTCACTCGCGGGCACGAAGACCTACACCGCCGCGAAGGCGACGCAGAGCAACTCCTGCGGCATGGAGTCTTCGTTCGACGCCGTCATCACCGAGGCGGCGGCGCAGTTCCCCGGCGTCGCCTTCTCCACCGCCCAGTCGGCGAGCCCCAATCACCTCGTCGTGCTCGCCCCCTCAGCCTGCACCAACGGCTATCTCGGGCTCGCCTACGTCGGTGCCGGGCTGCGCAGCGGCGGTGCGGTCGTCGCCGCGACCGGCTCCGAGGTCACCACCGTGATCCCCCACGAGATCGGCCACAACCTGTCGCTTGAGCACTCCGGTGTGCTTCCGGTCGAGAATCCGAACGCCGACCCGTGCGCGCTCGACCAGGTCTGCTTCGAGTACGGCGACCTCTCCAGCCTGATGGCTTCAGCTCGCAGCACCAGGGCCTGCCCGTGCTGAGCACGCTGCAGCGCAGGCACTTCGGCATCACCGACACCGGCGAGGTGGCGAGCCTCACGAGCGCGTCTCCCGCCGACACCTTCTCACTCGCCCCGCGCTCCGCCACGAGCGGCCTCCGCGCGCTGCGGGTGCAAGACGCGAGCGGCGAGGAGTACTTCTTCGAGTACCGCAGCGGCAACGCTTCCGAGGCCGGCAGCGCCTACACCGACCCCTCGGCCTGGAGCTACGGCGTGAATTTTGGAAGCGGGGTCACCGTGACTCAGCGCCGCTCTCCGATGTACGACCCCCGGGGCCTCAGCACGCAGATTCTGACGCACGGCTCCGACTCGCCGCGCGCGGCCATGCTCGTCGGCGGAGACGCTTTCACGACGCCCGGCGGCATCACCGTGAAGGTGTGCAGCACTGCCGGCGGCGTCGCCGGGCTCTCGGTCAACGGAGCCGACTGCCCGCCGCAGCTGGAAGGGACCGGATCCGTTACCGTCAGCGGTACGGCCCAGGTCGGCAAGACGCTTTCTGCGACGGCGAATCTCACCTGGAGCACCGGTCCGGAGCAGGTCACCGTCAACTACCAGTGGCTGCGCAACGGGAAGGATATTTCCGGCGCAACCGGTTCGAGCTACAAGACCGTGCTTGCCGACGCGGGATCGAAGCTCACCGTCCGCGTGACGGGATCGGCCCCGAACTTCCTCCCCAGCGCCCCCGTCACCGCGGAGCCGCTCACCATCTCCAAGCCGAAGCTCGTCGCCAAGAGTTCGCCGAGGATCTCGGGCACCGTCAGGCCGGGAAAGACCCTGAAGGCTTCGACGGGCACCTGGCAGGCGGCTCCGGGAGCCGGAAAGATCACGTACTCGTACCGGTGGACCCGCAACGGCAAGGCGATCTCGAAGCAGACCTCGTCGAAGTACCGCGTGCAACCCGCGGATGTCGGCGCGAAGATCGGCGTCACCGTCACCGCGAAAGCGTCGCAGCACGCGAACGGCGTCAAGTCAGCCTCGCAGCGGCGGGTGGCGAAGGGAATCTCGGCTGTGAAGGTCTCGGCGAAGACCTCGAAGCGCACCGCGACGGTCACCGTGCGGCTCACACTGCCCGGCACGACCTCGTCCAAGACCTCGGGAAAGGTCAAGGTGACGGTCGGCGGCAAGACCAAAAATGCCACCGTGCGCGGGGGCAAGGGCACCGTCAAAATCACCGGGCTCGCGGTGAAGAAGCACACTGTGAAGGTCTCCTACGGCGGCAACAAGCAGTACTCGAAGGCGAAGGCGTCGAAGAAGATCCGCATCCACGGCTGAGCGGCCCCCACTCCAGCCGCCGAAAATCGGTCGCCCTTTGTCCGCTTAAGAAGGCGATTTTAAGCGGACAAAGGGCGACCGATTTCGAGAGCACGCGGGCGAAAGCGCAGAGACGGTCTACGCGGCCCCGATCCCGACCCGCCTCTCCGAGGTGCGCTTCGGCCCCCGATACCACATACTCGGAGGTATGACGACGCGAAGAAAAAGGTTCGCCGCGACACTCACTGCGAGCCTCATCGCGTTGGTGCTGGGGATCGTGCCGCTGGGCGGGCAGCCTGCGCTGGCCGTCGACGACGGCGGTGACGGTGCTCGGGGCACCGCTCCCCCTGAGGGCGTGACGGTCGCCGTCAGCGGCACCCTGCAACCCGTCATCATCGAGCCGCACCTCAGCGACACGGACGCGTCGCACGACGGCGACCACGACGACGAGCTTTCCGTCGTGCTGGTCACCGACGAGGGCAGGCACCTGCAGCTCGACGCGGAGACCCTGACCGTTGCGGCGGGGGTGGATCCCGCGGCGCTATCGCCCGCCAGTTCGTTCGAGGGCGAGCTCGCGCTCACCCAAGAGGCCGCTGAGACCGTCATCGACGCCGGCTTCGAGATCGCGCCCGGTGAGACGCTCCAGGCGGACGCACCCACCGGTGAGGCCGCCGTTGACGCGATTCTCGAGGGCGGCGAGACCGCTCCCGTCGCTGCTGCCACAATTGCCGCGCCGCCCACGGCAGCTGCGGTGCCCGCGCCGAGCACGCACCGACTGTACGTCGCCGTCATCAGCAACCGCGGTGCCGTCGGGAGCTCTGCGACCTACAGCGCGGCGGTCGAGAAGATGCGCTCGTTCTGGCAAGCTCAGTCTAACGGTCGCGCCGCCTTCGTCACCGCCCAGACGAAGACGTACAGTGCGCAACGAGCCGCCGAGGGCAACAGGTGCGGACTGGCGACCGAGTTCGGCGCAGTGATCGACGAGGCCGCAGCGCTCTTCCCGGGCGTCGACTTCTCGACCGCCGAATCGAACGCCCCGAACCACCTCCTCGTACTCGCGCCGAGTGCCTGCACGCAGGGCTACACCGGGCTCGGCTACCTCGGTTCGAGCCTGCGGAGCGGCGGCGCGTCCGTCAACGATCTCGGTCCCTCGCTTCTCTCCACCGTCACCCACGAAACCGGGCACAACCTCTCGCTCCATCACGCCGGTGCCGACTGCGGATGGTGCTCCGAGTACGGTGACTTCACCAACGTGATGGGGTACTCGACCGCGTATGCCAATCTCCCGGTGCTCAGCGGACTGCAGCGTCGGCACCTCGGAATCGACGACGCGGTCGAGACCGAGACCGCGCTGCAGAAGGCAGGAGGGGCGTCGTCGCTGACGCTTCTGCCGCGTTCGAACGCATCGGGCGTACGCGCTCTGAAACTGGTCGACACCGGTGGCGACGAGTACTTCGTGGAGTACCGCTCGGGAACGGGGGGCGACGCCGGCACCGCCTACATCGACGGCAACTACGCGGTGCCGTACTCGCTCGGAACGGGCCTGACGGTAACGAGACCGTCGCTGGTAAGCGACCTGTTCCTTCGCACCAGTGCCAGCCTGCACGGCGACGCCGATCCCACGCTCACGCTCAAGAACGGCATGAGCTACACCACGCCCGGCGGCATCGGCATCAGGGTCACCGGCGTCACTTCGACCGCCGCCACGCTGAGCATCACCAACGCTGTGATCCCGGTCAAGTACGGCGTCACCGGCGCACCCAGGATCAGCGGCACCGCACAGGTCGGCAAGACCCTCACCGCGTCAACCGCGGGAGTGTGGAGCCCCCAGCCCGAATCGGTGCAGTACCAGTGGCTGCGCGGCGGATCCCCCATCGCCGGAGCGACCGCCACCACCTATACGACGGTGCTCGCCGACGCCGGCAAGCAACTCTCGGTGCGGGCCACCGCTTCGGGCAAGTACAACCTGCCGACGGTCGCCCCAGACTCAGCACCCGTCGCGGTCGAGATGCCGCGGCTCGTCTCGACCGCAGCACCCAAGATCTCCGGCACCGCGAGACCCGGCAACACGCTCACCGCCTCGACCGGCACCTGGACAGCCGCACCCGGCGCGGGCACAATCACCTTCGCATACCAGTGGCTGCGCAATGGCACCCCGGTTTCGGGCGCGACCAGGGCAAGCCACGCTGTCGTGCTCTCCGACGTCGGTACAGAGATCAGCGTGCGCGTGACTGCCTCAGCCGCGCAACACGTCTCCGGAGAATCCACCGCGACTCCCGTCACGGTGGAAACCCCGCAGCTCGTCTCGACCACGGCACCCAAGATCACCGGCACCGCAAAGCCCGGCAACACGCTCACCGCCTCAACCGGCACCTGGACAGCCGCACCCGGCGCGGGCGAAATCACCCACACCCGCCAGTGGCTGCGCGACGGCAAGACGCTCGCGGGTCAAACCGGTGCCAAGTACAGGGTGCAGCCCGGCGACGTCGGCAAGTCGATAACCGCGCGAGTGACTGCGAAAGCGACGCAGCACGCCGACGGCAACGCCTCGGCAAAGCCGGTGAAGGTCGGCAAGGGCGTCTCGAAAGCGACCGTCTCGGCGAAGGCCTCGAAGCAGACGGCGACGGTCGCGGTGAAGCTCACGCTGCCGGGCACGGCCGCGGCGAAGACCAGCGCGTCGGTCAAGGTGTCGCTGGGCGGCCAGACGAAGACCGTCAGGCTGAAGAGCGGCAAGGGCACCGTGAAGTTCACGAAACTCGCCAAGAAGACCCACACGGCGAAGGTCGCCTACGCGGGCAGCACCCAATACTCCAAGGCGAGCGCGAAGGCCAAGATCACGATTCGCGGGTGATCGCCCGGAGGCATTCGCGCGCTCCACGTCGCCGGCATGACTTCGCTGGGATGGGTCTCCTAAATCGGTGCATAGCGAGGATGTAGCCGAAACCCGTGATCGCAAGGCGGAGGAGGAAGGCTTTGCTGGTGGCAAAGTCGACGACGACAACGCAGCGAGCACCGGTTTCGGGTGCACCGCAGCATGTACCGATTTAGGAGACACACCCTGGTTTGAGATGCACCCTAAAATCGCGTTTTGAGGGCTCTTGTGACGTATCCGTGGGTGTCTGTGGCGCGCTGAGGCGGGTGCACGCCGTTCCTCGTCTAGGTTTTTGGGTGTTCAAATCCGAAACCAGGAACGACAAGAGAACGGCGTGCAA
>JBKEBN010000133.1:0-41589 GCA_047973175.1 Leucobacter sp.
GAATGGGAATCTGGCAAGGCGGAGGAGGAAGGCTTCACTGGTGGTGAAGATTCCGACGACAACGCAGCCAGATTCCCATTCGGCGCACCGCAGCCGTAGTCCCTATCCGCGCGATCAGTTAGTAGCGGCATGAAACAATGGGACTCGGCCCGCGATCCGAATCTCCGAAAGGCACCCATGACCTCGCTCCCCCCGCAGCCCATCAGCCCGCTCGACGGACGCTACCGCGCCGCCGTCGCAGACCTCGGCAACACCCTCTCCGAGGCCGGGCTCAACAGGGCTCGCGTGCACGTCGAGGTCGAGTGGATCGCCTACCTCACCGAGCACTCGCTGCTCGGTGCGACCCCGCTCGCCCCCGAAGAACTCGGCGAGCTTCGCCGCTGGGCCGATCACTTCGGTCAGGCCGAGATCGACCAGCTCGCAGAGACGGAGCGCACCACCCAGCACGACGTCAAGGCCGTGGAGTACCTCGTGCGCGGCAAGCTCGATGAGATGGATCTCGGCCGTCTCGCCGAGCTGACCCACGTGTGCTGCACGAGCGAAGACATCAACAACCTCTCGTACGCGCTCACCGTGAAGCAGGCCGTCGCCGAGGTGTGGCGTCCTCGCTTCGAGAAGGTTGTCGCCGAGCTGGCGCGCCAGGCCGAGCAGTATCGCGAGCTGCCCATGATGAGCCGCACGCACGGTCAGCCCGCCACACCGACCACCCTCGGCAAGGAGCTCGCGGTCTTCGTCTACCGGCTGCAGCGCCAGCTGAACCAGATCGACGACATCGAGTACCTCGGCAAGTTCTCTGGAGCCACCGGCACCTTCGCCGCCCACCTCGCAGCAGATCCCGACACCGACTGGGCCGAGGTGTCGCAGCAGTTCGTGGAGGGCCTCGGGCTCGACTGGAACCCGCTCACCACCCAGATCGAGTCGCACGACTGGCATGCCGAGCTCTACACGCGCATCGCGCACGCCAACCGCATTCTGCACAACCTCGCGACCGACGTCTGGAGCTACATCTCCATCGGGTACTTCCGCCAGATTCCAGTCGCGGGTGCCACCGGCTCGTCGACGATGCCCCACAAGGTCAACCCGATCCGCTTCGAGAACGCCGAGGCCAACCTTGAGCTGTCGAACGCGATCCTCGACTCCCTCGCCGCCACGCTCGTGACGAGCCGCTGGCAGCGCGACCTCACCGACTCTTCGGCGCAGCGCAACATCGGCGTCGGCCTCGGGCACTCGGTGCTGGCCCTCGACAACATTCTCAAGGGTCTCGGCCAGATCGACGCGGCCCCCGAGGTGCTCGCCGCCGACCTCGACGCCAACTGGGAGGTGCTCGGCGAAGCGATCCAGACCGTCATTCGCGCGGAGGTGACCGCGGGCCGATCCACCATCTCCGACCCCTACGCGGCCCTCAAGGAGCTCACCCGCGGCCGCCGCATCGGCCAGGCCGAACTCGTCGAGTTCGTGTCGGGTCTCGAGATCGGCGAGGAGGCCAAGCAGCGGCTGCTCGCACTGACCCCGGCCGCCTACATCGGCGACGCGGTGCGGCTGCTCGACTACCTGCAGCGGTAGTCGCGGCTGGCGGGGCGTCTCTTCTGCACCCGTCATCACCGCACGCACGCGGATCTCCGTTCAAGCCACGGGTGCTAGCCTCGGTGCTGGATCATCCGATGAAAGAAAGGTCGTGCCGATGACCGAGTCGCAGGCAGAACCAGGGCAGCACGTCGCACCCGCCGACCGCTTTTCGCGCTCGCGCACGATGCACCGCTTCACCGCGCGCCGAGTGACGGTCGTCGAGGTCACGGAGATCGAGCACTTCACCCGGGTGACCCTCTCCGGCGACGAACTCGCCGACTGGGCGAGCACGGGGCCCGGCGACCACGCGCGGGTGTTCTTCCCCGACCCGGCCACCGGCGAGCTCGTCGCGCCCGCCCCCGCGAGCCCCGATGAAAGCGGCATCGTGCGCCCCGATCGCCCCACGTTCGGCCGCGACTTCACACCGCTCAACGTGCGAGAGCACCCGGGATCGGGGCACCGCGTCTTCGACCTCGACGTGCTGCGCCACGAGGATCCGGGCCCCGCGGCGCAGTGGGCTGAGCGCGCCCGCCCCGGCGACGAACTCGTGATCGTGGGGCCGCGCGGTTCCGTCTCGGTCGCGCAGCACGCGCCGCGGGTGCTCTGCGTCGTCGACGAGACCGCCCTGCCCGCCACGGCCAGGTGGATCGAGGACATGCCGCGAACCGCGCGGATCGAGGTCATCGCCGACATCGCGGGCGACCTCGACTGGGTGCGGGTCTACCTCGCAGCGCAGGGAGGACGCGATGTGGTGATCTCGGCCGCACCGCAAGACGCCGACGGGCTCGCCTCCACCGCACGCGACGCCGGCATCGACGAGCAGACCTACGTGTTCGCGGCGGGCGAGGCCACGCGGCTGATCCCGCTGCGACGCCTGCTGCGCTACGAGCTGCAGCTTCCCCGCGAGCAGTACGCCATCAGCGGCTACTGGAAGCGCGGCGCGGAGGCGTTCGATCACCATGCGCCGATCGACCCGAGCGACCCCGAGGAGTAACCGGGCAACCGGCGGCCGAGCCGGCCACCGGCACCTGCGCACTAGCCATCGCTTGTTTGAGAGCGCGACTGCGGCCTGACTACCATTGACGCATGACGAGAAAAGTGGCCTACGGGGAGGGCCGGGACCTGTTGATCGCGGCGACAGTGGAGGTCGTCGCGAAAAGCGGCCTGCGGGGGCTCACGCTCCGGGCCGTCGCGGCTCAGGCGCAGGTTCACAACTCCCTGGTGGGGCACCACTTCGGAAACCGGGAGCGCTTGCTGGCAGCCGCGCTCGAGTGGGTGGTGGAGCAGTCCATTCAGGTGACGAGTCTCTACGATTTCTCGTCAGAGGAGGCCTTCGCGGATGCCTTCATCGAGTCGTTCATCGACTGGCCCGAACTGCATATCTTTCAGTCCGAGATGATTCTGGAAAGCGCGCGCAATCCGATCTATCGCGAACCGGTCACTCGCCTCTACGCCCGATACCAGGAGGTCGTCGAAGAGAGCCTGGAGAAAATCGGGGTTCACGAGGAGCGCAAGGCCGTGGCCAGGCGCATATTCGCCACGCTCGACGGAGTGGTCATGCAGTACATGGCGGGGGTGGAGGTCGAGGTGCTGCGCCCCGTCATCCACGATCTCTGGAACACCCTTCGCCCGACCCCGGTTCCCCTCGCCTCTCCGAGCCCGGAGCAGCACTCGCCCGGTGCGGCGGGAGTGCAGAACTCCCGCCGCACCGGGCGAATCACCGGTTGAGCAGACGCCCTAGGCCGCCGGGATCCTGACCCAGTCGTCGGCTGCTTTCTCCCACCTGTTCGTACCCGACTTCAGCGTGACGGGCCACGCCCCCGGCTCGTAGTCCTGGGCCGCGATCCTGTCGAACTGGTAGGAGTGAGAGATCATCGGGTTCTCGATCGGCTCCATGTTCGCGAGCGCCTCATTGACGCTCTCGCGGGTGATGTCGCCCTCGATGCTCTTGAGCACCTCGACCATGAACGTCGCGGCGAGATAGCCGCCCTGTCCGAAGGAGGTCAGGGTGAGGTCGTTCTCCTCCATCAGCTGCTTCCACTCGGCGTTGGCCTCGCTGTCCTCGGTGAAGGGGTAGAACTCGGCGGGCAGGTAGATGCCTGCGGCAGCGTTGTCCACAGCCTCGGCCAGGTTGTTGCTGTAGACCGAGGTCAGGAGCAGGAAGGTCGCGTCGTCCCAGCCCTGCTGATTCGCGGCCTTGAGAATGCCGATCGTGTCGGCTTCACCGGCGTTCGAGACGAACACCTCGCATCCGGCTTTCTCGGCCTTGACAACGTACGGAGAGTAGTCTGCGGCACCCAGCGGCAGCGCGGGATCGACGAGGATGGGCTCGATGCCGGTGATCTCGCTCCAGCGGTCGACCGCGGCCTGGTACGAGGGGCCGGTCGACCCAACCGTATTGGTGAGCACGCAGAAGTTCTTCAGTCCCAGCTCCTCCGAACCGTAGAGCAGCGTGAGCGTCATATCGTTGAAGGGGCCGATGTTGGTGGGAGCGATATTGGGCGAATCGAAGCAGCGGGGATCGATGCCGATGCCCTGAATGGATCGCACGTCTTCCTGCTCGTAGTAGTCTCCGTTGATCTCGCAGTCGAGAAACGACGCGCTACCGACCAGCGCGACGACCTCGTCGTTGCCGACCAGCTCGCGGGCCGCGGAGGTGGCCTCCTGAGGGTTGCCCTTGTCGTCCGTGACCTTGTACTCGATCATGCGACCGTTGATGCCGCCCTCGGCGTTGACCCTCTCGAATACGGCCTGAGCGGCGTCCGACGCCTCGGGAAACGCCACGGGGCCGCTGAGCGTGTTGACGGAGCCCAGCTTGATCGGCGCGCTCTCGCCGCCGCCATCGCCTCCGCCGCCCGCGCAGCCGCTCAGCACGAGTGCGGTCGCCGCGGCCAGTGCTGCGACACTTGCAGTGCGTTTCTTCATGAGATTCCTTTCGAATGTGGGTGAGTGTTGGATCTGCGGTGATACTCGGAGGGTGTCTACGCGGGCCTCGTTCCGTGCCCGAGAAGAACCGCACCGGTCAGTTCTGGGGGTACTCCGCGCTGTCGAGAACGGTGAACTCGCTGTCGAACGGGATCCTGAGCGGAGCCAGGGTCGGGCCGTCCCAGCAGAACATGCGACCGATGGAGCGCTTTTGGCGAAGGTCGATCGCGACGATGGACTCCACCGGCATGACCGTCTCGCTCCAGTGCAGGAGAACGAGGTCGTCATCAACCGCGAAGACGCGGATGGGGTCGGCATCGGCGAGCCCGACCTCTCCCCCGCGCACGCAGTGCCACACGAAGGTGCCCGCGTTGAGGTACACGTGCTCGTAGTGCTCGGTCGGGCTGTACCGGTAGTAGATGCGCTTGCCGACCAGCTCGCTGGACGCGCTGCGGGGCTCGATGTCGCCCTCGCCGATCCGACCGTGCAGAAACACGGTCGCCATCCGCATCGCGCCGTCGCGATCCACGAAGGAGGATTCGGCGACCGTCACCCTTCCGTCACGGAGGTCGATGAGCATGGAGACATTGCTGGAGTGGGTGCCCTCGCCCTTGACGAAGTCGACGAAGAAGATCTCCGGCCGCACCTCGACCGCGCGGTAGGGGTGCGTTCCCGTTTCGCCGAGGCCGTCACCCTCGACGATGGTCCAGGTGATCTGTCCGTCTGCAAAGGCGTGGGAGATCGTCCAGCCGTTCTCGAATCGGATGCTCAGGTCGCGCCCGTCCAAGCTGCTCGGCGGCAGCGAGGGATCGCCGAAGCCCTCGACCATTCTGGTGAGTTCCGGCCATTCGTCGACTGGAACATAGCCCTGCTCGGTCGGGTGCAGCGGATCGGTCGGGTGAGTGTTCATCGGGTTTTCCTTTCTAGAGTGACCGGCTGATGCTGCCGGTCGAGTGGACGCATTCGCCCTCGACAAAGGTCTGGAGCACGACCGCACCCCCGATCTGATCGGTAGCGACGCCGAAGAGATCGCGATCGAGGATGATGTAGTCGGCGTTCTTGCCGGCCGTGAGCGTGCCGCGAACATCGGACTTGCCGGTTGCGGCCGCGCCGGCGCGCGTCACCGTGTCGAGAGCGACTTCGAGCGGGATCGGGTGGCTGACGTGCTCGACCGCCCCCTGGATACCGGGAAACAGGTTGGGATCGGGGGTGATGATCCAGTCCGACCCGATGGTCATTCGGACACCCTCGTCCCGCATTCGGGAGAACCAGAAGGCGTGGCTCAGCCCGAACTCGGGCACGTGCCACAGCGCGGGCGACATTTCCGCGGTGACGTTGAGGGGAGCGAGTCGCGGATAGTCGGCCTCGGAGACGAATCCCGCGTGAGCGATCTCGTGCGGTTGGCCCGGCCCGTTCTCCTCGCGCACGCGCGCAACCGCGTTCAACGCGATCCGAACGGCACCGTCACCGGCGCAGTGGATCTTCACGGTGCGGCCGTCACGGTCGAATTTCTTCACCATCTCGCACAGCTCGTCCTCTTGAACCAGCAGCCAGGTCTCGTCCACGGTGTCGTCCGGCTGTAGGGCGGCGTGGGTGGGCACGGGCGGAAGCGGCGCGCCGTCAATCCACACCTTGACGAAGCCCGTGTCCACGTGTCTCGAAGCCCAACGCTCGTGGTCGGCGAGGAGTTCGTCGAGTTCTGCGCGGGTGGCCATGCCGAATCCCTCATTGCGCCACACGAGATGCGCTGCAATGTGCAGCTGAAGCGCTCCGTCCTCTTCGAGCTCCCTGAATGCCCGCAGCGCCTGCGGAGACGCGGACGCCTCCTGCACTGACGTGATGCCGAACCTGTGGCACATCCCGACGGCCCACGCGACAGCGCGGCGGTACACATCCGATTCCGCGTCGGGGATCTTCCGCAGCACCCTCCACGTCGCCTCTTCGATGAGCTCGCCCGTCAGGTTTCCGTGCTCATCGCGCCGGTAGAGACCGCCGTGCCCGCTCTCATCGGATTCGCCGATGCCGGCGGCCTCGAGAGCCCTGGTGTTCACCACCCCGTGATGAATCGAGTAGTCGTACAAGAACACGGGGTTCTCCGGATAGGCCTCGTCGAGCTGCTGCCTCGTCAGGCGATCGGGCGCGTCCGACGCGGAGCACACCTCCCCGCCGACGATCCAGTCGCAGCAGGCGTCCTCGCCGGTGGTCGGCGCGTGCGCGGCGAGCAGCTCTCGCACCGCTTGATTCGGCTCTGCGAACGGTGTGAGGCGCAGCTCGTGCGTGAACTTCAGGCCGCTGGCGAGCAGGTGCGTGTGGGCGTCGTGAAGGCCGGGCATCAGCATCCTGCCCGCAAGATCGAAGACCTCGGCGTCTTCGCCCGCAATCTCCCCGGCTGGAGCGAGGTCTCCGGCGTACAGGATCGTCTCGCCCTCGACCACAAGCGCTTCGACGAAGGGCCGATCCGGATCCGCGGTGTAGATCCGACCGTTTCGATACAGCTTGATCACGAGTCTGCTCTCCTCATCGAGATCGCGGCCGCCGAATAGATTTCGGCAATTGCCTAGTTTGGCGTCTTTAATATAAGCAGATGACTAGTTTCAGCGCAAGAGCTTTTCTGATGGGGGCTTCACCGTGCGATGCGGAGACCGGGAGACGCGCCGGATACATCGAGCCTGAGCACGGGCACCGAGCCCCGGGCACTGGCACCGGCACCGCGGCAGCCGGTGGCCGCTATCGGCTCCAGTAGCATGTGAGCATGGACACCGAGGCCCGTCCGCCGGCTGCGCCCCGACGCAGACGCGTCTCACTGAGCGCGGTCCTCGATGAGTTCTTCTTCGTCTACGCCGGTCTGGCGGCGATTTGGCTCGCCTGGCTCATCCTCACCGAGAGCTTCCAGTTCGGCTGGTTCGGCATTCTGTTCTTCGTCGTCTTCTGGGTGA
Organism: Leucobacter sp.; assembly: GCA_047973175.1. Classification (GTDB taxonomy): domain Bacteria; phylum Actinomycetota; class Actinomycetes; order Actinomycetales; family Microbacteriaceae; genus Leucobacter. Next base: position 7,428 of record JBKEBN010000133.1, read on the forward strand.
TCCTCGCCTACCTGGTGCTCCCCCGCCTGCACCGAATCCTCACCACCGTCTACGTGCCCGACTACTTCATCGGGCGCACCCGCACCAGCGACGGCCTGCTCGGCGACCCGATCAACCTCGCGGTGCGCGGCACGGCACCGCAGCTGCACGAGGCCCTGGAACAGGCGGGCTGGACCAGGGCCGACCCGATCACGCTGCGCTCGACCTGGGGCATCATCGCGTCGACACTCACCCGACGCAGTTACGACCGCGCACCGGTGAGCCCGCTGTTCCTCTTCGGCCGAAAACAAGACTTCGCTTACCAGCAGGAGGTCGAGGGCAACCCGGCGAAGCGCCACCACGTGCGCTTCTGGCGCACGCCCGACGGCTGGCTGCTCCCCGGAGGCGCGCGCGTCGACTGGCTCGCCGCGGGCACCTTCGACCGCGCGGTGGGGCTTTCCCTGTTCACGCTGCAGATCACCCACAAGATCGATGCCGACATCGACGTCGAGCGGGATCACGTCATCGCGACGGTGCGCGACGCCAACCGGCACGCCGAGCTGGAGGTGCTCATCGATTTCTCCACCGGCTATCACTCGCGCAACGGCGGAGGCGACAGCATTCGCACCGACGGGAACCTGCCGATCCTCGACGTGCGATCGGCAGGAGACCTGCGATCAGCGGGAGACGTACGATCGGCGGGAACGGAGGCGACGTGAGCGAGCAGCAGCGCAAGCGCGCGGCCGTCGAACCCGCGGCTGCGCTCTTCGACCGCGACGCGCCGGCTCCGGCCGATGCCGCGCGACCGAGCTCCCTCATCGGCGGCACCGCACTCGTGCTCCTCAGAGCTGTCGGCACCGTGCTCTGGGTCATCGGCCTCCTCGCCGAGTGGCCCGGGGTGCGCGTGGAATTCGATCTCACCGACCAAGAATCCGCGGTGCTGCTCGGGATCCTGCTCGGCCTCCAGTGCCTGTGGATCGTGACGCTTCTGCTCTTCGCGTGGCTGGTGTGGCTCGGCAGCAACGTCGCCCGCATTCTCGTGATGGTCGGCGCGATCACGAGCATCACGACCGCGGCCATCTCCTATTTCGCAATGGGCGAGGAGATCACCGTGCGCACGACGCTGGTAACGCTGGCGCTCGACATCCTCGTGCTGCTCGCGCTGTCGAGCCGCGAGGCGAGGGCGTGGACTCGGGGCAGAAAGCAGCGCCGAATGCGCAGAAAGTCGGCCTGACGACGGCGCAGTGCGCGATCCAGAACCCGACCGCGATGATTACCCGCTGAACGCCCTCGCCGCCCTCAGTGCCAGTCGCCCTCGCCGGGCTTACGGAGATCCTTGCGCGCGTCGATATCTTCCTGGCTCGGCTTGCCCCCCAGACCGACCAGAGCGACCATCAGCACGGAGGCGATGAAGCCGACGCCGAAGAACACCAGGCTCAGCACGATGTTGCGGGTCGCCATCAGCACGATCAACCCGGCGAACAGGCCCAGCACGAATGAAAAACCGATCAGTTCGAGCGGACGCAGGCGATCACGACGCGACGGGGTCACGGGAGGCTGGTTAGCGGGCTCGGGAGACTGGCTCATCGTCTGCTTTCGAATCGTGTCGGAGGGAGAATGTCAGCGGTCGCTGTCGGCGGAGGCCGGTGCCCCCGCCTTGCGGCGAGCATCAAAGGCCGAGATGCCGAGAAAGACGCCCGCGATGACGGCGTATGCGCCGAAGAAGCCCAGCACCGCGACCTGATCTTCGCGCACCAGGAGCGCGAGTACCGCGAGCAGAACGCCGATGAAGCCGAGCAGGAGTGCGTCGGGGCGCGAACCGGGGCGCGCCACACCGCCGAAGAACTCGAGCAGCGCGCTCACCAGCGACCAGGCGGCTATGGTCATCGCAAAGCCGACGGCCGACCCGGTCAGGGGCACCGCAATGGCGGCGACGACCGACACCACGCCCGCGATGAGCGGAACGACACTCGGCGCGGTCGAGCGGCGCGACACCCACTCGATGAGGTGGGCGATGCCGATGGCTCCGAGCGCCGCTGAGGTGAGGCCGAGATCGAAACCGAGTTGCTCGTGCAGCGTAGCGCTGAAGGCGATCGCCATGCCGGAGGCCAGCAGCACGACCACTCGAATGAGTCGCACCGCGAACGAAACCGGAACTTCCGGGGTCGCCGACTGCTCGATGTTCGTGGCGGCAGCGGACATGACACCCCTTTCTTCCGCCGATCAGTCTACCGTCTGCGCCCGCGAGGCTGCTGATCGCGCCCGGCAGCGAAGCCGACACCGTCCGAGGGATGCGCACCCGCGGCGTGGGCTGGATTTAGATTCCCTGCGGCATGTCTTGGAACCGAGAGTAGTGGCCCTGGAAGGCGACGGTCACCGTGCCCGTCGGGCCGTTGCGCTGCTTCGCGAGAATGAAATCGGCTTCGCCGGCGCGGGGGCTGTCGCGATCCCCCACCGCCTCACGGTGCAGCAGGATGACCATGTCGGCGTCTTGCTCGAGCGAACCCGACTCGCGCAGGTCGCTGATGGCCGGCATCTTGTCGGCGCGCTGCTCGGAGGCGCGGTTCAGCTGCGAGAGGGCGACGACCGGCACGTCGAGCTCCTTCGAGAGCAGCTTCAGCGCACGCGAGAACTCGCTGACCTCCTGCTGCCGGCTCTCCGACTTCTTGCCGCTCGACAGCAGCTGCAGGTAGTCGATGACCACCATCTTCAGCCCGTGCTGCTGCTTGAGCCGGCGGCACTTGGCCCGAATCTCGACCAGCGTGAGGTTGGGGCTGTCGTCGATGAAGAGCGGAGCCTCGGCGATGCGCGCCTGCGTCGCGGCGAGCTTCTGGAAGTCGCGGTTGTCGAGTGAGCCCTTGCGCAGCGTCTGCATCGGGATCGTCGCCTCGGCCGCCAGCAGACGCATCGCGATCTCGGCCCGCCCCATTTCCAGTGAGAAGAACACCGTCGTCGCGTTCGCGTGCACCGACGCGTTGCGCGCCACATCCATGGCGAGGGTCGACTTGCCCATGGCCGGACGGGCCGCGATGATGATCATCTGGCCACCCGCGAAGCCGTTGGTCATGGAGTCGAGCTCGCTGAACCCGGTCGGCACCCCGAGCATGCCGTCGGGGGCACCGTTGGCCTTGTTGATCTCCTCGAGCGCCGCGTCGACCGCCAGCGAGAGCGGCACGTAGTCTTCGCCCTGGTTCTCGCCGGTGACGCCGTAGATCTCGGACTGGGCGACGTTGACGAGGTCGATCGCCTCGCCCTCGCCCGCGTATCCCATCTGCACGATGCGGGTGCCCGCCTCGACCAGGCGGCGCAGCAGCGCCTTCTCGGCGACGATCTCTGCGTAGAAGCTCGCGTTCGCAGCGGTGGGCACGATGCTCGTGAGGGTGTGCAGGTACTCCGCACCGCCCGCGCGCTGCAGCTCCCCCGATTTGGTGAGCTCGTCGGTGACCGTGATGACGTCAGTCGGCTCGCCCCGCGAGTACAGCGAGAGCACCGCTTCGTAGATGACCTCGTGCTTGGGCACGTAGAAGTCGCCGCCCTTGAGCAGACCGGTGACGTCGGCGACCGCATCCTTCGACAGCAGCATGCCGCCCAGGGCGCTCTGCTCGGCGAGCAGATCGTAGGGAGGGGTGCGCTCGTGGCCCCTGGACTCGACGTCGTCGAAGGGATCAGCGATTCCCAGGTGTGCAATCGACACTCGATGCCTCCTTCTTCATAAGCATGATCAGCATTAGACATCGGACCCCGGACATTCACGGTAGGTGCGCTGCCGCAGCCCGGCAAATCACCGACTCCTCCCCCTGTGGATAACTTGGTGCATAACTCACCGGTTTGAGCCGCTGGTTTTCCACACTCATGGGGACAAACTGTGGAGAGCGTGCGCAGAAGGGTAAATTTATAGCTCTGGATCTGGGATTTTACTTTTCCACAACAAGAAAGTTATTCAACCTTCAGGTCAAGCTTTAAGCCTGAAGGTGCCCCTTGACATGTGGACAACTGCTGTGAAAAACAGCCCGCTGTCAAGCCGAAACAGGCTCCGGGCGTTTCGCCTGTTCACCGGCCGTTCACGTGCCGTACGCATCGCTGAAACGGAGCGGGTGCGATCCCGAATCACCGCGGAAACATACCCGATACACCTGTGCATCCGAATATCGCGAGCACCCCGCTGTGCGAGAAACGCCAAAAGCGGGGCGGGATCCCGAAGGATCTCCGCCCCGCTCAAGAGGAAACGTGCGCTATCGCGACAGCGACGCGATCGGCACGACCCGAAACGCTGAGACTAGCGCTCCGCGATGACCTGCAGCAGCATATCGGCGGCGACGGCCTCGTGCAGGTGCACGCGGGCCTTGTACTCGCCGACGGTCTTGATGACCGGCAGCACGACCTTGCGCTTGTCGATCTCGCCGATTCCGGCGGCGGCGACAGCAGCAGCGACGGCCGCGGGCTTCACCGAGCCGAACAGGCGACCCTCGGCACCGGTCTTCGCGAACAGTCGGATCTTGCCCTCCTGCAGCTTGGCCTTGAGCGCGTGAGCCTCTTCGACGGAAGCGAGCGCGCGCGCCTCGCGGGCCTTGCGCAGCTGCTCGACCTGAGCCTCGCCGCCGCGGGTCCAGCGCTCCGCGAAACCCTGGGGCACGAGGTAGTTGCGCGCGTAGCCGTTCTTGACCTCGACGACGTCACCGGCCGAACCGAGGCCGGGGACCTCGTGAGTGAGAATAATCTTCGCCATGATGAACTCCTTCGCGAATCAGCGGCCGGAGCCGGCGTAGGGGAGGAGTGCCATCTCGCGGGCGTTCTTCACGGCCTTCGCGATCAGTCGCTGCTCCTGAACCGACACACCGGTGATGCGGCGGGCGCGGATCTTGCCGCGCTCAGAGATGAACTTGCGCAGCGTCGCGACGTCCTTGTAGTCGATGACGCCGACGGTCTGCTTCTTAGCGGGTGCTACGGCCTTTGCATTCTTGCCGCGACCCGGCTTGCGGCCTGCGCCGCTGGACTTGCCTGCCATATTGGTCTCTTTTCGTGATGCGACCCGGTGCGCGATCTGTGCTCCGGATCAAGAAGTTGTGCACCGCCCCGTGCGGCGGATGCGTGTCGTTAGAAGGGCTGCTCGTCGTCGAAGCCGCCGCCGAAATCGTTGCCGCCGGAGTTGCCTCCGAAGCCGCCACCGGAATTGCCCTGGCCCGAGTTGGTCCAGGGGTTGTCCTGCTGACCACCCTGGCCACCGCCGCTGTTGCCGCCGGAGCGACCCCAGCTGCTCTGGCCCTGCGGCTGACCGCTGCCCCCGCCGAAGCCGCCGACCTGGCCGCGCGACTGCCCGCGGTTGACCTGGGCAGTGGCGAAGCGCAGCGACGGGCCGATCTCTTCGACCTCGAGGTCGAGCGAGGTGCGCTGCTGCCCCTGGTTATCGGTGTAGCTACGCTGGGTTAGGCGGCCCTGCACGATAACGCGCATGCCCTTGGTGAGCGAGGCTGCGATGTTGTCGGCGTACTCGCCGTACGCACGGCAGCCGAGCCACAGCGGCTCGCCATCCGACCAGTCACCACTCTGGCGATCGCGCACCCGCGGGGTCGAGGCGATGCGGAACGTCACCCACGACTTGCCCGCCTGGCTCACGCGAGGCTCGGGATCGGCAACCAGGTTGCCGACGACAGTGATCAGCGGCTCGCCGGCCATGACTTACGCGCCCACCTTCGCGGCGCGAGCGGCCTTGGCCCGGTCGCGCTTGGCCTGTGCGGCACGCTGAGCGATCAGCTCGTCGGCGCGGAGCACCTTCGTGCGCAGCACGGCCTCGGAGAGGCCCAGCTGACGATCGAGCTCGGCGGTCGCCTCGGGGGTCGCGGTGAAGTTCGCCACGACGTAGATGCCCTCGGCCTGCTTCTTGATCTCGTAAGCGAGACGGCGCTTGCCCCAGATGTCGATGTTCTCGATCTCGCCGCCCGCGTTGCGGATGACGCCGAGGAACTTGTCGATGCTGGGAGCCACGGTGCGCTCATCGATACCGGGATCGAGGATCACCATGAGTTCATACGGATGCATTACTGACCCACCTCCTTCGGACTTCACGGCCACAGGATTTCTGTGACAGGAGGGTGTTTTGCATCGTGCCCGTGCCCGTGGCGGATCGCCCTGAGCGCAGACAACTAGAACAGCCTACCACTTTCCAGCCCAAACCTCTACGCGCGCGATCGGCTATCGGCCCTCGCCGGTTTCCCGCTCGGCACCGTCGCGGTCGGCACCTTCGAGGTCGGTGCCGTCGCGGTCGGCACCTTCGAACTCCGCTTCGCTGAACTCGTCGTCGAACTCCTCGTCGTCGGCACCCTGCTCCTTGAGGCAGGCGTCGATCTCCGCGTCGCTCGGACTGTGAGTGAAGGTGCACGACGGGGGATCCTGCGACTCGTCGTACTCGCCGAATGTGCTGAAACCCCGCAGCACCTGGCTGACGACCAGGAGCCCGCCCACCAGCACAGCCGCGGTCACAGCGACCCATACGACCTTTCCAACGGTGCTCGTCGGCATCGAACCCCGACGATGGGAGTCGGAAGGCCCGGGGTTCGGCATCAGTGAGTGATGCAGCGCGTGGTCATGCACCGAGTGATGGTGCATCGAGTGAAAGTTCGATGGTGCGGTCGGGTCGCTGCCCGCGCCGAACGACTCCGCACCGCCCGATGCGCCCGGCGGAGATCCCGAATCGCTCGGATCGCTCACAGCAGCACCGCCCTCCGCTACGCAATAACATCACAATCGTAGCGCGGATCCTCCGCCTCTTCACTCCGCCCTTCGCCCCCGCCGAGCGCCCCGCGCAATCAAACCGCGCAGTCAAATCGCGCGGGAGTTGCCGTGCTGCTGCGGTAGTCCGTCTGGAAGACGCGAATGGTCGGTATCAGCCTCGATACCGACCATTCGCGTCTTCCAGGAGCGGTTCAAGAAGGCGACGACCCGGGGTGCACCCTAACGCCGGCGGAATCCCTCGACGGTGCCGATCGGCTCGCGCTGGCCGCCGACGTGCACGATGTCGTCGCCGTCGACCGTGAGCTGCGTCGTGTGCGCCCGCAGCGCGGCGACCTTGCGGTCGAGCCAGGGGGAGACGTCGTGAAACTCGGTGCCGGGTTCGGGATCGCCGACTGCGTCGGCCCCCTTCGGCAGAATCTCCCAGAACGGAATCTCGAGCGCGTGCGCCACCGCCCGCGCCAGCTGGTGCGCCCGAACGTGGTCGGGATGCCCGTAGCCGCCTCCGTCGTCGTAGCTGACGATGCCCTGCGCGCCCGCCTGATACGCGGCGGCCAGCAGGTCGTTGAGAGCCTCGACCGCGGGGATCCTCGTGAGCGCGTCGTCACCCGAGTCCGCCGCCGCAGTGGCCCGGCCGTCGTCGCCCCAGGTCATGCCCGAATCCTCGTAGATGGCGGGGGAGAGGCCCTCGGCCCGCGCGGGCGGAACCCCGAGGAAGGCGTGGCGATCCAGAGCCAGCATGCCCAGTGCGGTCTTCAGCTCGTTCTGCCGCACCACGGCGAGGCCGTGAGAAGCAACGAGCGCCTCGAGCGGACCCGCCACCACCTCGCCCTGCTCACCGCGCGTGAGCGTGACGAGCAGCGGCTCCCGCCCCGCTGCGGCGAGCGCGGCGAGGGTGCCACCGGTCGTAATGGTCTCATCGTCGGGGTGGGCATGCACGAACATAACTCTCGGCCGACCCTCGAACCACTCCAGCGGATTACTCATCAGCGCACCCTTTCCTCATACCACGCCCGCAACCGCGCCTCAGCGGCCTCCTCGCCGATCGGCCCCTCGTCCAGCCTCACCTCGAGCAGATACCTGTAGGCCTCGCCCACGAGCCGTCCCGGCGGAATCTCCAGAATCTTCATGATCCGCTCGCCGTCGAGCTCGGGGCGCACCGCGGCGAGCTCCTCCTGCGCGGCGAGCTCTCCGATCCGCCGTTCGATGTCGTCGTAGGCGTGCTCCAGCCGCTCCGCCTTGCGGCGGTTGCGCGTGGTCACGTCGGCGCGCGTCAGAATGTGCAGCTGCTCGAGCTCGTCGCCGGCGTCGCGCACGTAGCGACGCACGGCGGAGTCGGTCCACTGCTGATCGCTGTAGCCGAAGAAGCGCAGGTGCAGCTCGACGAGCCGGGCGACGCGCTTCACCGTGTCGTTGTCGAAGCGCAGCTCGCGCAAGCGCTTCTTCGCGAGCTTCGCACCCACGACGTCGTGGTGGTGAAACGTGACGCCCCCACGCTCGAAGCGGCGCGTAGCCGGCTTGCCGATGTCGTGCAGCAGAGCCGCGAGGCGGAGCACGACGTCTGGGCCGTTCCCTTCGACGAGCTCAGGGGACGGGCGCCTCTCGGGTTTCGACTCCGCTCCGCTCCGCTCAACCTTGAGCCGAGACGCGTCAAGCGGCTGCACCGCTGTGACCCGCCGTCGGCTCAACTCGAGTTCGATCGCCTGGCGCAGCACCGTCAGGCTGTGCTCGTACACGTCTTTGTGCCGCCCGTGGTCGTCCTGGGTGGCGACGAGCGCGGTCAGCTCCGGCAAGAACCGCTCGGCGAGACCGGTCTCGACGAGCAGGCGAATGCCCGGCACCGGGTCGGGAGTCGACAGCAGCTTCACCAGCTCGTCGCGAATGCGCTCGGCCGAGATGATGTCGAGCCGCTCGGCGAACTCCCACATCGCCGCCTGCGTCTCCGGCGTCACCTCGAAGCCGAGCTGCGAGGCGAACCGGGCCGCGCGTAGCATGCGCAGCGGGTCGTCGGTGAACGAGATCTCGGGGGAGCCGGGGGTCTTGATGCGGCGCGCGAGCAGATCCTCCACACCGCCGGAGCCGCCCGAGGCAATAGCACCGCCGTCGATCAGTCGCAGTTCGGGCAGCAGCAGCGCGAGCGCGTTGATGGTGAAGTCGCGACGCACGAGGTCGCCCTCGATCGTGTCGCCGAACGCCACCTCGGGCTTGCGCGAGTCGTCGCGGTAGGTGTCGGCGCGGTAGGTGGTGATCTCGACCGTCTCGCCGTGCACCTTCGCCGCGATCGTGCCGAAGTCGCGACCCACGTCCCACACGTTCCTGGTGAGGGAGTCGAGAATCTCGCGCGTCTCGTCGGGTCTGGCCGAGGTCGTGAAATCGAGGTCGGTGACCGGGCGGCCGAGCAGCGCGTCGCGCACCGGCCCGCCGACGAGCGCGAACTCGTGCCCCCTCGCGGCGAACGCCTCGGCGAGCGCGGCGACGGGTCGAGAGGCTGCGATGGCGCGCAGGGCTTCCATGGAGTCGGCGAGGCTCGGCATCCCTCCAGGGTACCGGGATCGGGTGGGGCCCGTGGCGCTGGCCGTAACGGTTTCGCACCTGCGGCGCTCGGGGGTTCAGGGTGCGGCTCGGGATCGCGGTTCGGGATCTCAGCGCAGCGTTCCGGCTGCGTGTCAGTGGCGATCCCTAGACTTGCACCATGTCCTCTCGCACCCGACCTCTGCGCCGCATGCGCCGTGGCTACTCGGCTGTCATCACAGCCGCCGTCACCGCGGCTGCGGTGCTGTTCGGGATCGGGGTCGCGCCCGCAGTGGGCGCGGACGAGGAGGCCCCGCCGTTCGAGGCCGTCGAGCTCGTGGTGTCGCCGCGAGATCCGGTGCTTCAGACCAGTGCGGAGGAGTACGAGTTCAGCGTGCTCATTCGCAATCCTCTCGCAGAGGAGACCGCGGCGGGGGAGCTGCATCTCAGCATGGAATCGCAGCTCGTCAAGAGTGCGGAGGAGCTCACGGCCGAGGGGCCCTCCGGCGGCTCCGGGGGCTCCGGGGGAGCTGCGGCCGGGGCCGACGCGGCCGCAGTAGACGGGACCGGAGCCGACGCGGTCGATGCCGACACGGCTGCGGTGGAGCGGATCGCCTCGACAGAGGTGGGGGCGACGGGGGCGGAGAGCGAGCAGGTCGTCAACGTCGTCGTGCCGCGAGCCGAGATGCCGCTGACCACGAACTCCGCGAACGGCGTCTACCTGCTGCACGCCGAACTGCGGTTCGAAGGCCAGACGGCCGAAACAGCGACGAAGGAGGCGACGACCCCTGTGATCTGGGGCGGTGCCGGCCGAGGGGCCGAGGTTCCCCTCAGCGTCATCGTGCCGTTCGTGCTGCCCTCGAGCATCGACACGCTGCCCACCCGCAGCCAGCTCGACACGCTCACTCCGAGCTGGGACCGCCTGCTGACCCAGGCGACCGAGATGCGTGCCACGCTCGCGATCGACCCCCGCATCATCGCGGGCATTCGCGCGTACGGCACCGAAACCCCGGAGAACGCTCGCCGACTGCTGCAGCGGCTCGAGAATACACAGCTCGACAACTTCCTGCTGCAGTTCGCCGATGCCGATCCCGCAGCCCAGGCAGAGCTCGGTTTCACCGAGCTGCTCCAGCCCACGAACCTCGACTTCACCACGCGCTTCGGCGGCTTCCCGACGACGGATGCGACCCCCGCCGCAACCGACGATTCCGGCGCGGGGAACAGCGCGGATGCGACAGGCTCGGCAGCTTCGGCGGCTGACGGCACGGCCGAGAACAAAGCCGAGAACGAGGGCGAGGGCGACGCCCCGGCAGCCGAATCTCCCGACGGCGGTGCGCAGAACGAGGGGGAGAACGATCCAGACCCGTCGGCACCCGATCCGGAGCCGGTCCTGCCCTCCCTCGCCGAGCTGCTCGAGTGGCCGAGCGAGCTCTCCGCGGGGTGGCCCGCCGAGAACACCGCCGACAGCGGCACACTCGAACTGCTCGGGGCCTCGGGCATCGATACGGTCGTGCTGCAGTCCGACAACATCGCCCACGCCGGCGGCCCCCTGGTCGAACTCGACAGCGCCTCGATCATCGTCACCGACGCCGAACTCGACGCAGCCGCAGGCCGCGCGCTCTCGTCGACGAGCGAAACCGAGCGCACCGCGGGTCTCTCGGAGCTCGCCTCGCGTCTCGCGCTCGGAGCGCAGCAGTCCTCCCCGGGTCTCGTGCTCGGCCTCGACCGGGGAGCGGTGGCGGCGGCAGAAGATCCCGCGCTCCTGCTCGAGCGGTTGGCCGAGTTCTCCTGGATCACGCACACTCCCGTCACCGATCAGGCATCCGGCACCGGCACGCTGCGCCCCCGCGCGCCCGCGGAGGAGCGTATCGACGAGCTGAAGGCCGCGGCCGATCGCGAGAACGCGGTCAACGAGGTGGGGCAGGTGCTCGTCAATCCCGAGTACCTGAGCGGCTACCAGCGCAGCCGCCTGCTCGACTTCTTCGCCACGAGGTATGCGGCCCCCACCGCGGGCTTCGCAACTGTCGCCAAGAAATTTCGCGACCGCGACGCCGAGCTGCTCACGGGGGTGCAGGCCCTCAACGCCGCGCACACCCAGCTCGTCAGCACCTCCACCCGATTCCCCGTGCAGCTGCACAATTCACTGCCCTTCGACGCGCGCGTCTCGGTCAGTGTGCGGCCGGCCTCGGCCGGCCTAGCGGTCTCCGAGACCGAGTTCGAAGACGTGCACGTCACCGCCGAATCCAACGAGCGCGTGCTCGTACCGGTGACGAGTCGCGTGTCGTCGGGCGAATCGGGTCTCATCGTGAGCGTCTCCTCGGCAGACGGCGAGTTCACCTCGTACACCGGCACGCTCCCCATCTCGATTCGCAGCAACGTCGAAACCATCGGCATCTGGATACTCGGAATCCTCGCGGCGATGCTGCTCGGCTTCGGCATCGTGCGCAGCCTGCGCCGACGCAAGCACGGCCCGGACGAAACCGAGGAGGCTGAGGAAGCAGAGGAATAGAGCCGATCTAGGATTGGTTGTACCTCTGCGGAACGGCAGAAGCCTCGCAGATCGCACGTCACCACCGCACGCCCACTCCGCGCACAAGGAATCACATGCACCAGATCATCATCATCGGCTCAGGCCCAGCCGGATTCACCGCAGCGATCTACGCCGCTCGAGCAGGTCTGAAGCCCGTGCTCTTCGCGAGCTCGGTCGCCATCGGCGGTGAGTTGATGAACACCACGGAGGTCGAGAACTTTCCCGGTTTCCCCGAGGGCATCCAGGGGCCCGACCTCATGCAGAAGATGCAGGAGCAGGCCGAGAAGTTCGGCACCGAGGTCGTCTACGACGACATCGTCGACGTCGACTTCTCAGGCGACGTGAAGCGCGTCACCGCGGGCGACGGCACCGTGCACGAGGCGCACACCGTCATCTACGCGACCGGCTCGGCCTACCGCAAGCTCGGCATCGCAGACGAGGATCGCCTCTCGGGGCACGGCGTGTCGTGGTGCGCGACCTGCGACGGCTTCTTCTTCCGCGAGAAGACGATCGCCGTCGTCGGTGGCGGCGACTCGGCCATGGAGGAGGCGACCTTCCTCACCCGTTTCGCCGACAAGGTCTACGTGATCCACCGCCGCGACGAACTCAAGGCGTCCAAGATCATGCAGCAGCGCGCCCTCGACAACGAGAAGATCGAGTTCGTCTGGAACTCGGCCGTCGCCGCCATTCACGGCGACGCTCAGCTGACCGGCGTCACGCTGCGCAGCACCGTCGACGGCACCGAGAGCGAACTGCCAGTCGAAGGCCTCTTCATCGCCATCGGCAACGATCCGCGCACGCACCTCGTGCACGGCAAGCTCGACCTCACCGAGGAGGGCACCATCGCCGTCGCGGGCCGCAGTTCGCGCACCTCCTCGCCCGGCGTTTTCGCCGCCGGCGACGTCGTCGATCCCACCTACCGACAGGCCGTCACCGCGGCCGCGTCGGGCACGGTTGCGGCGCTCGACGCCGAGCACTACCTTGCCGCCAAGGCGGGCTAGTCCCCACAACTTCAGAGAACTCACCGAACCCAAGGAGAACATCATGAACGCACCCATCAACGTCGACGAGCAGACCTTCGAGAAGGTCGTGCTGCAGAGCGAGATCCCCGTCCTCGTCGATTTCTGGGCCGCCTGGTGCGGGCCGTGCCGCATGGTCGCGCCGGTACTCGACCAGATCGCCAAGGAGCAGGAGGGCAAGCTCCTCATCGCGAAGCTCAACGTCGACGAGAACCCGACCCTCGCGGCTCAGTACCGCATCACCTCGATCCCCGCGATGAAGGTGTTCAAGGGCGGCGAAGAGGTGCACGAGATCATCGGTGCCATGCCGAAGCCCATGATCGAGAACGAGCTGACCGGCATCATCTGACTCTTCTCGCCGTTTGCGCGACCCGCGGTGGGTGTCGATCCGGATCGACACCCACCGCTTGCGTCTTACGAAGAACGATCAGAAAGCCGCACTCTGCTTACTACGCTTCGGCGAGCGCTGCGAGGCGATCGATCGACGCCCGCAGCGAGTCCTCCGTCGTGGATCGGGCTCGTGCGAACCGGGTCTCATCGGTGAGCTGGGTCCAGTCGTAGGTGTGACGTACGAGCGTTCCGCCGCCTGCGAGCGGTTCGAGCTCCCACTTCCACACGTGGCCGCGCGGCTCCTCGCCCGACGGGGCCGGCTTCCAAGCGATCAGGCGACCCTCCTCGAACTCGGTGATGTAGTTGTCACGACCCTCACCGTTGTGAATGCGCATCGTGAACACGTCACCGACACCGTGCACGCGCTGCCCGGTCGGGGCCTCGACGAGGTTGTCGTTGCCGTCCCACTCCGGCTGACGTGCGGGATCGGCGATCAGTTCGAAGATCGTCGCGTTGTCAGCGGCGATCTCGCGCTCAGCAGAGATGATTCATACTTCTTCAGTCATGCTCCGTATTCAAGCACACTCGAGAAGTAGCGCCCACGCTCCGTGACTTTCGATGACGCGCACGAGGTGGCCGAGTGGAGCACCCGCTGGTTGAGCAGGGGCCGAAGGCCGGCCTTGAAACCGCGCACCCTTTCGTTCCATGGAAGCTTTCGAGCTTGTGATTTCGACTGCGCTGCGCTCCGCTCAATCACCTCAACCCGCTGGTTGAGCGAAGGCCAGAGGCCGAAGTCGAAACCAAATACCTTGACGCTCCATGGAAACCTTGTTCCTAGAAGCCTGTGATTTCGACTCCGTTGCACTCCGCTCAATCACCTATTCCCGCTGGTTGAGCGAAGCACGAAGTGCGTAGTCGAAACCACAGACCCAGAGTTTCCTCGGAAACTTCAGGCGTGTGATTTCGACTCCGCTACGCTGCGCTCAATCCAGGGATCTCGACTGCGCTGCGCTCAATCACCTAACAGACTTCGGCCTTCACTCTCGCGCTCAGGCTTCCGGCGTGGATTCGAGTAACGGCGTGAGCAAACCGAAGAATACGCACGCCCTTACTCGAATCCACGGCGCAGGCGAACGCAGACTACAAACCACCCCGCTGATGAGCACAGCTGGTGAACGCCGATTAGAATCCGGGGTCGTCGAGCTCCGAGAGAATGCGCTTGAGGTCGGCGATCGTCGCGAAGTCGATGATGATCTGCCCCTTCTTCGCGCCGAGCTTCACCGCGACGCGCGTGTCGAAGCGATCGCCCAGGCGTTCCGCGATCTCACCAAGCTGCGCCTGCACGCCACCCGCGCGCGGCTTCGGCATGCGACGCTTCGGCTCCTCGGACGCTGCGGCCTCCGCCGCGCGCACCGAGAGCCCCTCGTTGACGATCTTGTCGGCCAGCCGCTGCATCGACTCCCCGTCGCTGTCGAGCGAGAGGATCGCGCGCGCGTGCCCAGCCGAGAGCACGCCGGCTGCGACGCGAGCCTGCACGGGCTCGGGCAGCTTCAGCAGGCGAATCGTGTTGGAGATCTGCGGGCGGGAGCGCCCGATGCGCTCGGCGAGCTGCTCCTGCGTGATGCCGAAATCGGACAGCAGCTGCTGGTAGGCCGAAGCCTCTTCGAGCGGGTTGAGCTGCGCGCGATGCAGGTTCTCGAGTAGCGCGTCGCGCAGCATGTGCTCGTCCGCCGTGCCGCGCACAATCGCGGGAATAGTCTCCAAGCCCGCACGCTTCGAGGCCCGCAGACGCCGCTCGCCCATGATGAGCTCGTACCGCGGCTCTCCCTGGGCCGACTCACCACCCGCCGCGCCCTCGATCTCGCGCACCACGATCGGCTGGAACACCCCGAACTCGCGCACGCTGTGCGTCAGCTCCTCCAGCGCCTCCTCGTCGAACTCCGTGCGAGGCTGCATCCGGTTCGGCACGATCTCGGCGACGGGGAGACGGGTGAGGCGCGCACCCGGTACCTCCTGCAGATCGTCGTCGCTGGTGGATCCGCCATCGACAACCGCCTCGACGGCCGCCGCGGCGTCCGCGACAACGTTCGCGGGGAAGAACACGTCGACGGGACGTTCGCCACTCGACGTCGACTGCGGAATCAGTGCGCCGATGCCCCGACCGAGTCCGCCTCGCTTCTTTGCAGCCATCGCTATGCCTCTCCGTCTTGATCTGTCGTCGCACTCGCAGCATCGTCACCCGCGCTGCGATCCGCTATCTCAGCCGCGGCCTCCAGGTAGGCCAGCGCCCCGATCGACTTGCCGTCGTACGCGTGCACCGTCTGCCCGTAGCTCGGTGCCTCTGAGATGCGCACCGAACGGGGAACCACCGAACCCAGCACCTGATCCGGAAAATGCGAACGCACCTCGGCCGCAACCTCCTGCGACAGGTTGGTGCGCGAGTCGTACATCGTGAGCACGATGGTTGAAACTTGCAACCCGGGGTTGAGGTGCTTCTGTATGAGCTGGATGTTGCCGAGCAGCTGGCTCAGCCCCTCGAGGGCGTAATATTCGCACTGGATCGGGATCAGCACCTCGTTCGCAGCCACGAACGCATTGACCGTGAGCAGGCCGAGTGAGGGCGGGCAGTCGATGAAGACGTAGTGGTACTTCGTCTCCGACTCGGCGAGGAACGTCTGCAGGGCCGTGCGCAGCCGCTGCTCGCGGGCGACCAGCGAGACGAGCTCGATCTCGGCTCCGGCGAGGTTGATGGTCGACGGCACGCAGAAGAGATTCTCGTGGTCGGTGGTCGGCTGCAGCGCCTCCTGCAGCGTCGTATCGCCGAGCAGCACGTCGTAGACGCTCGTGACCTCGGGGCGGTGCGGCACACCGAGTGCCGTCGACGCGTTGCCCTGAGGGTCGAGGTCGATCACGAGCACCGTCGCGCCGCGCCGCGCAAGTGCCGACGCGAGATTGACCGTCGTCGTCGTCTTGCCGACGCCGCCCTTCTGGTTCGAGACCGTGATGACACGGGTGGTCTCGGGGAGGGGAGAAACCGTCTCGGCAAGTTTGCGTCGTCGCCGGATCTTGTCGACGAGGTGGTCGCCGACGAGCGTCTTTTCCGCTTCAGCCATAGATATCGATGTTACCCCGAATGCCTGCGCCCGGATTCACCGGGGGTCGTGTTGGTGGGTGGTTGGGCAGAGGTCGCGGGTCGGCCTTGAAGCCCGACGTTCTTCGGTTCGCGGGAGCGCGAGGCCAAGATCTCCGTGCCGGGAACTTGAGCGCCGTGATTTCGACTACGCTGCGCTCCGCTCAATCACCTTCGTAGCAGAAACCAGGTGGACCACCCCAGGCCTGTGATTTCGACTCCGCTGCGCTGCGCTCAATCCAGGGATTTCGACTGCGCACTTCGTGCTCCGCTCAATCACCGGGGTATAACCCGCTGGTTGAGCGGAGGCGCGCAGCGCCGCAGTAGAAACCAGGCACCGTGAGGTTTCTCAGATGCTCGGGCTCGTGATCCTGCACCGCACTGTGTGCTGCGCTCGATCACCGGGGTCTATCAGCGAACAGTCGCGCGGAAGACTCGGGTCGTCTCGGTGAGCTGCCCTGCACCGAGCTCCTCGACCGAGATGTCGTGTACCCGATACTTGCGCAACACCTTCTCAGCGGCGTCGATCTCGGCCTGCACCGACGCACCCTTGAGAAAGAGCATCTCGCCACCGTCGCGCAGCAGGGGAGCGGTAATCGGAACGAGCTTACGCAGGGCGGTCACCGCGCGCGCGGTGACCTGATCCACCTCGAAGGCACCCCGATACTCCTCAGCGCGCCCGCGCAGCACCTCGACATTCTGAAGCCCGAGACGCTCGACCTGCTCGTTCAACCAGTTGCAGCGACGCTCCATCGGGTCGACAAGCCGAAACAAGGCGTCGGGTCGCACGATCGCGAGTACGAGGCCGGGCATTCCACCACCCGTGCCGATATCGGCGACCTGGGCTCCCTCACCGATGAGAGGAGCGAGAATGGCGCTGTTCAGAACGTGCCGAGTCCACAGCCGCGGTGGTTCGAGCGGCCCGATGAGTCCGAGCTGCTCGCCCCGTGCGCCGAGATCCGCTGCGAACTCGCGCAGCATTTCGATGCGATCGCCCGCGATCTGAGCAGCAACCGCGGGTTCCGGCTCGATCGCGATATCTTCTGCAGTCATTGGGGTGCTCTGTTTCTCTTTGAGTGCTCAGGTGGGCAGTGCAAGGCGGGGCGTAACGCAGGGGGAGGGCGAAGGTGATTTCGACTCCGCTCAATCACCGGGGGCGGGTGTGAACCACTGCGGCACCTAGGTGATTGAGCGAAGCACGCAGTGCGCAGTCGAAATCACCGGTCTTCGTGAAGACCTGTGTGTGATTTCGACTTCGCTCAATCCAGGAATTTTGATTCCGCTCAATCACCGGGTGAACTCGGGTCGACTAAGCGGAGCGTGGTTTCGACTGCGGCCTGCGGCCTCCGCTCAACCACCGGGGTACCCGGGTCACGTTTCACGTGAAACCCCGCGACTACCCCTGGCTGATGACGAGTCGGCGATCCCAACCCTCGCCGCGCGACTCGGAGAAGTAACCGCGCTTCGCGACCTCGTCGTGCACGAGCTTGCGCTCGTACGACGACATCGGCTCCAGCGCAACGCTGTCGCGCCCGGCGGCAATCTGGGCGATGGCGGCATCCACCATGCCCTTCAGCTCGACGGCACGGGCGTCTCGCGATCCACCGATGTCGATAATCAGCCGGGAGAAACGATCGGTCTTGGACTGCACGGCGAGACGAGTGAGGTCTTGCAGCGCCTGCATCACCTCGGGAGCCGCCAGGCGATCCAGGTCTTCACCGCCACCCGTCACCGAAACATAGGCTCGGCCGTTCGCGACGTCGATGTCGATGTCACCGTCGAGGTCGGCGATGTCGAGAAGTCCCTCGATGTAGTCGGCGGCGAGATCACCGTCGGCCTCGAGCTCTTCGATGCTGAGTTCCACATCTTTCGCGGCTGTGCGATCAGTGCTCACGATTCCTCACTTTTTCTTCTTCTTGGCGCGCTTGGAGCTTATCGGCTGCTGGCGCTGGCCCTGCTGCTGGCTGTTCTGCTTCTGCTCGGAGCCGGACTCGTCGTCCTGGAGCTTACCCTTGGCCTTGAGGCGTGCCTGCCGCGCCCGCCAGGCCTCACTGCCGGGCGTGGGATTGCTGCGGATCACGATGGCCTGCTGACCCATCGTCCACAGGTTCGAGCTGAACCAGTAGATGTTGAGCGCGAGGGGGAACGCGACGCCCGAGAACAGGAACGCGAAGGGAATGATGTAGAGCAGGATCTTCTGCTGACGGTACATCGGCGAGTTCTTCGTCTCGTCCGACACGTTCTTCGACATGATCTGCAGCTGCGTGAAGAACTGCGAGGCGATCATCAGCACCATGATGGCACCGAGCATGATCACGACGACCCAGTTTCCGCTCTCCCAGCCCTGAGTGAAGGTCATCTTGAGCGGTGCGCCGAAGAGGCTCGCAGCGTTGAAGCTGGCGGTGAGCTGCTCGTTCATGAAGCCGATGCCGGTCTGGTTGTCGGCCGCATGACGCAGCACGTAGAACAGCGAGAAGAAGATGGGCATCTGGATCAGGATCGGCAGGCACGATGCAAAGGGACTGGTGCCGTGATTCTTGTACATCGCCATGGTCTCGCGACTCATGGCTTCACGCGAATACTGATCTTTCTTGCCCTTGTACTTGTCCTGAATCTTCTTCAGCTCGGGCGCGACCTCCATCATGCGGCGCTGCGACTTGATCTGGCGGATCGTAACGGGGATCAGCGCCGAACGCACCACCACCACGAGACCGAGAATCGACAGCACCCAGGTTGCGCCCGACGCGGGATCCATACCGATCGCGGTGAAGAGCCAGTGCCAAGCCCACAGCACCAGCTCGACGAGCCAGCGCAGCGGCCAGAGTATCGTTTCGAAAAAGTCCACCGGGTTAGGCCTTTCGCTCGATGGGGCGGACGAAGCCGCGAGGATTGATAACAAAGTTCGGATGCCGGCGAGCCGGCACGTCATCGACGCCGCCGCGGCTGTAGGGGTTGCAGCGCAGAAGCCGCCACACGGTCAATACGATTCCGGCGACGAAACCGCGCTGTTGATACGCCTCAAGAGAGTACCGGGAGCAGGATGGATAATACCTGCAGACGTCGCCGTACAGGGGGGACACGACCTTGCGATACGCCTGCATCACCACGATCGCGAGGTTACGGGGAAGAAACCACAGTTCCATGAGCATCCGCGACATCACGATCCCGATTCCAAGACCGCAGCCGCGGTTCGGGATCCCGACGCCGCCCTTCGCGCGGCGTCGGACTCCACCCGATCGAGAGCACGATTGATCTCACGGTTCAGTTCCGAGAAATCAGCCGAAGCGCTGGCCGGCAGAGCACGGAAGACGACATCGACGCCGACGATACCGCGCTGCAGACGACGCCCGACGATGCTCTTCATGCGGCGGCGCACCAGGTTGCGGGTCACGGCATTGCCGACGGCCTTCGAAATGATGAAGCCGAAACGCGCGGGATCGTCCTGAGAACGCAAAACCGCGTGGGTGATGCAGTACGCACCCCCCACGCGGCGACCGTTTCGTACGGTATTGCGGTAGTCGGACCCCCGCGTGACACGATGCCGTCTCGCAGGCATGATCGGACGGGGTCGACGAAGACTACGCGGTGAGCTTCGAGCGGCCCTTGCCGCGACGAGCCGCGACGATTGCGCGACCCGCGCGCGTGCGCATGCGGGCGCGGAAGCCGTGCACCTTGGCGCGGCGGCGGTTGTTGGGCTGGAAGGTACGCTTGCTCATGAAAGACTCCGTGACTTATGGAATAGCTCCCCGATGGTTCAAGACCACGAGGAAGTCGGATCTAGGCGGATGGTTCGGCGCACAGCACCGGGCAGCATCCGCCCATACAAGGAATTAAGTTTACGCGGAAATACGCTCGGCGTCAAAGTATGGAGGTTTCGTCGCCGTCGTCCGGTGGTTTCGACTCCGCTCAACCACCTATTCCCGCCGGTTGATTCCCGCCGGTTGAGCGAAGCACGCAGTGCGCAGTCGAAACCACACACCTTGTCCAAGGGAACTCAGACCCCGTGGTTTCGACTCCGCTGCACTCCACTCAACCACCTGCTTACTTACTCACCCCGCAGGTTGAGCGAAGGCCGAAGGCCTACTCGGGTGGTTGAGCGGAGGCCGCAGGCCGCAGTCGAAACTACCGACTCGGTGACTTCAAGGAAACTTTTCCAAAGAGACTTCGAGCCTGTGGTTTCGACTCCGTTGCACTCCGCTCAACCACCTATTCCCGCCGGTTGAGCGGAGGCCGCAGGCCGCAGTCGAAACCACACACCTTGACGTTCCGTGGAGACTTTTCTGAGAAACCCCGACCCGTGGTTTCGATTCCGCTGCGCTCAACCACCTATAGTTCAGCCGGTTGAGCGGGGCCACCGAGAGTCGGAACCGAATCCACGAACGCCGAACTTGCCTGTGGACAAATCTGTGGCTAACGTGAACGAAGGTGTTTTCTCGCGACGGTGATTCCGCGAATTCACAAGGAAGTACGGGATCCTTCTTGTGGATAAGTCTGGGAATAACACTTTCCACACTTCAACGACCGACGCGAGGATCACGTGACTGAGCACGAAATCCAGGAGGTCTGGGCAAAGGTAACCCAGACGGTGATGAGCGATCCCTCAGTGGGGCCGGCGGTCGGTGCTCAGCTCGCCCTCGCCATACCCCGGGGTATGGCTGCCGGCACTCTGTACCTTGCCGTGCAGCTCGAGTTCACGCTCAAGCTGCTGGAGACCCGTCTGCGCCCCGCCATCATGTCCGCGGTGGCGCAGATCCCCGAAGCCGTGGGTATTGAGAACTTCATCGTGATCGTGGACGAGGATGCGCATCCGGTACTCGATCCCGAACCCGAGCCCGCCCAAGAATCGCCCGCAGCGCCCCCGCACCTCTCCAGTGCCATACCCCCCGGTCGTTTCGAGTCGACTCGCCCCCTCTACGAGCCTCGCAGTCGACAGGGTTTCGAAGAGGTCACCGAGAGCAGGCTCAACGACAAGTACCGCTTCGACAGCTTCGTCATCGGGCAGTCGAATCGCTTCGCGCACGCCGCCGCGGTCGCGGTCGCGGAGGCCCCGGCCCGCGCCTACAATCCGCTTTTCATCTACGGCGATTCCGGCCTCGGCAAGACCCACCTCCTGCACGCGATCGGACACTACGCGCGCGAACTCTTCCCCGACGTGCGCGTGCGCTACGTCAGCTCCGAGGACTTCACCAACGACTTCATCAACTCGATCGCCAACAATCAGGGTGCGGCTTTCCACGCTCGATACCGCAGCGTCGACATCCTGCTCGTCGACGACATTCAGTTCCTCGAAGACAAAGTGGAAACGCAGGAGGCTTTTTTCCACACCTTCAACACGCTGCACGACCACAACAAGCAGGTGGTCATCACGAGCGATGTGCAGCCCAAGCAGCTTCGCGGTTTCGAGGAGCGCATGCTCTCCCGTTTCGAGTGGGGCCTGCTCACCGACATTCAGATGCCAGATCTCGAGACGCGCATCGCGATCCTGCGCAAGAAGGCACAGCGCGAGAACATCGAGATTGATCAGAGCATTCTCGAGTTCATCGCGAGCAAGTTCACCTCGAACATCCGCGAGCTCGAGGGAACGCTGATCCGCGTCACCGCCTACGCAAACCTCAACCAACAGCACATCGACATGGCTCTGGTGCACACCGTGCTCAAGGACCTCATCACGCTCGACGCCGATAACGAGGTGCAACCGGCAGACATTATCAGCCGCACGGCCGAGTACTTCGATCTGGCCGTCGACGAACTATACGGCGCATCGCGCGCGCAACAGATCGCGCTCGCCCGTCAGATCGCCATGTATCTGTGCCGTGAGCTGACGCCGCTGTCACTGCCGAAGATCGGTCAGCTCTTCGGGGGTCGGGATCACACGACTGTCATGTACGCGCACAAAAAGATTGCACAGCTCATCGCGGAGCGACGCTCCGTGTACAACCAGGTCACTGAGCTCACCACCCGCATCAAGCAGGGTTCGCGGTAGAGGTTCGCGCGGCCCTTTCGGCCTCCTGCGACACGCCGATCCCGCCTACTTATCCACATGGCTGAGGCAATCTGTGGATAGCTGAGGACAAGTCGGCTCGAACTGTGGATGAGTTCGAGCATCCTGTGGAATGTGGCTTCGGCCCGAACTTCCGCATAATTCCGCGGATGCGCAGTGATGCACCGCCGCTCAACAACTCACAAAGATGTAGTTCCTTAGAAACAACCGGCATGTCGGGAGTTATCCACAGTTTCCACAGCTGTTAACACTGTTAACACCTCTCTCTATTTATCCGGGCATTCGATCACGCGCTCCCGACGCTCGGGATCGGAGCTGCTCCTCCCTCACAAGAACCTCGCGGATGCTTCAGTCCTCCGAGTATGCAAAGATTGTCGAACCACCATCGATCGATTTCATGTCACTCCGCGTCACTCCTGTGTGTCTTCGACATGTCATCGAGCTTCATGCGCACGCCGGAAGGAAAGCCAGATGCGATTCACTGTCAACCGCGACGTGTTCAGCGAGGCTGTGTCATTTGCAGTGAAGCTTCTTCCGCAGCGTCCGACCCAACCGTTGCTCAGTGGTGCTCTCATCGAAGCAGAGGGAGATGCCCTCACCATTTCGTCGTTCGACTACGAGGTTTCTGCCCGCACGTCGGTTACCGCGGAGATTACTGAAGCCGGTCGAGCTTTGGTGTCGGGAAGGTTGCTCAGCGAGATCGCGCAGCGTCTGCCGCATTCCGACGTCGAGGTGTCGCAGACAGACAATCGCGTCGAGGTGCGCTGTGGGTCAGCATCTTTCAGCCTTCCCGCGATGCCGGTGGAGGAGTACCCGCAGATTCCTCGAATCGATACGGTATCCGGGTCCGTACCGGCAGAGAAGTTCGCTGATGCCATAGCTCAGGTATCTCTGGCAGCTTCGAAAGACGACGTCACTCCCGTGATCACCGGTGTGCAGTTCGAAGTGAGTGAGAATTCGCTCACGCTCACCGCAACCGACCGCTATCGTGTGGCAACTCGCCGTATCGACTGGGAGGATCAGGCTGGGGGAGAACAGCTGACCGCACTGGTTCCCTCGAAGATCGTCACCGAAGTCGGCAAGACATTCGCAAACGATGGTCAGGTGCGGGTTTCCATCGTCAAAGACGGTGAACGCGAGTTGATCGCATTTACCGGTGGTTCGAAGACGGTGACCTCTCTCCTCATCAAGGGCAACTATCCACCCGTCGGCCGGCTCTTCCCCACGAGCGTCGATAATTACGCAGTGGTGA
Source organism: Leucobacter sp. (assembly GCA_047973175.1). Taxonomy (GTDB): domain Bacteria; phylum Actinomycetota; class Actinomycetes; order Actinomycetales; family Microbacteriaceae; genus Leucobacter. Next base: position 30,906 of record JBKEBN010000133.1, read on the forward strand.
GCACGTCTGAGCTTGTTGAAGCCGTTGGACGTGTCGGTCTGGTGCTCGAGCGTGAGGCTGCGCTGCGTTTCACCTTTGAGGAGGGGACCGTGACCCTCGAAGCGGCTGGAACCGAGTCGGCTCAAGCGGTTGAGACCGTGGATGCGCATTTGTTCGGCGAAGACATGGTGGTGTCGCTGAAGCCTCAGTTCTTGCTCGACGGCCTGCGTTCGACGCACGCGGGTTTTGCTCGAATCGCCTTCACTCGCACCGACAATCCCGGAAAGCCGGGGCCGGTGCTGATTACCAGCCAGCGCAGCAAGGACGAGGCTGACGAAGAAAGCTTCCGATACCTGCTGCAGCCGAATCTGCTGCTCCGATAGGGGAGACGTGCGGGTCGCGCATCTTTCGCTCGGTGACTTCCGCAACTATCGCACGGCGGAACTCGCCCTTGAGTCAGGCCCCAACCTCCTGATCGGGAGAAACGGCCAGGGCAAGACCAACCTCGTCGAAGCGATCGCTTACTTTGCGACTCTGCGATCACACCGTGTTTCAAGTGATTCTCCGCTGATTCGAGCGGGTTGCGATGCCGCTGTGATGCGCATGAGGGTCGCCGCAGCTGAACGAGAGGTTTCTCTCGAACTGCAGCTCAATCGAGATCGCCCCAATCGTGCGCAGGTGAACCGTAACACTGTGCGGCCGCGAGAGGTGACTCGATGGTTTTCTTCTGTTGCATTCGTACCAGAAGATCTGGGAATCGTTCGTGGAGAGCCCTCCACACGTCGACGCTTTCTCGATGACGCTCTCGTAGCGAGACTTCCGGTGGCTGCTGGAGCCCTGTCGGACTATGAACGAGTCGTTCGTCAGCGCACTTCACTGCTCAAGTCGGCACGCGCGGGCGGGAGTCGAATAAATCTCGACGCCACGCTCTCGATCTGGGATGAGCAACTCATCGAGCATGGTTCGCGAATCATGCTGGCTCGACGCGAGTTTGTCCGCGATCTTCTTGATCCCTTACGCCGTGGTTACACGGAACTGGTTGAGCAGGATCACCGTCCAGAAGTATTTCTGCAAGAGTCTGTCGCTGCGACCGCAGTCGCTGCCGTGGGACGAGACGTTTCACGTGAAACACTCTCGCCCGCAGAGTTGGCGGATGTTTCACGTGAAACGCTTGCGGATGAGTTTCGCGCTGCGCTGGCGGAGGTGCGCGCAAAGGAGCTCGAGCGAGGGGTCACCCTCGTCGGGCCGCACCGAGACGATCTGATGCTCGAGCTCAATCAGCTACCGGTAAAGGGGTATGCCAGCCACGGAGAGTCGTGGTCGTTCGCTCTTTCGCTGAAGATGGCGCTGGCTTCAATTCTTCGGGAAGAGTCGCCTGCCGGCGATCCCGTCATCATCCTCGATGATGTCTTCGCAGAGCTCGATGTCCGACGGCGACACCGGCTCATGGCTGCGGTCGGGGGCTTCGAACAGGTGATTGTCACGGCCGCGGTTGAGGAGGATGTGCCAAATCACGCAACTTGGAATCGGTCCCTCATCGAATCCGGGAGGATTGTTGATAATCAGGCTGTGACCTGGGGTTCTGGGGTGGCTGGTGCTGCTAACGGTTCGTCAGGGAACGGCGATACCGCGGACGTTGACAGTGATATAGCGGGCCTGGAGAACAGTGCTTCCCCGGAGGAGGGCGAGGTCGGGGAGAGGCCGGCAGGCGGTGTCACCGCAGGTGCGGAGCACGTGAGCGAAGTCTCTCCGGGCGCAGCAATCACGACGGGTCGTGTCGAGTCATGAGTGCGGCATTCGATCCGCAGTTTGCTACGTCCGCGTACCTGCGCGCTAAGTCCGTATGGCGTGGTCGTCCTGTTCCCCGCGGCCGGAGAAGGTCGACGGAAGACGGCATCGGTGCCAAGCCGTTCGGCTCCGGTCGCGACCCCAAGGCCCTGAGCGACGTTCTGCTCACTGTCTCCGCCGACATGGGTTGGAGCGCGGAGCTCGACCAAGCGCGGATCATTTCAGAGTGGCAGGAGTTTGCCGGTGTGACGACCGCCGAGCACACCAGCGTCATCGGCATTTCAAACGGAGTGCTGCAGGTGCAGTGCGACTCTACGGCCTGGGCCACTGAACTGCGACGACTGCGGGCCGAGATGCTCACGCAGTTGCTTGCCGAGTATCCTCACGCCGAGATTCGGGATCTGCGCTTCCTTGCCCCCGGAGCTCCCAGCTGGCGGCACGGCCCTCGCACGGTCAGGGGTCGAGGCCCTCGCGACACCTACGGTTGAGTGGAATGCAGCTATTCCAGGTGGTTGAGTGGAGGCTGAAGGCCGGAGTCGAAACCGCAGAGTGAAAGTTTCTTGAAGAGTCGCGGCCGTGATTTCGGCTGCGCTCGGCTGCGCTCGGCTGCGCTCAACCACCTAATCCCGCTGGTTGAGCGGAGCACAAAGTGCGTAGTCGAAACTAGGGACCCGGAGTTTCCTCGGAAACTTGAGGCGTGTGGTTTCGACTCCGCTGCGCTTCGCTCAACCACCTATTCCTGCTGTGTTGTAACGCGATACAGCAACACAGCAGAGTCGAAACCCACTGGCCTGCCGCTCGTATAAGCTGTGCAACTGCAGTTGTCACACCGACGACGCCCGTGCACGATACTCGCTCGGCGTCATTCCGAGCAGTGTCTTGAAGTCCGTGGTGAAGTGAGCGTGATCGGTGTAGCCGAGCTCGCTTGCGAGGTCGGCGATCCCGAGCCCGGGGTTCTCGCGCAGTTGCTGCGCCCCCTCCTGCAATCGTCGCCTGCGGATCATCGAGTGCAGCGAAAGCCCGAAGAATCGCTCGGCTAGTCTCTGAAGCGAGCGTGCTGAAACGTGTAAGCGTTCGGGCAGTTGATCGACGCGGACAATCGCGGGGTCGGCGAGTGCTTCGGCGAGTTCGTTTGCGAGTGCGCCGTCGCTGTGCGGGCGAGGTGGGGGAACACGATCCAACAACCAATTCGAGAGCGTAGCGGTCGCGTGCTCTCGGCGCTCAGATGCCGACATGTCAGCATCGGTCATCGCGCTGCGCACCCTGGAGAGCAGCTCGGGATCGGGCACCGTGCGAATCGAATCGCGGCAGCTCGCAGGATCGGGTACGAGCGCCGGCACTGCAGCAGGGCGCAGCAGTGCCCCGACCGCCCAACCACTTCCGCTGAGTACCCGTTCCGAACGCGCGGTGGTCGGGCCCACCGCGCCGATACCGTTGGGTTCGACCACGAAGTTGCATGCGGGGAAGGGGAGGAGTTCTTGGCGGGATTCTTCGCCGGCGGGGAGGTTCCACTCTGGGATCCAGAACCAACTGACAGCGTGCGCAAGCTCGAGGGGCGGCGACAACCTGTGGAACTCGGGGAGGCGTTGCGGGTAGAGGATGCCGCGTCGGTTCTGCTCCATGTCGTTTCCCCTTGGTGACTCTGGCACGCTGCTACGTCCGATATCTGCGCTGCTCAGATCGGTGGCAGATCTCCGAGATCATGGCGCAAATCTGCAAGCCACTGCCCCTGCCCGATCCTACGCTTGAGACATGAATGCACAGGAGACCCGCGCCGCGAACGGTGCGCACACCACCAATGGAATGCCGCACGGATGCACCAGCCTTACGCCGTTTCTTGCGATCCCACGAGCCGCTGAGGCCGTTGACTTCTACCGCGATGTGTTCGGAGCGCGCGTGGTCGATGTGACTGAAATGGGTGGGATCGTCGCCCACGCTGAACTCGATTTCGGTACGGGGCACTTGCAGCTCGGCGAGCCGATGCCCGACTACCACCTGGTGGGCGCACCCGGGGGAGACGACGACTGCTATTCGATGGGCCTGTATGTGCCGAACGTGGACGCTGTCGTCGAACAAGCGGTTGCCGCGGGGGCGACCGTGCGCGAAGCTCCGAGTGATTTCGTGTCGGGAGATCGATTCGCGAGTATTCGTGACCCGTTCGGGGTGCGCTGGTCGGTTATGACCCGCGTCGAGGATCTGTCGGAAGAGGAGAGCGCAGCCCGCGTGCGTGAATGGGCACGATCTTTTCAGAGCTGAATGCATCGCATTCAGCGAAGGATCGTGCTGTATTCAAGGGTCAGATTTTTGGGAGTGTAGCGTATCGTGTTCACCGACTGACGGCAGGTAGTTGGTTGCGAGGAAGAGTTGAGTCTGCGATTTTGGCTGCACTGCCCTCAGTTGCCCGTACCCGCCCATACTCGCCTTCTGAGGAAGTAAGGTTTCAAGAAACTCCGACTCTGTGATTTCGACTGCGTGCTCCACACTTCGCTCAATCACCTGAGGGAGTGCGACACCCCCATAGGTGATTGAGCGGAGGCCGCAGGCCGCAGTCGAAACCTCTCCTAGGTGATTGAGCGAAGTGTGGAGCACGGAGTCGAAATCACGGCTATGAGGCACTCGAAAGTCCTGTTCGCAGAAACTCGGTGGAGGGATCTCGGCTGCGCTGCGCTCAATCACGTACCCATGCAGCGAGGTCGATTCGGTGGTTTCAATTCCGTTCAACCCCCTGAGGTACGGCGCTATACCAGCGGATATCTCGTTTTGAGAAGCTCTGGGGTGATTTCGTTCCGGTGCGGCGGTACCCCCACGATCCACGCACTCAACCACCCGCGTACTTGTTTCAGATCTTGACAGTGCACAATCGGGGCTCGTTAGTCTGCGCGCATGGCTTACACTTACATCCTCCAGTGCGCCGACGGAACCTACTACGTCGGGAGCACCACTCACCTTCAACTTCGGTTGGCTCAGCATGCAGCCGGGATAGGCGCAGAGTACACGCGGCACCGACTTCCGGTGCATCTCGCGTGGGCACAAGATTTCGAGTCTGCAGCGGAAGCCTTCGCTATGGAGAAGCGGATTCAAGGGTGGGCCCACGACAAGCGGAAGTTGCTGATCGAAGAGGGACCCGCAGCACTGCGCGGGTGGAGTAAGAGGAGAAAATGAGTGCGGAGAGCAGAGCCGAAGCGCTTTGCTCCGTGTGCTTCTATGAGATCTCCGCTTCAGTGGCTCTTTGAGTGTTTCGCTATTTCTAGAAATTTGAGCAGTGTGGTTTCGACTTCGCTGTGCTCCGCTCAACCACCTATTGTCGAGAACTACTGACTCGGAGCTTCCGCAGAACGTTGAGGTGCCTGGATGGTCCGATAGTTGTCAACTCGGGGGTTTCGACTTCGCTGCGCTTCGCTCAACCACCTATTGTCGAAACCACCGGGAAGGAGCGCTCCGCTCAACCACCGGGGGCTCCGCTCAACCACCGGTTTGAGAGGGCGGGTACGATCCCTTCCCGTATATCGGTGCGAGACGCGCGCAATCGGCTGTTGCACGGCTCAACCTTGATAGGCTGGTGTGCGGAAATGTCCGGCGTTGAAACACGCCCTGAAATGCCCAGAGAGGGACCAATTCGAGGCATGAATGCAGAACAGACCGCTGCCGCGGAAGACTATGGTGCCGGTGCTATCCAGGTGCTTGAAGGGCTTGAGGCGGTTCGCAAGCGGCCTGGTATGTACATCGGCTCCACCGGACCCCGCGGCCTGCACCACCTAGTGTACGAAATCGTCGACAACTCGGTGGATGAGGCCCTGGCCGGCTTCTGCGACACCATCGACGTGACCATTCTCGAGGACGGGGGCGTGCGCGTCGTCGACAACGGTCGAGGCATCCCCGTCGATCCTCACCCGACCGAGGGCCGTTCGACGGTAGAAGTCGTGCTCACCGTGCTGCACGCCGGCGGCAAGTTCGGCGGCGGCGGGTACGCCGTTTCCGGTGGTCTGCACGGCGTCGGCTCGTCGGTGGTCAACGCGCTTTCGAGCCGCTTCGAGGTCGCGGTCAAGCGCCAAGGTTTCACGTGGAACATGTCGTTCACGGGCAGTGTTCCCGACGCCCCGCTGCAGCAGGGCGAGCCGAGCGAGGAGACCGGCACCACGATCACCTTCTGGCCCAGCGCTGAGATCTTCGAGACCGTCGAGTTCGAATACCAGACGCTGCGCACCCGCTTCCAGCAGATGGCCTTTCTCAACAAGGGACTGAAGATCACCGTCACCGATCTTCGTCCGCAGGAACCCGTCGAGAACGAAGACGGCGAGCTCGTTGCCCCGCCCGCCCCGCACGACGAGTTCCTCTACGAGAAGGGCATCGAGGACTACGTTCGCCACATCAACTCGACGAAGCGCGCCGAACTGGTGAACGAGGAGATCATCTCCTTCGAGGCCGAGGATTCTGAGCGCAAGATCGCCGCCGAGGTCGCGATGCAGTGGACCACCGCCTACACGGAGAGCGTGCACACCTACGCCAACACCATCAACACGCACGAGGGTGGCACGCACGAGGAGGGCTTCCGCGCAGCGCTCACCACGCTGGTGAACCGTTATGCGCGCGAGAAGAACATCCTCCGCGACAAGGACGACAACCTCTCGGGCGACGATGTGCGCGAGGGTTTGACCGCGGTCATCTCGGTCAAGCTCGGCGAACCTCAGTTCGAGGGTCAGACCAAGACGAAGCTCGGCAACACCGAGGCGAAGGCCTTCGTGCAGAAGGTTGTCGGCGACCAGCTGGGGGACTGGCTCGAGCGCAATCCCGGCCCGGCGAAAGACATCATCCGCAAGGCGATCCAGGCCGCCACGGCGCGGCTCGCTGCCCGCAAGGCGCGCGAAACCGCGAGGCGCAAGGGGCTGCTCGAGTCGGGCGGCATGCCCGGCAAGCTCTCCGACTGCACGAGCAAGGATCCCTCGGTCTCCGAGATCTTCATCGTCGAGGGCGATTCGGCTGGTGGATCCGCGAAGACCGGTCGCAACCCGCACACCCAGGCGATCCTGCCGCTGCGCGGCAAGATCCTGAACGTCGAGAAAGCCCGCCTCGATCGCGCCCTGAACAACAACGAGGTTCAGGCGATGATCACGGCCTTCGGTGCCGGCATCGGCGAGGAGTTCGACCCGGAGAAGGCCAGGTACCACAAGATCGTGCTGATGGCCGATGCTGACGTCGACGGCCAGCACATCACCACGCTGCTGCTCACGCTGCTGTTCCGCTACATGCGGCCGCTCATCGATCTCGGCTACGTCTACCTCGCGCAGCCGCCGCTCTACCGCATCAAGTGGGCCAACGCCGAGGACGAGTACGTCTTCAGCGATGCCGAGCGCGACGTGCGCCTCGCCGCGGGTGCGGAGGCGGGCAGGCGCCTTGTGAAGGAGAGCGGCGTGCAGCGCTACAAGGGCCTCGGCGAGATGAACCACGAGGAGCTGTGGGAGACCACGATGAACCCCGAGACGCGCACCCTGCTGCAGGTGACGATGGAAGACGCGGCCATCGTCGACGAGATCTTCGCCACGCTCATGGGCGAAGACGTCGAGGCTCGCCGCAGCTTCATTCAGCAGAACGCGAAGGACGTGCGCTTCTTGGATATCTAGCACGTCCCGCCCTCCGGAGTGAACCTCACACCGGTTGAGCGGAGCGCAAAGCGCGGAGTCGAAACCAGATCCCGAATCGAAAGATACAGATGAGCAACGAAGAACGCACTGAGGCAGAGGTCTTAGGCGAGATCAACGAGGCTGATGCTGCGACGCACGGCAGGATCGACCAGGTCGACCTGCAGCTGGAGATGCAGCGCTCGTACCTCGACTACGCCATGAGCGTCATCGTGGGCCGAGCTCTGCCCGACGTGCGCGACGGCCTGAAGCCGGTGCACCGCCGCGTCATCTACACGATGTACGACGGCGGCTATCGACCCGACAAAGCGTTCTCGAAGTGCACGCGCGTCATCGGCGATGTGATGGGACAGTTCCACCCGCACGGCGACGGCGCAGTGTACGACTCCCTCGTGCGTCTCGTGCAGCCGTGGGCGATGCGCTACCCGCTGGCACTGGGTCAGGGCAATTTCGGATCGCCGGGCAACGACGGTGCGGCCGCTCACCGGTACACCGAGACCAAGATGTCTCCGCTCGCCATGGAGATGGTGCGCGATATCGACGAAGATACCGTCGACTTCCAAGACAACTACGACGGCCGCACCCAGGAGCCCACGGTGCTCACCGCGCGGTTCCCCAACCTGCTGGTCAACGGCTCCGTGGGTATCGCGGTCGGCATGGCGACCAACATTCCGCCGCACAACCTGCGCGAGGTCTCCGAGGCCGCCATCTGGCACCTCGAGCACCCCGAGGCGACGCGGGAGGAGCTGCTCGAGGCTCTCATGGAGCGCGTCAAGGGGCCCGACTTCCCGACCGGGGCGCAGATCCTCGGTACGAAGGGGATCCGCGAGGCCTACCGCACCGGTCGCGGATCCATCACCATGCGAGCCGTCGTGGGCATCGAGGAGATCCAGGGCCGCACCTGCCTCGTCGTGACCGAACTGCCCTACCAGGTGAACCCCGACAACCTGGCCGTGAAGATCGCCGACCTCGTGAAGGACAACAAGGTGCAGGGCATCGCGGACATCCGCGATGAGACCAGCGGCCGCACCGGCCAGCGCCTCGTCATCGTGCTCAAACGCGACGCGATCGCCAAGGTCGTGCTCAACAACCTGTACAAGCACACGCAGCTGCAGGAGAACTTCGGCGCGAACATGCTCGCGATCGTCGACGGCGTGCCGCGCACGCTCGCCCTCGACGGCTTCATCACGACCTGGGCCCGGTTCCAGGTCGAAGTGATCGTGCGCCGCACCGAGTTCCGCCTGCGCAAGGCCGAGGCCGAGGCGCACATCCAGCGCGGGTACCTGAAGGCGCTCGACGCGCTCGACGCGGTCATCGCACTGATCCGCCGCTCGCCGACCGTGGACGAGGCTCGCGCGGGCCTCATGGCGCTGCTCGACGTCGACCAGATCCAGGCCGACGCGATCCTGGGCCTGCAGCTGCGGCGCCTCGCGGCCCTCGAGCGTCAGAAGATTCTGGATCTCGCGGCCAAGCTCGAAGCGCAGATCGCCGAGTACCAGGGCATTCTCGCCTCGCCCAGCGAGCAGCGCAGCATCGTCGTCACCGAGCTCGGTCAGATCGTCGACAAGTTCGGCGATGACCGCCGCACGAACATTCTGCACGGCTTCGACGGCGACATGTCGATGGAAGACCTGATCCCGGAGGAGGAGATGGTCGTCACGGTGACGCGCGGCGGCTACGTCAAGCGCACCCGCATCGACAACTACCGCTCGCAGCACCGCGGCGGCAAGGGCGTCAAGGGCGCTCAGCTGCGCGCCGACGACATCGTCGAGCACTTCTTCGTGACGACGACGCACCACTGGCTGCTGTTCTTCACCAACACCGGGCGCGTCTACCGCGCGAAGACCTACGAGGTTCCCGAGGGCGGCCGCGACTCGAAGGGGCAGCACCTCGCCAACCTGCTCGCGCTCGCGCCTGACGAGACCGTCACCCAGATTCTCGACATCCGCGACTTCGAGGACGCCGGCTACCTGGTGCTCGCCACCCGCGACGGCCTCGTGAAGAAGACCGCGCTCGAGGAGTACGACACCAACCGCACCGGCGGCATCATCGCGATCAAGCTGCGCGACGGCGACGAGCTCGTCTCCGCGCTCATCGCCGAGAGCGACAACGACGTGCTGCTGGTCTCCAGGCACGGCATGTCGGTGCGATTCACCGCCTCTGACCAGGCACTTCGCCCGATGGGACGTTCCACGAGCGGCGTGCGCGGCATGAACTTCCGCGAGGGTGACGCGCTGCTCTCGGCCTCGCGCATCAACGGCGAGGGCGGTTACGTGTTCGTCGTCACGGAGGGCGGCTACGCCAAGCGCACGGCGGTCGACGAGTACCGCGTGCAGAACCGCGGCGGCTACGGCATCAAGGTCGCGAAGCTCGATGAGAACCGCGGCGACCTCGTCGGAGCACTCATCGTCGACGAGGGCGACGAGGTGCTGGTGGTGCTCGCCAGCGGCAAGGTCGTGCGGTCGAACGTGGCCGAGGTACCCGCCAAGGGACGCAACACCATGGGCGTGGTCTTTGCGCGTTTCCCAGAGGGGGATCGTATTATTGGCATCGCGCGTAATTCTGAGCGCGGGCTCGACGATGACGAGTCGGAGGGCCGGGGTGCAGACACCCCCGAGAACAAGGAAGACGTGAATGAGTAACACTGTCGCCGACAAGCTGGCAAAGAAGACCCGTAAGAAGGCCCCCAGCAAGCAGGTGCGCCTGAAGCTCGTGTACATCGACTTTTGGTCCGCGGTGAAGTTCTCCTTTCTCATCGCGCTGTGCATCGCGATCGTGAGCGTGGTGTCGACGATCCTGATCTACACGGTGCTCATGCAGACCGGTGTGCTCGGTCGCCTCGACGAGCTGTTCACCGACATCGTCGGCGAGGGCAACAGCCTCATGAAGTTCATCGGCTTCCCGCAGGTGCTGGGCTTCGCGGTGGTCGTCGGCATTCTCAACACGATCGTCGGCACCGTGCTCGGCGCGATCGGGGCCCTCGTGTACAACCTGCTGGTGCGGGTGCTCGGCGGCTTCCAGCTCGGGTTCACGAGTAACTAGTTCGGGATCGGGATCCCGGTGGCGGACCCCGACCGCGGCCTGTGCAGCAGCTTTCGAGCGCGCTAGTTTGCGCAACGCGCCCGAGATCAGATTTCGATTTTGGTTTTCGGTGCGGCTCGGATAAAGTTATTGCTTGGTCACGGGGCTATAGCTCAGGCGGTTAGAGCGCTTCACTGATAATGAAGAGGTCCCAGGTTCAAGTCCTGGTAGCCCCACCAGCAAAGACAAGGCCAAGCGGC
>JBKEBN010000015.1:0-36204 GCA_047973175.1 Leucobacter sp.
TGCTGAACGTGGTCGAGACGATCGACAACCCGCTCGGCGAGGTGCCGGTCGTTCAGATCGTGAACCGTGCCCGCCTGCTCGACTTCGACGGGTCGAGCGAGATGACCGACATTCTCGACCTGACCGACGGCCTCGCGAAGATCATGAGCGATGCGATGGTCACGAGCGAGGGCTTCGCTCGGCCGCGCAGGTGGGCGACCGGCCTCGAGGTCGTCGAGGACGACGACGGCAACCCGATCAACCCGTTCAGCAATGAGTCGTCGCGGCTGTGGCAGTCCGAAGACCCGGCAACGAAGTTCGGGCAGTTCGACGGCGCACGCCTCGACGGGTACAGTGACCTCGTCGCGGTGCTCACGCAGCAGATCGGGGCCGTGTCGGGCCTGCCGCCGCACTACCTCGGCCTGAACGGTGACCAGCCACCGAGCGCGGATGCGATCCGCTCGGCCGAAGCGTCGCTCGTGGCGCGTACCGTATCGAAGCAGCGCACCTACGGGCGGGCCTGGGCGAAGGTCGCCGACCTCATCGCGAAGGTGCGCGACGGACACAACACGCGCGACTTCGAGACGGTCTGGGCGTCGGCCGAGACGCGCACGCCCGGTCAGGTCGCCGACGCTGCCGCGAAGCTCGCCGGCATCGGTGTGCCGCTCGAATCGGTGCTCGCCGACCCGCTCGGCTATTCCCCGTCGCAGATCGACCAGATCAAGCGCGCACGCCGTTCTGAAGCCCTCGACCAGGCCGGGGCCGACCTGTCCGCGTTCCTCGTGACTGAGGACGCACAGTGAGCTACCAGGGCACGCTGGGGCGCATCCGCGACAGCTCGAAGGTGAAGATCATGGCGGCGTGGCGCATGTACGGGCAGGGCGTCATCGACCGGCCCACGTTCCTGCACCTGGCCGAAGCGATCCTCGGGAACCACGGCGCGTATGCTGCCGCGCTCGCCGACCAGTCCGTCGCCCTCGAAGTGTCGCGCCTCGACCGGCGGCTCGCCTCGACGCAGGGCGTCATGCCTACCGCGAAGCTCCGCAGCTACGAGGCGGCGCTCATGACGATCCTCGACGGTGACGGCGACCTTGAAATGAAGCTGCAGCGGCTCGCGTTGAACGCGCCGCTGGAAGCCGCGCAGACGACCTACGACCATGCGATCGAGCAGGCGGGCAAGGGCTGGGTGCGCCAGCTCGAAGCCGACCCGTGCCAGCTCTGCCGCTGGTGGTGGCGCGAAGGGCAGGTGTGGCCTGCCGATCATCCCATGCCGACTCATCCCGGTTGCGAGTGCATTGCTCGCCCGGTCAACTAGGAAAGGAAACACGATGAGCACTGAGAACAACGAAGCAACTGGGGAATCTCCCCAGTTCGAAGACGAGGGTGTCCAGACTACGGACACCCCTGAACCCGAAGAGGAGGGGGTAGCGAACGACGACACCCCTGACGAGGCTGAGACGTTCCCCCGCGACTACGTCGTGAAGCTGCGCGACGAGAACGCGAAGTACCGTCAGCGCGCCGCAGACCGCGACCAGATCGCTGAGCGCCTGCATACCGCCCTCGTCGCCGCTACGGGTCGCCTGCAGGACGCGACCGACCTCCCGTTCGACGACGACCATATTGACGACCCCGACAAAATGGTCGCAGCGATCGACGCGCTGCTCGCCGCGAAGCCGCACCTCGCAAGCCGCAAGCCCGCAGGCGACATCGGGCAGGGCGTGTCCGGGGTTACTGATACGTTCACGATCGCAGGCGCACTCCGCGCCAACGCAAGCTAAGGAGACAGAACATGAACGACTACGGAACCGCTTGGGATACCCTTGCCAGAGCGATCGGTGCAGCACAGGGCCACTCATCAGGCTCGATCACTGAAGCCGAGCACTTGAACATCGATCAGCAGATCGAGGCCGCAAAAGTCGCCGCGATCCTCTCGGTCGCACAGGAAGTCTCTGGACTTCGCGATGACCTGCGACAGGCATCTAAGAACGACTGACACAATACCTGATACAATAGGGGCGCGTCCTGGTGGCGTGCCCCTATTCGTTTGGGACTGATTCTCAACGTGATCGACATGACTCTCACGTTTGGAGAACTCTCATGGCACTTGAAACGGCCAACACTCAGGAACTCACCCGCGAGCAGGTGCAGAACATCCTCATCAAGCCCCTCGAAGACACCTCGGTATTCCTCTCGGCAGGGCCGCGCATCTTCGACACCGACGGTAGCCCGGTACGCATCCCGAAGCTCGGCGGCGCAACCGACCCCGCATGGTACGGCGAGAACGAGCAGATCACCGACGTTGACATGGACTTCGACGAGGTCACGCTGCTCCCCAGCTCGATCAAGTCGGTGAAGACCCTCACCCGCTTCAGCAACGAGCTTGCCCGTCAGTCGATCGTCAGCCTCGACGCGACGATCAAGGATCGCCTCGTGAAGGACGTGGCCGACAAGATCGACGCCGCGTTCCTCACCGGCACCGGCGGCACCCCCGCAGGCACCGAGCCGGTCGGCCTGCTCAACTACCAGGGCGTGCAGACCCTCGATGCCGCGATCAGCTTCGACACCCTCATCGACGCTTGGGGGATGCTGCTCAGCGCGAACGCGAACACCAATGCCGCGAAGATTCTCATGCACCCGACCGACTTCGTCGCACTGCGCAAGGTGAAGCAGGCGACGGGCTCGAACCAGTACGTGCTGACACCCGACCCCACCAAGGACGGCGTGTTCCGCCTGTTCGGGTCGCAGGTCATCATCACATCGCGTATCCCGCAGGGCAGGGGCGCGCTCGCCGACTTCAGCCAGATCGCCGTCGCGCGCGACCAGGCCCCGACGGTGAAGATCCTCGACCAGACCTTCGGCGACTACGACCAGCAGGCGATCCGCGTCACCGCACGCTACGACGCCGCTCCTCTGAATCCCGAAGCGATCGTTCTCGTCGGCGAGCAGTAGTCATGGCGCTCGTCACCGCGCACGACGTGGCGGTGTTCCTGGGCCGGGGCGACGACACCAAGCTCGTCGCCCTGGCCGATGCGCACCTGCCCCTCGTCACCGAAATGGCGCGCACCTACACCCGTGGGGTCGGCTTCACCGACGGCATCCCGAACGATGCTCTCGCCGCCGTCATCACGTCCGCGACGGCTCGCTTGGCGAACAATCCCGAGCTGCTGCAGACCGAGCAGATCGGCGACTACAGTGCCCGCTACACGACGTTCCAGGGCTGGTCGCTCATCGAACGTCAGGTGCTCGACGCGCACCGCCGGAGGGCAGCATAATGCAGCTCCGCGACAGCCTCGAGATATGGGTGACCGGTGACGAGTACAAGGACGAGATGGGCGACTGGGTACCCGGCCCGCCCGAGTTCGTCGCGACCTGCCCCGCGCAGGTGTACTACTCGACCGCCGACATGACGCTGAGCAACGACTACGGCCGGTTTGTACTCACCGAGAACCTGCGCGCCGTCATCGAAGACCCCGGCTTCAAGATCGAGGCCGATCATCACTGGATCGTGTGGCGCGGCGAGAAGTATCGCGTCGACGGTGTGCTCGTCCGCTCGGCGCGCGGTGCGACGCATCACCTGACGCTCGAACTCACCTGGCGTCGCTAAGACTTGCGTCAACCCCTCGCGAACAGGGGAAGGCTCACACCATGGGCACCCTTTCGGCCTCGTGAACCTGCGCAATACCAGACCCCTCACCCGACAGCGGCCTCGGGTGAGGGGTCGCCCATCCGCGCAATCTCAGAATTGCGTGAGACATCTTAGGTGCCCACCTAAGATGTTCCGGAGCGCACAGTCCGCAGTCCGCAAGCTGTCCGCAACGAGTCCGCAGATATGCCAGTTGCGGACTGTTTCGACCTATCGCTATCAACCCATAGAACCGCATGAAATAGCAGCTAACGACGGTATGCAACCGTCATCAACCACCTATTTCCGCTAGTGGAAGAAGTGCCGCTCGCCCGTGAAGTACATGGTGACGCCCGCCGCAGCGGCGGCCGCGATCACCTCTTCGTCGCGCACCGAACCGCCCGGCTGCACAACGGCGCGCACGCCCGCGTCGAGTAGCACCTGCAGGCCGTCGGCGAAGGGGAAGAACGCGTCGGAAGCGGCGACCGACCCGGCAGCACGCTCACCGGCCCGCGACACGGCGAGGCGGCACGAGTCGACGCGGTTCACCTGGCCCATGCCGATGCCGACCGAGGCACCATCGGCCGCGAGCAGAATCGCGTTCGACTTCACCGCGCGGCACGCACGCCACGCGAACTCGAGCTCGGCGAGCGTCGCCTCGTCGGCCGGCGCGCCGGTCGCGAGCGTCCACGATGAAGCCGGGGCGAAGGATCGGTCGGCGTCCTGCAGCAAGAAACCGCCCGAAACCTGGCGAAACTCGATAGGGTTCTGGGTGAAGTCGGCCGGCAGCACGAGCAGGCGGATGTTCTTCTTCTGGGTGAGGATCGCGAGCGCCTCCGGCTCGAAGCCGGGCGCGACGATCACCTCGGTGAAGATCTCGGCGACGGTCTCGGCCATGCCTGCGGTGACCACGCGGTTGGCCGCGATGACGCCGCCGAAGGCCGACACGGGGTCGCAGGCGTGGGCGAGCTCGTGGGCCGCAGCGATCGGATCATCCGCACCCTCGGGTGCCACCGCGATGCCGCACGGGTTCGCGTGCTTGATGATCGCGACCGCGGGCCGCTCGTGATCGTAGGCCGCACGGAGTGCGGCGTCGGCGTCGACGTAGTTGTTGTACGACATCTCCTTGCCGTGCAGTTGCGTGGCCTGGGCGATCCCGGCACCGTCGTTCTCGGTGAAGAGCGCCGCGCGCTGGTGGCTGTTCTCACCGTAGCGCAGCACGGCCTCGCGCAGGCCGAAGGTCTCGAAGCCGACGTAGGCTTCGGCGGTCTCGAAGAGGCTGTCGATCGACGCTTCGTCGGCGGCGTCTTCAGAGGCCGCATCGATCGCGGCGTCGTTCCAGTCGCCGTCGTCCTGGTCGAGGAACCAGTTCGCCACCGCGGCGTCGTATTGCGCCGTGTGCACGAAGGCCTCGGACGCGAGTGAGCGGCGCTGGGCGAGCGTAGTGCCGCCGGCGCGCACGGCCTCGATGACCTCGTCGTAGCGGGCGGGCGACACGACGATCGCGGCGTTGGCGTGGTTCTTGGCGGTGGCGCGCACCATGGCCGGCCCGCCGATGTCGATGTTCTCGATGACGTCGGCGGCGGGCTTGCCCGAGGCGACGGTCTGCTCGAACGGGTAGAGGTTGACGACGACCAGCTCGAAGGCCGCGTAGCCGAGCTGGTCGAGCTGCTCGCGGTGGTCGGCGAGGCGCAGATCGGCCAGCAGGCCGGAGTGCACGGCCGGGTGCAGGGTCTTTACACGGCCGTCGAGCGCTTCTGCGAACCCGGTGACCTCGGAGACATCGGTGACGGGGTGTCCCGCTTCGCGAATGGTCGCGGCGGTGGATCCCGTCGACACGATCTCGACGCCGGCCTCGGCGAGCGCACCCGCGAGTTCGAGCAGCCGGGTCTTGTCGCTCACCGAGATGAGGGCTCGCTGCACCGGAACAAGGTCGCGGTGCTCGTAGAGGCTGGGGTCGTGGCTCTGAACTGCCATGTGGTCGGTTATCTCCTCATGTCATGCTGCGCGTAGTCGCAGCATCTCATCTGTTCGGTTCGGGATCTCGCGTCTCTCACTCGCGGAAAATGGGGCGGGCCTGCAAACCGCAGACCCCGGCTATTCGCGTGGCGCGGCGGCCACGGTCGGCGCGGCAACGGCCGCGAGGTCGATGTCGCCCAGGGCGATGTCGCGCACGGTCTGCACCAGCAGCGGGCGCTCGAGCTGCTTGATGCGCTCGTGCAGCTCGCCTTCGCTCTCGCCGCCTGCGTCGTCACCGTCGGCGTCTGCACCGCCCGCACCGCGGCGGATCTCGACGCGCGCCTGCCGCAGCACCGGGCCGGTGTCGACGCCCTCGTCGATGATGTGCACGGTCACGCCGGTCTCGGTCGCTCCGGCCGCGAGCGCATCGCGCACGGCGTGAGCTCCCGGGAAAAGCGGCAGCAGCGCCGGGTGGGTGTTGATGATGCGCGGCGAGAACTCGCGCACGAAGCCCGCGGGCAGAATGCGCATGAGCCCGGCGCTCACCACGAGGCCTGGGTCGGCCGCTGCGTAAGACCCCGGCTGTGCGGTGGGATCCGTCGCTTCCGCGTCACTCGCTGCCGCAGCCGCTCCCACACCGTGAGCCTGAATCGCGGCTGCGAGGGCTCGCCCCCACTCCTCACGCGAACCGTAGTCGTGGGGACGCACCACGAAGGTCGGCACCCCCGCGGCTTCCGCGTGCACCAAACCGGGTGCGTCCGTGTCGGAGCCCACGCACACGATACGGGCGGGAAACTCGGGATCAGCCGCGGCGTCGAGCAGAGCTTTGAGGTTGCTGCCGCCGCCAGAAATGAGAACCGCGAGTTTCAGCACCCCAGCAGTCTACCGTGCCCGAACTCCGCCTCCCTGGGTGCGGTGCCGAAGCGCTCTGAGCCAGTTGGGCGGAGCATACGTAGGTGGTTGAGCGGAGCGCGAAGTCGAAACCAGGGACCCCGATCATTCTGAGAAACCTTCGAGCCCGTGATTTCGACTCCGCTTCGCTCCGCTCAATCACCTACGTGGGTGTTCGACCGCTCGCTTCACTCAAACACCCCAACCCGGTGGTTGAGCGGAGGCCGCAGGCCGCAGTCGAAACCAGACACCCCAACATTCCGAGAAACCTCGGACCCGTGATTTCGACTGCGCTGCTCCGCAGCTCCGCTCAATCACCTAGAAAGCCCCGCACTCCGCTCAATCACCTAGATAGTTCGCAGCACCCGGTCGGCGAGCGCCCACGGGGTGTGCTCGGCGTTGTGCGCGACCTCCTGCGAGGCCCAGCGTTCCCAGTGCGGGGCGTAGGTGTCGCCGTCGCGCCTGAGTGCACGCTCGCGGCGCAGTTCGGCGGGGCACTCGATCCAGATGCCCCGGATCTCGGGGTCGCTTTTCGACTCGCGGCGCTCCGTGCTCGCCGAGGGGTCGCAACGATCCGGAGACCCCGGATGCTCGGAGGCCCCCAGAGACGCGGGATCCCGAGGCCGAGCCTCGGCGAGGCGCAGCACCCAGTCACGGGCCGCGGCGATATTCTCCCGCGTCAGCGCCCCGCACCCCTCGATGATGAGCGGCTCGCACCGCAGAATCGGCACGGCGACACCGCCGAATTCCTCGGCGACCCAGTCGTAGCGACGGTACGACCCGTTCGCCAGCGCATTCGAGACGAGCCTGGATCCCTCGGAGAGGCCGTCCCAGCCGGGATACAGGTCTTCGACGTGCAGTGTCTGGGGCGAACGCCCCGCGCCGCGCAGTGCGTCGGCGAGGCCGGCCGCGAACGAGGTCTTGCCCGATCCCGAGCGGCCGTCGATGAGAATCACATCGGCGCTCAGCACCTCGCGAAGCACGTCTCGCACCGCATCGCGCAGCTCGGCGTCGTCGGCACCTTCGGCGTATCCGGGTGTCCGGCGGTGCTCCAACGCGGCCTCGATCACTCCGATCGCTCCCGCCGCGACCCGGAATCGGTCGGTGCCTGCGTTCCCTCCCACGAGAACGCGCGCAGCAGTTCCTCCGTCGGGTAGGAGGCGGTTTCGTGCGTGTCCGCGGTCGCCTCCGGCTCGCGAGGGTCTGGATCGCCCGCGCCCGCACCGCCTTCCTCAGCAGCGGGATCACTCGGTTCCAACGCTCCGCGTTCGGTGGCGGCTACCGGTTCTGCCGCCTCGGAGCTGCCGCGCAGCCGCTCCTCGGCAGCCTCGCCCCGACGTGCACCGCCGCTCGCATCGGATCCGATGCTCTGTTTCGCCTCCGCGCCGGAGTCAGGGTTCGAAGGGGCCTCCAGGTCGAAGAAACCGGCACCGCCCGATCCCGCACCCGCGACCGCGGAACCGAGGCCGGCACTCGCATCGCCCGACTTCTCGCGGCGACCTCCCCGGTCTTTCAGACCCTTCCGCGTTTTCTTCGCCTTCTTGCCGCTCTTGCCGCCGCGCTTCTCACTGCCGCGGCTCTCGCCCTCGCTCCCCGCCTCGCCGGAGCGCTCTCCTGCGAAGCCGAGTGCACCCGCCCGGTCGGCCTGGTCAGCCTCTTCAGCCGGCACTTCGGTGCTCGCTCGCGCGTCGAGGTTCGCCGCGTCGGCGATCGCCGAGGCGAGAGCGGCGGTGCGCGATCCGCTGCCGGAAGCGCCTCCCGACTTCGACTCCGCCGCCCCCGCGCCTAAGAAGCCCGTCGTCAGGTCCTTGAAGATGTCCTCCGAACCCTGCTCGTCAGCGTCACTCGACTCCCGAGACTCGTCCGAGTCGCGCGACTTCCAAGGCTTGTCGGAGTTGCGCGACCCCCGAGACTTATCGGAGTTGCGAGCAGGGTCGGCCGTGGCGGCGGATCCACCCGACGAGCGGGTGTCCACCTCACCCGTCGTTGGAAGCTCGGGGAGCACGCGCTCCGGATCGGCATCCCGCTCGGAAGCACCGGATGATGCGCGCTCCGCCGATCCACCGCCGATGCCGCTCACCGACCGCATGCGCTCGGTCGCCGTGGGCACCGACTCCCGCAGGCGAGCGGCCGCGGCCGGAGCAGCCTCCCGCAAGCGCGATGCGGCAGCCGGAACACTCTGCTTCAGGCGCACCACATCGATGCGCGCGGCAAGTGCGCCGAGCAGCATCCCGCAGCCGAGTTCGGCCGCTGCCAGACCGCCGACGGCCCAGGGTGCCGGCCCCGCGACCGCCAGGCGATCCGGGCCGATCGATCCGCTCGCGAGCGCGCACAGCGCTGCAACGGCGAACCCCACGAGCACCGCCGCCAGTACGGGCACCGCGATGAGCGTCGGCCGCTCAGCCCGCCGCAGCTCTCCCCGCCGCGCAGAGAGCGCCCCGATGACGAGCCCGCCGACCACGAGTGCGGCGGGGGCCAGGGCACCGAACGCCCCCCACCCGTCCGGAATCAGCCCGAAGATCGGCAGGGCCGGCAGCGGGCCGAGCAGCGTTTCGAACGGGGTGACCGAGGTGCCGATCCCGAGCGCGAAACCCGAGCCCGTCAGCCACGCCGCACTCCAGATCAGGGCGACGGGCAGCAGCGCCAGCTGCACCAGGAAGAGCAGCACCGAACCGAGCGGATCGATCTGCAACTGCTGGGTGAGCGCGATCGCCTCGGCGTAGCCGAACAGAATCGCGGCCGTGAACGCCACGGCTGCGAGCGCGACGAGCAGCGCGAACGCGAGCACCGCGAGCCGCAGGGTCTCGGCCGCGCGAGCGGGCAGACCCGAGGCGAACGCGGGGCTGAGCCTGCTCGCGGCGCGCTGCAGTGCCCGCACCGTCGCGTCCCACCACGGCTGCGCGTCGAGGGCGGCGCGAAGCACGAAGCACGTCAGGCACGAAACGCCGTACACCAGGGCGGGCACCAGAATCGCGGCCCACATCGGCCAGGCGAGCCGGTCCCCCGCGAACACAGCAGCGGTGGCGGCCATCGCCGCGAAACCGACCGTGCCGCCCAGCACACCCGCCGCACCGATGCCACCGCGGGGAGCGAGTCGCCAGCCGGCGCGGCAGGCGAGCCAGACCGTCAGCAGGGTGATGCCGAGCGGCGCGAGCGAGACGCCGAAGCTCAGCGGTTCGGCCGAGAGACCGAAGCCCAGCGCCGCCTCCTCCGTCAGCGAGAGGGTCAGCGGCACGAAGTGCGCCAGCAGCCACACCGCGGTCGAGATCGACGCCACCTCGGCGGGCTCCGCCGCGAGATTGAAAGCGAGCACCCAGATCAGCAGCGCGGGCACCGCGACGAACAGCAGCCCCGCGAGTGCGACGGTTACCGCTTCGATCGCGGCGATCACCGCAGTCACCAAGGATCTCATCGCGTTGCAGTCTATCGCCCGGTGCTCAGCGCAGACCGGGTGCTCGCCAGTGCGAGGCGGCCCCGACAACTGCGGCTGCGGTCGGGCGCGCTTCCGACGTGGATTCGACCAACGGCGTGCCGAATCAGGCGAAAGCTCACGCCGTTGCTCGAATCCACGCCGGAAGCAGCGGGGGCAGAGGGCGCAGCTGACGCAGCGGGAGCAACCTGAGCGCCAGAGATAGCGGATGCCCGGAGATAGCGGATGCTCGGAGCGCATCGGGCCTAGGCTGGGAGTATGAGTGCATCTGTACTGTCAGGTCGGGTCGTCGTCGGAGGTGCCGGCGGGTTCATGGAGCGCTATCTCGTCGCGCGGTACCGAGAGGCCGGCCGCGAGGTGGTGACGATCGGGCGCTCGGGATCGGATCTCGCCTGGGGAGACTCGATCGGGATCGCGCGCGCCGTCGACGGCGCGGACCTGGTCGTCGGTCTCGCGGGCAAGAGCGTGAACTGTCGGTACACGGCGGCGAACCGCGCCGAGATCTTCCGCTCGCGCCTCGACACGACCGCCGAACTCGGCCGGGCCATCGCACGCGCGACAGCACCGCCTTCGCTGTGGGCCAACGCTTCGACCGCCACAATCTATCGGCACGCCGAGGATCGCCCGATGACCGAGCGGGACGGGGAGATCGGCAGCGGCTTCTCGGTGGATGTCGCCCGGGCGTGGGAGAAGGAGCTCGATGCGGAACCGCTGCCGTCAACGCGCCGAGTCGCCCTGCGCACGGCGATCGTGCTCGGTCACGGCGGGGTGCTGGGGCCGATCCGGGGCCTTGCACGCCTCGGTCTGGGCGGGCCGCAGCTCGACGGCGAGTGGCCGGTCTCGCGAGCGCGGCTCGAAGCGGGAACCGCGCACCTGCCCGGCGCACGCGGCGGGCTGCAGAAGTTCAGCTGGATCCACATCGAAGACGCCGCCCGCATCATCGACTTCCTCGAGCGCGCACCCGACATCGCGGGGCCCGTGAACGTGAGCGCCCCGGGCCCGGTCGACAATCGCACCCTGATGGCGAGCGTTCGCAGGGTGCTCGGGGTGCCGTTCGGGATCCCCGCGCCTCGCTGGATGCTCGAACCCGGCGCTGCGGCGATCCGCACCGAAACCGAGCTGGTGCTCAAGAGTCGCTGGGTGCTGCCGGAACGGCTGACCGAGGCGGGCTTCGAGTTCTCCTACCCGGAGTTGGAGCCTGCCCTGCGCGAGGCATTCGACCGCTGAGCCGCTGCGCTTGCCGCACCGCCTGAATCAGCTCCACTACCGAGCCCGAGCCAGCCGCGCCCCAGCCAGCCGCGCCTCTCCCGCCGCACCCGGGCCTCCCTTCCTCTCCGTGTGCCCCACACCCGAGTCTCCCTGCCTCTCCCACCCCACCCCGGTCTCCCTGCCTCTCCGTGTGCCCCACACCCAGGTTCCCCTCCCTCTCACACATACTCGGGTAACCCCAGGGTTCCCCTCCCCTTGCCTCCCTGAGCACCCCTCGAAAGGCGGAAAAAGCGGGTTTCAGAGCCGGCAATCCCGCTTTTTCCGCCTCTCGATACCCTTCAACGCTGCCAGCACTGGCCCCAGCCCCAGCCCCGCCTACCCGAACTCACCACTGCGCGCGATCGCGGCGGCGTGGGTGCGGCTCTCCGCACCGAGCTTCACCAGGATGTTGGAGACGTGCGTCTTCACCGTCGGCACCGAGACGCCGAGTGCGGTTGCGATACTGGCGTTGGAATCGCCCGCGCACAGCGCGTCGAGCACTTCGCACTCCCTGGCCGTCAGCTGCGGAAACTGTTTCGCGAGACGAGCAGGCCAAGCCGCAGCGGCCCCGGCTGCTCCACCAGCAGCTGCTCCACCAGCAGCTCCAACAGCAGCTGCTCCACCAGCAGCGGCTCCACCAGCAGCGGCTCCGGCCACGCCAACACCGCCAGCACCGCCCACGCTACCGTCCCGCGCCACGGCGGCGAGCGCGCGGCGCGTCACCCGCGGATCGAGCACGCCCTCTCCCGCCGCAACTCGCCGCACGGCATCGACCAGCGCGCCGCCCTCGGTGGTTTTGAGCAGAAAGCCCGCTGCACCGGCACCGATCGCGGCGAACACCAGCGCATCTTCGTCGAAGCTCGTGAGCACGAGCACCTCGGCTGTCCCCTCCGCAACGATCTGCCGGGTCGCCTCGACGCCGTCGATGCCCGGCATGCGCAGGTCCATCAGCACTACGTCGGGGCGCAGGGCGCGCGCATTGCCGACCGCACTCGCACCGTCGGCGGCCTCGCCCACGACCTCGATGCCGTGCACTTCGAGAATCATGCGGAGTCCCTCGCGGATCATGCCGTGGTCGTCGGCGATGATGACGCGCGGGGCACGATCCCGAGCCTGCCCACCACCGGCGTGCCCGCTCTGAGCCTGTTCGCCACCCGGATGCGCGCGCCGGCCCGGCACCCGCGCGTCACCCGCTCGCCCGCTCATTCCGCGACCTCCCTCGGTATTCTGGCCCGCACCGCCCAGCCGCCGATGTCGGCGGGACCACGGGACCAGCGGGGCCGGCGGTGAACTCGCCGCCGACCGCGCGCGTTCGCTCGGCGAGCATTTCGAGCCCCATGCCGCTGCCGCGCAGCTCGGGGTCGGAGGGCGCTCCGCCTCCCGCGGAGGACACCTCGACGCGCACCTCTCCCCCGCAGTCCGAGAGCCTCACCGCGACCTCGGCCCCGGCAGCATGCCGCATCGCGTTCGCGAGCCCCTCCTGCACAATGCGTCCCACCGCGTGGTCGACGGGCGCTGGCAGCTCTCCCGAAATAGTGTCGGTCAGAGAGACCCGAGCTCCGGATGCCTGAGCCGCGGCGACCAGGCCGGGAACCCGAGCGCGCCCCGGAGACGGCGAGAACTCCTGCTCGCCCGAGCGCAGCACCTGGATCATCTCGCGCAGGGTCGCGTGCGCCTCCAGGCTCGCGTCGCGAACCGCGCGCAGCGCACGCCGATCCGATGTCTCCTCGGCGGGCAACCCGAGCGCGGCCTCGCTGCGAATGGCGATGGCGGAGATGTGTCCGGCAACGACGTCGTGCAGTTCACGCGCCATGCGATCGCGCTCGCCCTCGACTGCCGCCACGCGATCGAGCTCGGCGATCCTCTCCGCGTCCTCGGCTCGGCGACGATGCATCTCGACCAGTTCGCGCGACTGCGCAACCGAATTCGCATACCAGTAGGTGAGGCCGAGCAGCGCGCCGAACTGCAGACCGATCATGGCCGCCGACCGAGCATCGCTCGAGATCACCAGGGCCGCACCCGTGAGCACGAGCGTGGCCGCGATCACGCCGCCGAGCAGGCGACGTCGACGCTCGGGAGGCAACGCCAGGGTGTACGCGTGCAGCATCTCGAGCAGCACGAGCAGCGGCACCACACCGCCCACCGTGAGCAAATCGGTGACGAAGAACGCCGCCGCGACCACCAGCCCCGTCACCGGTGCCCGCCGCTTCAGCAGCACGACACCGCAGGCCGGCACGGCCAGCACGAGCGTCGCCCACGAAGGCACCCGCGCTGACGGCGGCAGCAGCGAGAAAGAACTCCACAGCCCCGACCACCCCAGCAGCGCAAGCCCCACCGCGATCAGCAGGTAGACCCCCGCCAGCGCCAAGGGACGCTCCGAGAGCCGCGCCGCGGGCCCCCGAATCGGTGAAGCCGGATGAGGATCAACTGACATGCCCCCATCCAAGCAGCCACCACTGACACTCCGCCTCCGTCCAAAGGATGAGACCCGCCTCCTGCTTTCAGCCGATCCGTCAGAGCGCCGCAGCGCCGAGGATCGGAGCATGGACTTCCTCACCTCGCTCCCGCTTCCGATCGCGCTGGCGATCCTCGCTCTCGCCGACGGCCTCAGCGTGGGCACGCTGCTGATCCCGCTCTTTCTCCTCACCGCGCCCGGGCGGCCCCCGGTGCGCCGCATTCTGCTCTACCTCGGCACCATCACCGGGTTCTACCTTCTGATCGGCGTGCTCTTCATGCTCGGCATCGTGAGCGCGATCCACATCGGTCGCGACTTTCTCTCCTCGCGAGCCGGGCAGGTCACGGTGCTGATCACCGGGATCGCGCTGTTCGGGATCGCGCTCTGGATGTGGGCCGCAGACTCGCGACGCAAAAAGCGCATCAAGGCCGGAGACCCCGTGGTCTCGGCGAGCGACGGTCGCCTGCTGCGCTGGCGGCAACGACTGCTCGACGACGGCACGAGTCGCCTGGCGGTGATGGGCGTCGCTCTCGCCGCCGGCATCATCGAGGTCGCGAGCATGCTGCCGTATCTCGTTGGCATGACGATGCTCGCCGACGCACCCGTCGGCATGCCGGTTCGCATCGTGACACTCGCGGCCTACTGCCTCGTGATGATCGTGCCCGCCCTCGCTCTGCTCGCGGCGCGCTCCGCGACGGCGAGCGCGCTCGAACGCCCGCTGCAGCGTCTGACCGCCTGGATGCAGCGCACCGGTTCCGAGACCACTTCTTGGCTCTTCGGCATCATCGGCTTCCTGCTCGCCCGCGGAGCCGCAACGCAGCTGGGCATCCAGCTTCCGTTCATGGCCAACTGATCGCGCGGATAGGGGCCCACGCGACCGGTTAGGCTCTGGGCATGGGCGGTAGAGGGGCGGGCGACGAGCAGCGGCTGCGGGAGCTGGTGCTGCTGCGCCGGGTTCGGGATCGTATCGACCGCGAGTATGCCCGCCCGCTCGATGTCGCCACCCTGGCGCGCGGGGTCGGCCTGTCTGCGGGGCATCTGAGCCGCGAATTCAAGCGGGTGTACGGCGAGTCGCCCTACAGCTACCTTATGACGAGGCGCATCGAGCGCGCCACGGTGCTGCTCAGGCGCGGCGACATGAGCGCGACGGAGGTATGCTTCGCCGTGGGTTACGGTTCGCTCGGCACCTTCACGACCCGCTTCACCGAGCTCGTCGGAATCTCGCCCGGTCGCTACCGACGGGAGGGTGCCGCTCCGCTCACCGGCCTGCCGGGCATCATCACCATGCGCGCGACCAAACCGATCAGAAATCGAGAAGTTTCGAGCTAACCCGGCGGGTAGCGTGACAGTCATGAAGATCAACATTCACGTCACGTTCCTGCCCCACACCGACGCGGAGGCGTCGCTCGTCTTCTACCGCGACGTGCTCGGTTTCGAGGTGCGTAACGACGTCGGCTACGAAGACATGCGCTGGATCACCGTCGGTCCTCCGAACCAGCCGGACACCTCCATCGTGCTGACTCCGCCCGCCGTCGATCCCGGCCTCACCGACGAGGAGCGCCGCGTCATCAGTGAGCTCATCGCGAAGGGATCGTACGCCTCGGTCGTCTTCGCAACAGACGAGCTGGACGAGCTCTTCGCCCGCGTCGAGGCTTCGGGAGCCGACATTCTGCAGGAGCCCATGGAGCAGGACTGGGGCGCACGGGACTTCGCCTTCCGCGACCCGGCGGGCAACACCGCCCGCGTGCAACAGCTCTGAAGCCGAGGTGCGCGCGGTGGCGTTGCGTCACGCGGAGCTTCGTTCGTGACAGCCTTGCCTTCGCGTTCGTGTAGGCGAAACCTGAAACTGCCGGGTATGCGAAAGGCCGGGGTGCGGGTCTTCCGGTCCCGTCGCTTCTGCGGGTGACCGCTTCGGTCGGCTGACCAGCCGAAGCGTGAGCACGCAGTGTCGCGATGGGATCGGAAGACCGGCACCCCGGCCGAACGTAGAAGAAGAGGTTACAGCGCCTCGTACACCTCGCGCAGGAGGCGAGCCGTCTCCGAAGGCGTCTTTCCGACGCGCACGCCGGCTGCCTCGAGGGCTTCCTTCTTCGCCTGCGCGGTTCCAGCCGAGCCCGACACGATCGCGCCGGCGTGGCCCATGGTCTTGCCCTCGGGTGCGGTGAAGCCCGCGACGTAGCCGACGACGGGCTTGGTCACGTTGGCCTTGATGAACTCGGCCGCACGCTCCTCGGCGTCGCCGCCGATCTCGCCGATCATCACGATCGCCTTGGTGTCGGGGTCGGCCTCGAACGCCTCGAGTGCGTCGATGTGCGTCGTGCCGATGACCGGGTCGCCGCCGATGCCGATGGCGGTCGAGAAGCCGAGGTCGCGCAGCTCGAACATCATCTGGTAGGTGAGGGTGCCCGACTTGGAGACGAGTCCGATGGGGCCCGTGCCCGTGATGTTGGCGGGGGTGATGCCCGCGAGCGCCTCGTCGGGCGTGATGATGCCGGGGCAGTTCGGGCCGATGATGCGGGTCTTGCCGCCGGTGGCCTTGGCGTGCGCCCACAGCTGGGCCGAATCCTTGACCGGCACGCCCTCCGTGATGATGACCAGCAGGCCGATACCCGCGTCGATGGCTTCGATGGCCGCGTCCTTCGTGAACGCCGGGGGCACGAAGGCCACCGACACGTTCGCGCCGGTCTCTGACATGGCTTCGGCGACCGAACCGAAGACCGGCAGCTCGACGGTTTCGCCCTCCGCGTTCACGTGCGAAACGGTGGTGCCGGCCTTGCGCGCGTTCACGCCGCCGACGATGTAGGTGCCCGCCGCGAGCATGCGCGCGGTGTGCTTGGTGGCCTCACCGCCGGTGATGCCCTGGACGATGACCTTGGAATCCTTGTTCAGGAAGATCGACATTCTGTTGCTTCTTTCCGTGAGTCTCGTCGTGGGTTATCGGGCGTTCGCCAGCTCGGCTGCCTTATCGGCACCCTCGTCCATGGTCGCAGCCTGCACCACGAGAGGATGGTTCGCCTCGTTGAGAATGCGGCGGCCCTCCTCAACATTGTTGCCGTCGAGACGCACGACGAGCGGCTTGTTCGCGGCGTCGCCGAGCTTGTCGAGCGCGCCGACGATGCCGTTGGCGACCGCGTCGCAGGCGGTGATGCCGCCGAAGACGTTGACGAACACGGACTTGACCTGCGGATCGCCCAGGATCACGTCGAGACCCGCGGCCATGACCTCGGCCGAAGCACCGCCGCCGATGTCGAGGAAGTTGGCGGGCTTCACGTTGCCGTGGTTCTCACCGGCGTAGGCGACGACGTCGAGCGTCGACATCACGAGGCCCGCACCGTTGCCGATCACGCCGACCTCGCCGTCGAGCTTGACGTAGTTGAGGTCTTGCGCCTTGGCCTTCGCCTCGAGCGGATCCTCAGCGGCCTTGTCTTCGAGCGCCTCGTGATCGGCGTGACGGAAGTCGGCGTTGGCGTCGAGCGAGACCTTGCCGTCGAGCGCGATGATGTCGCCCCCGCCCGTCAGCACCAGCGGGTTCACCTCGACCAGGGTCGCGTCTTCGCCCGAGTACACGTCGTAGAGTTTGACGAGCACCGGCACGACCTTGCCGACGAGCTCCTCGGGGAAGTTCGCCGCGCGCACGATCTCCTCGGCCTTGGCCTCGTCGATGCCGGTAATCGGATCGACGTCGACGCGGGCGAGCGCCTCGGGCTTCTCGACCGCGAGCGTCTCGATGTCCATGCCGCCCTCGACGCTGCACAGGGAGAGGTAGGAGCGGTTGGCGCGATCCAGCAGCACCGAGAAGTAGAACTCCTGCGCGATATCTGCACCGGCCGCGACCATTACGCGCTTCACGACGTGGCCCTTGATGTCGAGGCCGAGAATGGCCTGCGCCGCCTCGTAGGCCTCATCGGGATTTTTCGCGACCTTCACGCCGCCCGCCTTGCCGCGGCCACCGGTCTTCACCTGCGCTTTGACGACGACCACGCCACCGCCGAGCTGCTCGGCCGCCGCGCGCGCCTCCTCGGGAGTGTCAGCGGTGATACCGGCAAGTACCGGCACTCCGTATCGCTCAAAAAGATCTCGTGCCTGGTACTCGTACAGATCCACGTACTGTCCTTTGCTTGGATTCGGGTTGATCCGAGGCAGAAAATGTCTCGACGTCGAGAGGGATCGACCACTGTTGATACTATCATCGCGTTTTCACAGGGGAACCCCCTCATCGGGAGGCAAGGCACGGGTCATACCGGTGCTGATCTCACGCTGATCGCTCAGTGAAATCGGGATCGCCGAGCCCCGCATCACTCGACCTTCGAGATCGGCGACAGCTTTACCAGCAGCTTGCGCTCGCCGACCGACTCGAACACCGCGCGGGCGATGCGCTTCGACCCGACACCCGTGATGGCGGTCACCCGCCCCTCGCCGTAGTCGTCGTGGCGAATCCGGTCACCCGGCGCAAGTTCGAGGTCGCCGTTGTCGCGCACACCGGTGCCGCCCGCCGCTCCCCCGATCATGTTCGGGAACCCGCCGCCGGCAGCCTGCGCCTCCTTCGCGAGCCGCTTGCGCTCACGCCACTTGTCGAGCGCCGACTGCATGTTGCCGCTCGCGGGTTCCGAGACCGCGCGCGATCCCGCGCCGCCGAACCCCGAACCCGACGAGAACGACACCCCGGAGTCGCCCCGACCGCCCCTTGAGCGCGAGCCGTAACCGCCCGAACCTCCCGAACCTCGCTGAGCATTGAGCGCGCGAGACTGCACGCGCTCACGGTCACCGCCACCGGCGTCGCCGATTCGCGACATGCCGGTGACCTCGCCGGGCGACTGCCGCCAGTCGATGAGGCCCTCGGGAATCTCCTGCAGAAAACGCGACGGCATCGCCACCGAAACGTCGCCGAACGTGGCGCGCGTGGAGGCCAGCGTGAGGAAGAGTCGCTCGCGTGCCCGGGTGATGCCGACGTACATGAGGCGTCGCTCCTCATTGATGCCGCCGACCTCGTCGACAGACATCTGGTGCGGCAGCAGCCCCTCCTCGACGCCGGTGATGAACACCGCTTTAAACTCGAGCCCCTTCGCCGTGTGCATGGTCATGAGCGAAACCGTGCCGCTGGAGTCGTCGAGCTCATCTGCCGCAGCGACCAGGCTGACCTCGGTGAGGAACGCGACGAGGCCGGCCCCCGGCTGTTTCGCATCGAACTCGCGGGCGACCGCGATGAGCTCTTCGAGGTTCTCGGCGCGGGCGTCGTCTTGCGGGTCGCGCTTGGCCCGCAGCTTCTCGATCATCTCGGTCTCGTCGAGGATCAGCTTGAGCAGGTCTCCTACGGGAGCAGGTTTCGCCTCCTCGCCCCCGATATCGGTCGCACCACCACCGGCCGCCATGCGCGCCGCACGGGTGAGCAGTTCGGCGAGCTGCTTCACGGTGCCGCGAAGCTTGGGGCCGAGCGCTCCGACCTCGTCGGCGCGCAGCATGGCGTCGTGGAACGAGATCTCGTGCGCCTCCTGGAAGTTGGCGAGGTGCGCCTCCGCCATCGGCCCGATGCCGCGCTTCGGCGCTCCGAGCAGGCGCGACCACGCGATCGGATCGTAGGGGTTGGCGATGCTCGTGAGGTAGGCCATCGCGTCTTTGATCTCGGCGCGCTCGTAGAACTTGGTGCCGCCGAGCACCCGGTACGGGATCGCAGAGCGGATCAGCAGCTCCTCAAGCGCACGCGTCTGCGAGTTGGTGCGATAGAACACTGCGACGTCGCTGTACGCGATGCCGGCCCGGTGCAGGTCTTCGATCTCCTCGGCGACGAAGCGCGCTTCGTCGTGCTGAGAGTAGCCGGTGAAGCCGACGATCTTGGCTCCGTCGCCCTCGGTGGTGAAGAGGTTCTTCTCTTGCCGGTCGAAGTTGTTGCCGATGACCGCGTTCGCGGCAGACAGGATGTTCTGCGTGGAGCGGTAATTCTGCTCGAGCTTGACCACCTCGGCACCGTGGAAGTCGCGCTCGAACTCTACAATGTTGCGAATGTCTGCGCCGCGAAAGGCATAGATCGACTGGTCGCTGTCGCCCACCACGGTGAGCGAGGCGGGCGGGATCGAGCCGTCGGCGTCGAGCTCAGCCGCGCGGGCAGGCGGCACGAGCCGATCCACCTCTTCGGGGGCGACGCGGCGCGTCAGCTCGCGGATCAGCGAGTACTGCGCGTGATTGGTGTCTTGGTATTCGTCGACGAGAACGTGGCGAAAGCGGCGCTGGTACACCGCCGCGACATCGGGATGCGCTCGGAAGAGCTGCACCGTCTGTCCGATGAGGTCGTCGAAGTCGAAGGCGTTGGCGCGGCGCAGCTCCTGCTCGTACGTCTTGAAGATCTCGACGAACAGGCGGTCGCGCGGGTCGCTCTCGTTCATGGTGGCCGCGTAGTCGTCGGCGTCGGTCAGCTCGTTCTTGAGACGCGAGATCTTCGACCCCGCGTTGGCCGGGGTGAAGCCGTAGGTGTCGGCGTCGAGCTCCTTGATGATGCGCTTGAGCAGCGCGCGGGAGTCGGCCGAGTCGTAGATGGTGAAGCCCGACACGTAGCCGAAGCGCTCGGCCTCGCGGCGCAGAATTCGCACGCACGCCGAGTGGAACGTCGACACCCACATGCCCTCGATGCCCGCGCCCAGCAGCCCCGTGAGCCGTTCGCGCATCTCGGCGGCGGCCTTGTTGGTGAAGGTGATCGCGAGGATCTGACTGGGCCACGCTTCGCGGCCTCGGATGAGGTGAGCGATGCGGTGCGTGAGCACGCGGGTCTTGCCCGATCCCGCACCCGCGACGATGAGCAGTGCCGGGCCGCGCGCGACGACGGCGCGCTTCTGCGCGGGGTTGAGCCCGTCGACCAGTGGATCGCCGGCGTCTCCGGCACCGCTGGCACCGGCAGCGCCCGCACCGAAACCACCGATCGGCAGGCCGGAAGGATCGAGAAGTTCGAAGTCATTCATGATGCACCAAGTCTAGGATCCACCACTGACAACAACACCGACTCGGTACATCGCGGGAATCTTCGCAGCGCAGACAAACGGCGCAAACAAGCACAGTCGAGCGGCGCAGACAAACACGGCCGGCCGAACCGCACCCGAATCTCCCCGGTGCGAGACACCAGCAGTGGCAGGATGGAGGGGTGATCGCCTCGCCCCCGCCCCGTCCGACCGTGCTCATCTTCGCAACCGGTGGCACCATCGGTATGCGCAGCACCGGGAACGGGCTCGCCCCCGATCCCGATTTCCCCGATGTGCTCGAAACCCTCGTGGGCGAGATCTGCGCACCGCTCTGGATCGAGCCGCGCATCAACCACCTGCTCCCCGCGATCGACAGCGCGAACGCAGACGCCGACACCGCTCCGCGCATCGCCCGGGCGATCCGGGCCCGGGTGCGCACGCAGCGTCCCCGCGGAGTCGTGATCCTGCACGGCACCGACACCCTCGCCTACACCGCAGCGCGACTCGCCTTCGAGCTCTCCGACCTGGGCGCACCGACCGTCGTCACGGGCAGCCAGTTGCCGCACGACGCCGACGACAGCGACGCGCGCGACAACCTGTCGCTCGCCATCCGCGCGTCGGTCAAGGCGTCGCGAGGCGCGCCGGTGTCCATCGCATTCGGCGGCGAGCTGCTGCCCGCCGTGCGCGCCACCAAGCACGACAGCATCGGGCTCACCGCGTTTCGCGCGGAGGCGAAGCTGACCCCAGGGGCCGCCGGAGTTCCCGCGGCCCCGACCACGGGCAACGGTACGACGCCACCCGCCCGCGTGCTGTCGTACCGCCTGACGCCCGCGGTCACCGCGGAGGATCTGCGCGCCGCCGTCGGCGGAAGCCCCGACGGTCTCGTGCTCGAGTGCTACGGAAGCGGCGACGCGCCGACGGGCCGGCCCGGCATGCTCGGGGCGCTGCGCGAGGTGTGCGGGGAACTGCCCGTCGTCGCGATCACGCAGTGCGCGACCGGGGGTGTGGATCTCAGCCGCTACGCGGTCGGCCGCGAACTCGCCGCAGCCGGGGCGATCGGCGGTGCCGACCTGACCGTCGAGGCGGCAATCGCCAAGCTCGGCTACCTGCTCGACCGCGGATACTCGGACGCCGAGGTGCGCGCCCTCATCCCCCGCAACCTCGTGGGAGAGTGCGCCGGCTGATCCCGGTACCCGCCTCGGCAACCCCAGGAATTCGCCCGTGCCATCCCGCGCGCTCGCTTCATCCCGACTCGCCCACCTGTTCGCTTCCGGCGTGGATTCGACTAACGGCGTGCCGAATCCGCGAATCTGACGCGCCGTCAGTCGAATCCACGCCGGAAGGCGACGGCCACCAGGCATAAGGGTCACTCACAGGGCCGCAGTCCCCCACCAGGCAGCGCGGTCGCTCACGGCGCAGACCGCTCAAACGCCCCCGGCCGCGTAGGCAGCCCTCGCCTCGACGCCGAAGTCGGGGTGGTCCACGAAGATGCCGTCGACACCGGCGGCGAGCACGATCCCGAACTCGGCCCGCCAGTCGCCCCACTCTCCCGGCCGCAGCACGCCGCCCGCCCTCGGGGTCTGAAAGCGCAGGTTCAAGAAGCGGTTCTCGGGTCGCAGCGTCCAGGTGTAGACGAGCAGCCCGCGCTCGTGCGCTCGCCCGGCGAGGTCGGTGGGTCCGACTGCGCGGCCCAGCGCGTTCACGGCGATGAGGCTGCCCTTCGCCACGCTGATCCCGTCGACCCGGCTCGCGAGCAGGTCGAGGCCCGCGTTGCTGCGGTACCAGGGGTAGCTGCGCGGGGTGGTGGATCGGCCAGCGCCCGACACCGCCGCACCTCCGGGGGCGGCGCGCCCTCCCGGCACCGCGGCGCTCGGGCTCGCGACCGGTTCGTCTGCGGGGAGCCCGACATACTCGGTGAGAAACACGAGGCGCGCGCGCACGGCCGCCGCGCGCAGACGATCCAGCACCCCCAGCTCGAACGACTCGATCACGAGCCGGTCGGGGCGCGAGTCCCACCCGGTCGCGGCGAGTTCCTCGAGCAGCAGCGCGCCGAGGTCGATGCCGAGCCCCGCGAAGTAGTGCGCGTGCTTGATCTCGACCACCGCGCGCAGCGGCCGCCCCAAAAGCGCGCTCTGCTCGTCGACGATCGCGAGCACGTCGCGCAGTCGCAGCATCGGCTCGCTGCCGTCGTAGGCGCGGTTCTCGGGCCGCAGCTTCGGCAGGCGCTCGCGGCAGCGCAGGGTCGACAGCTCGGCCCAGGTGAAGTCCTCGGTGAACCAGCCGGTGATGCGCACGCCGTCGACGGTTTTCGTGGTGCGGCGGTCGGCGAACTCCGCGTGAGCCGCGACGTCGGTGGTACCGGAGATCTCGTTCTCGTGCCGCACGACGAGCACGCCGTCGCGCGTGGCGACGATGTCGGGCTCCACGGCGTCGGCACCGAGTTCGAATGCGAGACGGTAGGCGGAGGCGCTGTGCTCGGGCCGGTACCCCGATGCGCCGCGGTGACCGATGACGAGCGGGGTGGGATCCGGGCCTTCCATGGGTACAGCCTAGACGCGGGATCCCGACCAAGTGATCGCGCGGATAGGGACTGCTGAGCAGCCACGACCGTTCCCGAGCAGACACCCGGCTTCGGCCGAGCAGCCCAGCGGCCGGGAACAGCTCGGGATCCCGATCTCACAGTGCGCGCGGAGCGGCACCGGATAGGGTTGTTCAGATGACCCATACGCCAGGAAAGGATTCCGACGCATGAGCAACCCAGCCCTCAGCAACAATCCCGCTCTCAGCGGCAAGACTCTCACCGCAGAAGAGTTGCGCCGCATCTACGATCAACCCGCCGCGCAGACGCAGCGCCCCGGCATCGACGGCCCGGCGACGGAAAGCGGGCTGGGCATCGGGCAGCCCCCGGTCTCCGCGCCCTCCGACCGGCCCATGACCTACGAGAACACCATCTCGAAGACGGTCATGCTCTTCATCATCGTGCTCGTCTTCGGAGCGGTCGGCTGGTTCATGCCGATCCTCGCGCTGCCCGCGGCGATCATCGGCCTGGTGCTCGGCCTCGTCAACTCCTTCAAGAAGCAGCCGAGTGTTCCGCTCATCGTGCTCTACGCCGTTTTCCAGGGCGTCTTCCTCGGCGGCATCTCGGGCATCTTCGAGGCCCAGTGGTCGGGCATCGTCTCGCAGGCGATCATCGGCACGCTCTCGGTGTTCGCGGTCACGCTGCTGCTCTTCCGCAGCGGCAAGGTGCGCACCAGCCCGCGAATGAACAAGATCTTCATGATCGCGATCTTCGGCTACCTCGCGTTCTCGGTGGTCAACCTGGTGCTCATGTGGACCGGCGTCAACAGCAATCCCTGGGGCCTGCGCTCCGGTTGGATCGGTGTCGCCATCGGCGTGCTCGCGGTGCTGCTGGCCGCCTACTCGCTGGTCATGGACTTCGAGCTCATCCAGAACGGCGTCAAGAACCGCGTGCCCGAGAAGTGGGCCTGGGCAGGTGCCTTCGGCCTGCTGGTAACGCTCATCTGGCTGTACGTCGAGATCCTGCGCATTCTCGCGATCTTGCGCGGCGAGTAAAACTCCATCGATAAAAAGTGGGGCCCGGTCGGAATTCCGACCGGGCCCCACTTCGTCCTCCGGGTTCTACTTCACCTTCGCGGTGCCGCTACTTCACCTTCCCGGTGCGAGCCGACGTCGCCGTCGCGTTCTTGTAGCTCGACCGCTTCACCGTCTCGCGAACGCTGATCTTCTTGCCGCGATCCTTCGAGGTGAGCTTGTAGCTCTTTCCCGTCGCACCGCTGATCTTCTTACCGTTGCGCAGCCACTGGTACGAACGCTTGAGGCTGCCCTCGGTCCACTTGCCCGCCGAGACCTTCAGCGTGCGCCCCACCTTCGCGGCGCCCTTCGCCTTCGGCGCTTTGGTGTTGAGCAGCGGCATGCGCAGCTCTCCGGCACCGTAGGTGTTGTCGGGCCCCTTCGCTCCGCGATCATAGTTCGCGTGGGTGCGCATGTAGCTGCCGAGCTTCGTCGGCGACCACTTCGGGTTCTTCGAGAGGATCAGCGCTGCGGCACCCGCCGCTGCGGGCGTCGCAGAACTCGTGCCGTTGAATCGGCCGTTGTAGGCGATCGTGGTGAAGTTCGCCGCCGCCGAGATATCCGGCTTGATGCGGCCGTCGATGAGCGGGCCGCGGGCGCTGTTGGGCTCGGGGTTCTTGGTGACGACGTCGATGGATCCGACCGCGAGACCACCCTTGTTCTTGGTGTCGACGAACGGCTGGCTGGCCGAACCGGGATTGCGCACGTAGTCGAAGAACGCGCCGTTGGTCATCAACTCGATGCGGTCGCCCGAGGTACCGTTACCGTTGGAAACCTTGGTGATCACGAAGCCGATGTAGTCGACGCCGGAGCAGTTGATCGTCCCGGTCTCCAGCGGCTTCGCCCCCGTGCCCTGCTTGGTCGTCATGGAGGTGAGGTAGTTCCAGCCGCCCCAGTAGTAGTACACGTGCAGGTCGTAGTCAGTCGCGTTGGATCCCCAGTCGTTCCAGCGCATGCCCTGGAAGTAGCTGCAGCTGCCGATAAGAATGTCGTTCCCCGGCGCAAAATCGAGGTATCCGTTGCCGTTCGCGTCGCTCCACTCGCCGCGCCAGTATCCGCCGCGGGTCTGGAAACCGGAGCTGGCCGGCATCTTCTGCACGCCCTGATTGCCCGCCGAGTTGAACCAGGTCATCTTCTTCTTGACCGCGTAGTCGAGCACCGCGGCCGCGGGGCCGGTGCCGTCGCCCCGACCGTCCAGCTCGGCTGCCAGCGAGCGGCTGACGATGCGCACGCCCTTGCTCGAGAAGTAGTTGACCGCGGCCCGATGATCTTCCATCGTCTCGACAGTGGCGAGGTAGAGCTGCACATTCGGGGCGATATCGAGAATCGTCTCGGCGACGCCCACGCCGTGAGCGCTGCTCTGCTGCCAGATGTTGCAGCTCGCCCCGTTGCGACGGCAGAAGGTGCCCGCGGGGTTCTTCACGTCGCCCTTCGCCTTGGCCGCCGACCACTCGGTCGTGCCGAAGTAGTCGATGATGCCGACCTTGACCTTCGACCCCTTGACCCCGGCCTTGTTCCAGCTCGCCGAGCGCACGCGCTTGATGAGGTCGGATCCCGCCGCACCGGTCTGCAGCGGCAGCGCAGCGCCCGCTGCAGGATCCACCCCGGGATCGGCCACGGGATCCGGCTCCTCAGGTGCCGAGAGCACGAGCGGCACCCGCAGCTGAGTCACCTCGGGCAGTTCCTCGACCTCGGGGAGGTCGTCGACCCTGAGAGTCGTCACGGCGAGCCCGCCGAACGTCCCATCGGTGTCCAGATCCACCGTGTCAGCAGCGCCGAACGCGGCCAGCGCCGCCGCGAGCGCGTCGAACCCCGCGGCGGGAATCACCTCGACGCAGATCTTCCCGTCGACCACATCGGGCGTCTCCTCGCCCGCGACCCAGCGATCGTAGATCGCGCGAAGCTCGCCGTCGATCAGACCGGCCTTGTCGCTGCCGGTGCCCTCGGGCGGCGACGGAATCGGCCCGGGTAGCTGCGACGGCCCCTCGATCTGATTCTCCTCAGTCGGAGCGACCGCTGGCGCAGACCCCTCCTCGGGTGCCTGCGTCTCAGAGGGCGCAACCGCAGCCTCTTCCTCGGTCTCCTCGGCCTCAACCACCTCGGTCTCACCAGGTTCACCCGGTCCACCCGGCTCGCCCGGTGACGGGCTCGGTGCCTCCGCAACAGGCGGCGACACCTCCTCGCCCTCCTCGGCATAGACCGGTGTGACCGCCAAAGTGGCGACGAGCGCCGCGAAGGCGATCCCCGCCGCCGCTCTCTTCGACGCCTTCCGAATCCGCTGTCTACTCATATCCCGCTTCACCCCTGATTTCGCGAGCCTAAAGGCTAGCCGACACTACGTGCCTCTCATTATGCGGCGACTTCGCGAGTATTCCGCCGCAGACACCGCGAATTGAGTAGTGATTACCGGCCCGAATTGAGTATCCGAGCGCTTGAATATGGGCGAGGCGCATGGTAGGTGCGTTCGGGGTCACTCAGCGCTCATCACGAGTGGGAGTAGGTGGATCAGTACCCAGTACCGATCCACCTACTCCCTACCCAGCCGCTCACGCGGCCGGGTGCCACACAGTGCTTGTCACGAGTGGGAGTAGGTGGATCAGCGCTTCGCACCGATCCACCTACTCCCACTCGATGGTCCCGGGCGGCTTCGAGGTCACGTCGAGCACGACGCGGTTGACGTCGGGCACCTGGTTGGTGATCTTGTTCGAGATGCGGGCGAGCACGTCGTAGGGCACGCGCGTCCAGTCGGCGGTCATCGCGTCCTCCGACGAGACGGGGCGCAGCACGATGGGGTGGCCGTACGTGCGGCCGTCGCCCTGCACGCCGACCGAGCGCACGTCGGCGAGCAGCACGACGGGGCACTGCCAGATCTCGCTGTCGAGCCCAGCCGCGGTGAGCTCGGCGCGCGCGATGGCGTCGGCCTCCCGCAGCGTCTCGAGGCGCTCGCGAGTCACCTCGCCGACGATGCGGATGCCGAGGCCGGGGCCGGGGAACGGCTGCCTGCCGACGATCGCCTCTGGAATGCCGAGTTCGCGGCCGATCGCGCGCACCTCGTCTTTGAACAGGGTGCGCAGCGGCTCGATCAGTTCGAAGTCGAGGTCTTCGGGGAGCCCGCCGACGTTGTGGTGCGAC
The DNA here is from genome assembly GCA_047973175.1 of Leucobacter sp. GTDB lineage: Bacteria > Actinomycetota > Actinomycetes > Actinomycetales > Microbacteriaceae > Leucobacter. The sequence continues at coordinate 27,252 of JBKEBN010000015.1, forward strand.
TTGATGTTCGCGGTGCCCGATCCGCCGCCCGACTCGACCACGTCGGGGTAGAGCGTGCCCTGCACCAAGAACTTCACCTTCTCGCCCTCGGCCTTCGCCTCGGCCACGAGGTCGAGCTGTACCTTCTCGAAGGCGCGGATGAACTCGCGGCCGATGATCTTGCGCTTCTGCTCGGGATCGGTGACCCCCTCAAGGTGCCCCAGGAAGGTGTCGGCAGCGTCGACCGTGATCAGGTGCACGCCCGTCGACTCGACGTAGTCGCGCTCCACCTGCTCGCGCTCTCCCTTGCGCAGCAGGCCGTGATCCACGAACACCGCGGTGAGCTGATCCCCCACGGCCTTGTGCACGAGAGCGGTCGAGACCGCGGAATCGACACCGCCGGACAGCGCGGAGATGACGCGAGCGTCACCGACCTGGGCGCGAATGCGCTCCACCTGCTCGGCGATGACGTTGCCCGCGTTCCAGTCGGAGTCGATGCCCGCGACCCGGTGCAAGAAGTTCTCGAGCACTCGCTGACCGTAGTCGGAGTGCTTCACCTCGGGGTGCCACTGCACGCCGTACATCTTCTTCTCGGGCGACCCGAACGCGGCGACCGGCGTGACCGCGGTGCGCGCGAGCACGTCGAAACCCTCGGGCGCGCGCTGCACGGCATCGCCGTGGCTCATCCACACGTTATGGGTCTCGGGCTGGCCGCCGAGGATCGTGCCGCCGTCGCCCACGACGGTGGCATCGGTCGCACCGTACTCGCGGTCGCCGGTGTGCCCGACCTCGCCGCCGAGCGCGCGTGCCATCACCTGAAAGCCGTAGCAGATACCGAGCACCGGCACGCCGAGCTCGAAGATGGCGTCGTCGAACTGCGGCGCTCCCGGCTCGTAGACCGAAGAGGGGCCGCCTGAGAGCACGATGCCGAGCGGTCGCTTCGCCTCGACCTCGGCGGCCGTGACGGTGTGCGGCACGAGCTCGGAGTAGACGCCGGCCTCGCGCACGCGACGGGCGATCAGCTGAGCGTACTGCGCACCGAAATCGACCACGAGAACCGGACGGTGGCCGGTGTCAGTCTGTACTGCCGCTTCATTTGGCATTGCAGGCCTTTCGAAAAAGATCGGGTAAGTAGACGATTTTACCTGGGTAACGGCGGTGTCGTGATCCCGAGCTGCACCGGGCGCTCGCGGCTACACCCGCACGTGCTCGGCTTCGTGCGCAGCCAAGAAATTGGTCACCTCTCGACCGATGCGGGCCTCGAGGAAGAACGACAGGAACGGAATCACTCCGCCGAGCGCCAGCATGATGAAACGCCAGAAGTTCCACCGCATCGGGCTCCACAGCAGGAAGTCGGAGATGAGATACACCACGTAGAACCAGCCGTGGGCGATGAGGATCGCCTTGAACAGGTCGAAGCCCTCGGGTTGGTAGTCGGCCTCCAACCCCTCCGGGGCGATCGGATAGAAGTGGGCGAAGCCGTCGGGAGTGCCGAGGAACAGCTGCACACCGAAGGCGTACTTCATCACCATCACCGCGCAGAGCAGCAGCAGCATGATGCCCGTGATCACCGACGTCACCTTGTACACGGCGAGCGCCTTGCGAATGCGCGAGTAGTCGGAGGGTTTCGGCTGCAGTTGCATGGATTCCATTCTATTGTTCGGTTTCTCCAGAGCCTTCGGCTTCGCTGAGCAGCTTGAGCTCGTGCTCCTTCTCCCACGCGTCACGGGTCAGGCGGAACCAGAAGAACACCGCGAAGCAGGCGAACACCACCCACTCGATCGCGTAGAAGACGTTGAGCCAGTTCACCTGCTCGGGTGGCAGCGGGGGCACCGAGTCGATCGGGTCGAGGCCGTACTCCGCGAGGATCTGCTCAGCGGTATCGGTCGTCGGGTGCATCACGAGGAAGCCCGAGTAGACCGGCCCCTCGACCTGATTCCATACGTTGGCGAGCTGCGCCGGCGACATCGTGGTGAGCGCCTGGGGATCTTCGTCGGGTTTCGGTACGCTCGTGCCCTCGGGCGGCATGTATCGCCCCTCGAGCGCGTCAGGTACGGAGAAACCGCCCTCAAGCTGGCTGGCAAATCGCTGCGCAGCTTCTTCTGCGGCCTCGACGCTCGGAGCCCACCCGATTGCGACCGCGAGATTCGCCGGGGTCTCCGGGTCATCGCCGAGGGCAGCCAGGTTGCCCACCACCCACGCACCGCTCTCGCCAGCGTTCTCACGGGGGGCGACGACCACGATGTCACTGGTCTGGAAGTAGCCGGCGACCTCCACGACCGTTCCGGCAGCCACGTCGGTGACACCCGCGTTCGGCTCGGAGACCTCGGTGAGCGGTCGCACGGTCTCGGTGTCGACGACCTCGGCGGTCTCGGTGCGCACCGCATTGCCCATCTGCCACTGCCCCAGCCAGGCGAAGACCGCGGCGACGAGCAGCGCGAACAGCAGCGCGAGAATCCACTGCGGCCTGCGCATCACCTGCGCGAGCGTGGGGTCACCGAGATACTCCGCCCGCTTCGAGCGTCGTTCTTCTGTCGGGGTCTGGCTCGCAGACAACGGTCTTGCGACCCCCTAGCGCTCGGCGTACACGACGCCGACCCGCTGAAACTCTTTGAGCTCAGAGTAGCCGGTGGTCGCCATAGCGCGCCGCAGAGCGCCCATGAGGTTGGCGCTGCCGTCGGCGACGTGGGCCGGTCCGTTCACAATATCGGTGAGCGGGGCCACGGATTCGAGGCGCATGCGCCTGCCCCGCGGCAGGTCGTCGTGGTGCGCCTCCTGGCCCCAGTGCCAGCCGCGGCCGGGGGCGTCAGACGCCTTTGCGAGGGCGGTTCCCAGCATCACGGCGTCGGCTCCGCAGGCCATCGCCTTGATCAGGTCGCCCGAGGTGCCGAGGCCGCCGTCGGCGATAACGTGCACGTAGCGTCCGCCCGACTCGTCGAGGTAGTCGGTGCGCGCACCCGCGACATCCGCGATCGCGGAGGCCATCGGCGCGCGGATGCCGAGCGTGGCCCGGGTGGTCGAAGAAGCCCCGCCGCCGAAACCGACGAGCACGCCGGCCGCACCGGTGCGCATGAGGTGCAGCGCGGACTGATAGGTGGCTGCACCGCCGACGATCACGGGCACGTCGAGTTCGTAGATGAACTGCTTCAGGTTGAGCGGCACGCGCCCGGACTCGGCGACGTGCTCGGCCGACACCGTGTTTCCGCGAATCACGAACAGGTCTACGCCGGCGTTCACCACGGTCTCGGTGAACTCGGCGGTGCGGTGCGGTGAGAGCGCTCCGGCAACCGTCACGCCCGCGTCCCGAATCTGGCCCAGGCGCTCGCGAATGAGCTCCGGCCTGATGGGCGCGGCGTAGAGTTCGCGCATGCGGCCGATAGCGGCAAGGCCGTCTTCGATCTCGGCGAGTTCGGCCAGCAGCGGTTCGGGATCGTCGTGCCGCGTCCACAGACCCTCGAGGTTGAGCACACCGAGGCCGCCCAGCTTGCCGAGCGCGATGGCGGTCTCCGGGGACATCACCGAGTCCATGGGTGCCCCGAGCACCGGAATCTCGAACTGGAACGCGTCAATGGTCCAGTGAGTGCTCACCAGCTCGGGGTCGCGAGTGCGCCGGGTCGGCACGATGCCGATCTCGTCGAAAGTGTACACACGACGGGCGCGCTTGCCCCGACCGATCTCGATCTCGTTACTCACCCGACCAGTCTACCCGGCGGTATCTGAGCGTCACGGGTAAGTGATCGCGCGGGTAGGGACTACGGCTGCGGTGTGCTGAACAGAGATCTGGCGGCGTTGTCGTTGGAATCTTCACCACCAGTGAAGCCTTCCTCCTCCGCCTTGCCAGATCTCTGTTCAGCACATCCTCGTTCCGCAGCCCCTACCCGCGCGATCACTAAGCCCAGTGTCCCGCTCCGGTGCCCCGCGGTCAACCCCGGCAGGTCAGCGCTTGGCGATCTTCGCGGTCGACGACGACGTGCGGGAGGCAGTGGTGTAGCCGCTCTTCTTGCCCGTGACCTTCACGGTGATCTTCTTGCCCGCGTCAGCAGACTTCAGCTTGTAGCTCGTCTGCGTAGCGCCGCTGATCGCCTTGCCGCTGCGATACCAGCGATACGTGAACGACGTGCCGCTCGTCCAGCTGCCGCGGCTCAACTTGAGCGTCTTGCCCACTTTGGTGGTGCCCGAGATCTTCGGCTTCGCGGTCTTGAGCGTGCCGCGGTCGACCGTTGCCGCGGCAGAGGTCATCGCTCCGCTGTAGACGTTCAGCCCCTCCGCGTCTGCCAGCTTGCCGCTCACGGTCACCGTGAGCTTCTTCCCGAGATCCGCGGCGGTGGGAGTGTAGGTGGTTCGGGTGGCACCGGAAATCGCGACGCCGTTCAGTTTCCACTGGTACTTCAGGGTGGGCACCGCTTCCGGTGCCCAGGTTCCCCTGTTCACCGTGAGCTTATTGCCGACAGCGGCAGTGCCCGAGATCTTGGGGCCTTTGGTGCCGATCAGCATCTGCGGAGTGTTTCCCTCCCAGAGCTTCACTTCGAGCCGAGCGGCATCGGCGGCCTTCGTGCTGCCGCGGCCCTCGGAGGTGTAGTACTCGCGGGTGCCGTTCTGCTCGGCGTAAATCGTGTAGGTACCGGCGGGTGCGTGGTCGGGAATGCCGTAGTTGCCGTAGCTCGTCTTGCTCTCGTCGTTCCCGTCTACGCAGCGGGGCTCCATCTGCACCCACCCCGACTGCTGCGGTTCGAGCTGGTAGCTCGTTCCGGTCGACATGTTCTTCGCGTAGCTCACCGCCCAGTCTCCCGACCTGACGCAGCTGCCGATCGAGGGGCGCAGCTGCGCCTTCTCCTTGATAGCGGTCGTCGCCGCAGACACGTTCTTGCCGTTTACGGTCAGCTTCTCCGAGGTGCCCGGCACACCGCCGTTCTTCGGAAGCCACACGTTGACGCTCAACCGGTAGGTGCCGTTGGGCACACCGGAGATGGCCCACGCCCCTGTGCTCGGGTTGTAGGAGACGTTGTCGTCGGTGCCGAGCTCCCACCCCACAGAAGACCCGGGCTGATCTTTGTATAGCGTGAGATAGACGCCGCCGCGATTCATGTAGTCGGGCTCGGACCAGTTGATCGGCTGCTTGACACTGCTCGGTGCGCTCGCCGGGAAGGTGATCTTGCCGCTCACCGTGTAGGTCGATGCCGCCTGCGCTGCCGTCGGCACGCTGAGACCCAGCACCGCCAACAGTAGTGTCGTCACGAGTGCGGTGAGGCGCGCGAGCCTCGGGGTTCTCGTCATCTCCGACCGAGCATGCATGATTGTCCTCCCTCGCCCCCGAGACTACCGCTTGTAGTTGGGTGCCTCTACGACCATCTGAACGTCGTGCGGGTGGCTCTCCTTGAGACCGGCCGGGGTGATGCGAACGAACTCGCCGCGCTGCTTCAGCTCCTCGATGGATCGCGATCCCACGTAGAACATCGACTGCCGCAGGCCGCCGATCATCTGGTGAGCCACCGCGGCGACCGGCCCGCGATAGGGCACCTGACCCTCGATGCCCTCGGGGATCAGCTTCTCATCGCTCGGCACGTCGGCCTGGAAGTAGCGATCCTTCGAGTAGGAGGTGCGCTCGCCTCGGGTCTGCAGCGCACCGAGCGACCCCATGCCGCGGTAGTTCTTGAACTGCTTGCCGCCCACGAAGACGAGGTCGCCGGGGCTCTCGTCGGTGCCCGCGAGCAGAGATCCCATCATCACGGAAGACGCACCGGCGACGAGCGCCTTGGCGATGTCGCCCGAGTACTGCAGCCCGCCGTCTGCGATCACGGGCACTCCCGCGGGGGTCGCGGCCTTCGCGGCTTCGTACACCGCGGTCACCTGGGGCACGCCGACGCCCGCGATCACGCGGGTGGTGCAGATGGATCCCGGCCCGACGCCCACCTTGACGGCATCGGCACCCGCCTCGACGATCGCCTTTGCACCGGCGTAGGTCGCCACGTTGCCGCCGATCACGTCGACGCCCGCGAACGCGGGGTCGGCTTTGATCTTCGCGATGATGTCGAGCACGCCCTTGCTGTCGCCGTTGGCCGTGTCGACCACGAGCACGTCGACGCCGGCTTCGAGCAGCGCACCGGCGCGCTTCCAGGCGTCGCCGAAGAATCCCACGGCGGCACCGACGCGCAGGCGACCCTCCTCGTCTTTCGTGGCGAGCGGGTACTGCTCTTCTTTGTCGAAGTCCTTGACCGTGATGAGGCCGGTCAGCTTGCCCTCGCCGTCGACCAGCGGCAGCTTCTCGATCTTGTGCCGGCGGAAGATCGCTGCGGCGTCATCGCGCGAGATGCCGACCGGTGCGGTGATGAGCGGCGTCTTGGTCATCGCCTCGGACACGAGCACCCGCGCGCGGTCCTTCGGGTCGATGAAGCGCATGTCGCGGTTCGTGATGATTCCCAGCAGCACGCCGGAGGGATCTACCACCGGCAGCCCCGACACCCGGTACTCGCCGCACAGCGCGTCGACCTCCGCGACGGTCGCATCGACCGAGGTGGTCACGGGGTTGGTGATCATGCCGGCCTCGCTGCGCTTGACGCGATCGACCATCTCGGCCTGATCCTGGATCGACAGGTTGCGGTGCAGAATGCCGAGACCGCCGTTGCGAGCCATGGCGACCGCCATGCGCGTTTCGGTGACCGTGTCCATCGCGGCCGAGATCAGCGGAATGTTCAGGCGAATGCGACGCGTGAGCTGAGTCGAGGTGTCGGCCTCACTCGGAATCACGTCGGTGTGCGCCGGCAGCAGCAGCACGTCGTCGTAGGTCAAACCTGTGAACGCGAAGGGGTCGCGCTGTTCCATGGCACCTCTTTTGCGGGTTGGGCGAAGGAATTGGCTCGGGGAGCCGGATCGCAGCCCCCGCACGCCCCCAGTTTAGAGGACCGCGCTGGAGGCTCACTGATCGCGCGGCTACGGACCGCGGCTGCGCTGCTCGGTTCGGGATCTCCGCCCGCACTCGACGGGCCTCAGTCGCCGACCGCGTTGCCTCGCGTCTGCGACCTGATCGTGTCAGCGGTGAGGATCAGCAGCGCGATCCACACGCCGGCGAAGCCGATCCACCGCCCGTACGACATCTGCTCGTGCACCACGAGATAGCCGTATAGGAACCCCAGGGTCGGCGTGAGGAACTGCAGGAAGCCGATGTACGACAGCGGCAGTCGCCTCGCGGCCTCCCCGAAGAAGATCAGCGGCAGCCCGGTCATCACGCCGCTGAGCAGCACGAGCACGGTGATGCCCGGCCCGTAGGAGAACGCGGTGAGGCCGCTCACGGCCGCGACGGCGACGAGCTGCGCGATCCCGAGCGGCAGTGCGATGAGGGTCTCGGCCACGAGCCCGGTGACACCGTCGATGCTGTTGCCGAGCTTCTTGCGAGCCGCGCCGTACAGGCCGAAGGAGAGCGCGATGCTCAGCGAGATCCAGGGGAACGAACCGTAGGCGACCGCCGAGATCACAACTCCGATCGCCGCGATCGTCACCGCGATCCACTGCAACCGGGTCAGCCGCTCGCGCCACACGAAAACACCGAGCACGATCGTGAACAGGGGGTTGATGAAGTAGCCGAGCGCGGTTTCGATCACGTGACCCGTCATCACGCCGATGACGAAGATCTGCCAGTTGACGTAGATGAGCAGTGAGGAGGCCGCAAGCCAGCCGAGCAGCCGCGGCCGACTCACTATCGCCAGGAACACGCGCCAGCGCCGCAGCACGGTCAGCAGAACCAGGCAGAAGAGGAACGTGGTGACGACGCGCCACGGCACGACCTCGAGCGGGCTGGCAGCACCCATGAGGCCGAAATAGAGAGGGAACGAACCCCAGATCAGGTACGCCGCGATACCGTATCCCAGCCCCACCCGCATCTGCCGCACCGAGACAGTCTAGTCTACTCTTGTCGCCGACTTCGCCGAGGCTCAGACCACCTCGAAGCCTGCGCACTCACCCCCTCGCTCATTCTGCGCACGCCCTTGCTGCGCGCCCTTACCGTACGCGAAGCGGCCCCGCCGATCACCTGGATCGACGGGGCCGCTTCGAGAGAACGCGGTAAGGGTCCGATAGTAAATAACCGCTGCAAGTGAGGTTTCTGAGCGGGATGCATGATAAAGCTGGGGGTCGTCGGCGTAGTGGTGCTACATCGACGACCCCCAGCTGCAATCATGCGCCCGATCAGGAAGCGACACGCAGCGGTTATTTACTGGAGGGCCCTAAGGCTCAGCGCTCGATGACCGCGAGGATGTCGCGCGCCGAGAGCACGAGGTAGTCGGTGCCGCCGACCTTCACCTCGGTGCCGCCGAACTTCGAGTAGATCACGAGGTCGCCGACTGCGACGTCGAGGGGGATGCGGGTGCCGTTGTCCGAAACGCGACCGGGGCCCACGGCTACGACCTCGCCCTCCTGGGGCTTCTCCTTCGCGCTGTCCGGAATCACGAGACCGGAAGCGGTGGTCTGCTCTGCCTCGACCTGCTTGATAACGATACGATCTTCGAGCGGCTTGATGGCGACCGACACGGTTGACCTCTTTCTACTGAGAAGAACTGAAACCTTCGCGCACGCATCGCGCGAGCGCGTCACACCGAGTTTAGAACCCGCATTGGCACTCTCGCAAGGTGAGTGCCAATTCAGTGGTTCGGGATCGCCACGGGCGAACAATCCGCTCGCGCTGCGGCGCTGAGTGATCGCGCGGATAGGGGCTGCGGAACGAGGATGTGGTGAACGGGAATCTGGCAAGGCGGAGGAGGAAGGCTTCGCTGGCGCGGGAGCATTAGAGAGACGCGTCGTGTCTCTCGCGACCGCGGTGCCGCCCACGGCGGCAGCCCACCGGAGCGAAGCGAGGGGTAGGTGAAGATTCTGCGGCTTCAGGCACGGAGAGCAACGCATCGCGTTGCTCCGCCTGAACCGCCGCGCCTACCGGCGCGGACGCAGCCAGATCTCGGCTCACCGCACCGCAGCCGTAGTCCCTATC
>JBKEBN010000052.1:0-5956 GCA_047973175.1 Leucobacter sp.
TCCACCCGTTCCGAGATGCGAACACCCGCAGTCAGCACATCTTTTTCAACCAGCTCGCCCACGATGCCGGATGGGTCATCGACTGGTCGCAGATTCCCGGCGACGTGTTCGCCCACGCCCGCACCCTCGCCATCGTGGAGAACCACTCGGGCATCGACGCGCTGATCCGCCCGCACCTTTACAGGCTCGAAGACGCAGCCCGCCACGACGAACTACTCGAACTCGTCCGCGACCATGCGCAAGGTTTCTCTATGCGCAAGATCACCCGCGATCCCGAGGCGCTGGATCGTGAACTTGACGCGGCACGCGAGCGCCGCCTTGCGCTCCCACTTGATACATCCAGACGCGACACCCCGCCCAGCCGCGGCCGGGGCGGGCCAGGTCTCAGCCGGTAGACGATCCCCGCAATCGGAGAGTTACGTCTACGACTTGTTCCCGGTCAGGGCGAGACCGCCGCCGAGGCCGATCATCAGTCCACCGCCGGTCGCGCGAATCCCGGTGAGTCGGCGGGGAGACTTCGCGAACCAGGCCTGCGCGGTTCCAGCGAGGATCGCCCAGACCGCATCGCAGATGAACCCGATGGTGACGAACACGAGCCCGAGCACCATCATCTGCAACGGGATCGCTCCCGCCCCGAAGCTCACGAACTGCGGCAGCACGGCCACGAAGAACACGATGGTCTTCGGATTGGTCACGCCCACGATGAACCCTTGCCGCAGCATCACTGCGGGCGTTAGCGATGGCCGAGCCGACTCGGTGCCGTCTGCCACGCCGTCTTTGCGATGGCGGATCGCTTGCACTCCGAGGTAGATCAGGTAGGCAGCGCCGAGCAGTTTGATGATCGTGAACAACATGATCGACTGCGCGACGATCGCACCCACGCCGAACGCAACCGCTGCGACGAGCGGCAGCGCGCCGAGCCCGTTCCCGAGCACACTCATCAGACCGCCGCGCCGCCCGTAGGAGAGCGACCGGCCGATCACGAAGAGCACGCTCGGCCCAGGAATCACGATGAGGATCACCGAGGCTAGAGCAAAGGCGGCAAGTGCTTCGAGAGTGGGCATAGGGCCAAGCTTACCCAGCGGGCACCGCTCATCTACTTATAAGCCCGGCATCGGGCGATCGTGCGCAGCGCGCTTCGGTGTCCTGCCGAAAGCGTGAAGCCTGGCACGTTCCCGTCCATCCCGTAGGGCATCGCGGGCGACTTGTTCGGCGTGAGTCTGCTCGATCTGTGCCACCATCTCGGCGGGCGTGAGTTACTGCAACAGTGCTGGGGCAACGACACCATGCGCCCACGGCAGCTCTTGCTTGTCATTCGACGTGTGACAGTCGCCCGTCCGGTCGAGCATGGACGGTCGGCTGGGTAGGGTCGTCGTTGTCAATGATGAGGTCGGCGCTTGCCTCGGGCGAGGCCTCTTGCTCGTACATCTCGTAGGCGGGCTGGTATCGCTCGGCGTACATGCGCTGCGTCTGTTCCGAACCGCCCAGATGGGCGCTGTCGCGGTCGATCCCGCGTTGCAGGCACACGGCGGGGCTGGTGCGTACATAGATCGTCGCATCCCAGTGCGCTGCCAGCTCGGGGCGTTGCAGGAACGTGCCATCCACGATCAGCACCGCCTCGTCATCCGCGCGCCACGGGTCGGCGTCGATGGGCTGGTCTGCATCGAGGTCGAACGACTCCGTACGGATCATCCGGTCACCGCCGGAAGCGAGGGGCGCGAGCAGCAGCGACACGACGGCATCGAGGTCGCGGGCATCCCGGTAGTACCCCTCGGCCGACATGCGCCCCCGCCGGTACCGCTCGACCTTTGGGCGATGGAACCCGTCGATCTGCGCGCGGATCACCGGACGCCCGGCCTGCTCGACTGCGGTAGCGAGTTCGTCGGCGAACGTGGTCTTGCCCGATGCGGTGCGCCCGTCGACCGCGACCCGTATCGGGGCGGTGCGGAGAAGCGCCACGATGCGGTGGGCGACTTCACGGATCATCTCGGCTCGTCGATCACTCATCAGCTACCTCGCTTCGTCGTGCTTCTCTCGGCTTCTGTCATCCTATGGATCGGGTCTCCGCGAGAACCTGAACGCCGAGATGGGGCTATCGGCTCAGACCAAACCCGTCGCGTCCTGGCGTGCTGCGCTTCTGGTGGAAGTCGTGCAAGCTGGCGCGTTCCTGCTCGACCCGCTGGGCCTCGCGCGCGGCCTGTGCTGCGCGGGTCTGCTCGATCCTCTTTGCGGCCTCGGTGGGTGTGAGCGAGCGCAGCAGGGCGGCTTCTTCCCGCGCCTGCTTCGCGGTCTTCGTTGCTCGTGTGGCTTGCTGTGCGGGGTTGGTGGTGAGGTACGCCTGCTGATTGCGGAACACCGTTTCCGCGCCGAACGCTCGCGCGTATGCCGCGAGTCGTGCCGTGTGTGCTCGCTCTGGCCGGTACAGCATCGCCTTGCGTGCCGTCTGGTGTTCCTGCTCGGCGTCGATCACGCGCGGGTCGCCGTCGATCCGAGGCCGGGTCACTCGCTCCACCCATGCGTCGGCGCGCTCGTTCCATCTCGGCGGCTCACCCCACTCGCTCGTCAACTGCCGGTGCGCTTCGCGGGTTCGGGCCTGGGCGTTCTCGTGCTCGGTACGGGCGCGGCGCTTCCCGAACCACGACGCCGTCCGCACCTGCTCGCCTGCTGTCTGCTCTACGGCGTCAGCCTGCTCCCACGCGGTGAGTGCCGTTCTCGCGGCCGAGAAGATGGGAGCGGCGACCTCGGCGCGCACCTGCTCGGCCCGCTGTCGCGCAGTCTGCTCGGTAGCGCGTGCGTTCTCGCGTAGTGCCGTCTCACGGTCACTGAGGTCGGCAAGGGCGGCGCTGACCTGTTGCCAGCGTGTCGCCTGCGCCTCAGCCGTTGCCGCACGCTGCACGAGCGCTGCTATCTCGTCGTTCACGATCTGCACGGGGCCGTGCTCGGTCAGCCCGGCCACTTCCTCGACGGCACGCTGGGTGGCATCGGCAAGACCCCGGTCGGCGCGGTCGCGTTCCATCGCCTCGATGAACTGCACCCTGGCGTCGGCCAGGTTCCCGGCGACGATGTGCAGCAGGTTCTCGTTCCGGCCTCGCGTCATGCCGACATAGACGCTGGCGGCGCTGGTCGCGTCGGTGAGGAGCGTGTGCGACCCGGCGACGGTCGCGCCCTGCACCCCGTATGCGGTCGCCGCGTACGACAGGTGCGCGTGCTCGGCCACATACTCGGCGGGGAGTCTGACGGTGCGCTGCCGCTTCCGCCCGCTCCCGGCCTCGCGCACGGACACTGCGCCGTCATCCTCGACGTGCTGCACGACCCATTGCTGCCGGTTCGCCACGCCCACATCTGAGTTGTTCTTCCGGGTCTGAATCACATCCCCGGCACCGACGGGGAGGCCGTCGCTCCCGTACACGATGGTGGTGTCGTCGACGAGTCCTTGCGAGACTCGTTCCTCGCGGATGCGGGCGTTGACAGTGCGGGCCTCGTCGTTCGTGCTGACGGTGACGGCTTCGCCGTCCTGCCGTTGCTGCGCGATATGCTGGCGCGCATCGTCGCCGCTGTCGTGCAGGCGGATCAGGTCGAGTGCGGCGAGTTGGTCGAAAACGGCGCCGGGGTCGCGTCCGTCGCGCATCCGTAGCGTGACCTCGGCGTAGGCGGGGTCGGTGAAGCGGTGCACCTCGGCCATGTCGAGCGTGCGACCGCGAATGTGTGCGGCCATGTCGAGCACCCCGCCGCGACCGACTGCGGCGAGCTGCGCACGATCCCCGATGAGCGCGACCGTCGCGCCCGCCTCGGCGGTGACGGTCAGGAGGGCGATTGCGGTGTCTTGGTCGAGCATCCCGGCTTCGTCCACGATCACCCGCTCACCCCGCACGAGTCGCGCATCCTCGGCCGGGCCGCGATAGGTGCGCCCGGTCTCGGGGTCGGTATCGCCGGGTGCGAGGCGCGTCCATACGCCGTCGTTGTTCCAGCGCCAGCCGTGCGCGTGCACCAGCGCCGCAACACTGCTCGCGGGCACGCCGAGTTCATGCTGCGCGACCTGCGCGGCGCGCAACGTCGGTGCAACCACCCGCGATGCCCGCCCGTGCTGCGCCGCGACCTTGATTGCGACACCGAGCATCGTGGTCTTGCCCGCGCCCGCTGCACCCTCCACGACCACGAGCGGATCAGTCGATGCAACGGCAGCAGCGGCGCGCTCCTGCCCCGCATCCAAGCCCCGCGCCCTTGCCGTGTCGTGCACGTCCGGGTGCCTCGGCTCCTGCTTCGGCACTCGTGCGGTCAGGAGGTCGCGCAGCTCCGTCTCGGCCTGCACCACCCTGAGCGACGTGAGGTGCGCCACATGCTCCGGCGTCGGTGCGCCGGGCGGGAGGATTGAGAAGCAATCCTCCATCGCCAACGATGTTGCGATGCTGACGAACTCGCGTATCTCACCCGGTGCTGCTTGCACGCCGTATTCGGTCATGATCCGGGTCGCGTGCTCCTGCACCGTGTGTAGCGTCCACGCCGAACCGCTTGCGGCGCAGCGATCGAGCGCGCGGCTTGCGACGGTCTGCACGGAGAGGTCATCCAGCGACGCCGGCGCACGACGCGCAGGCCGGCGCAACGTGGCCGGGTCGTAGCCGGCGTCGCGTAGCTCGGTCACCCAGGCGTGTTCTTCGCGCAGGGTGGTGGGCTTCTTTGCGGGCCGCTCATGCGCCCATGCTTTCGCCGCGAGGCGGGCGGAGACGACCGGCCCCATCGCCTCGCCAGGATGCGTCGCCTCCCACTCGGCTTCGAGCCGTTCGAGATGCTTGCGTACTTGATCGCCGCGCTTGCTCATTACCCCGTTGAACCGCTCGAGCTCCACCACCTCACCCGATACCGGATCAAGGGTCAGGCCGTGCCGATCCAGCACCTCCGCAAGCTCCGGGTGCGCGGCGATCACGGCGGTGCCAAGGGCGCGGATCGCGCCCTGCTGCCGGAACAGCGCCGCCGTATCCAAGGCACGCCACTTCCCGGCCGCCCACACGCGGGTGCCGATCTGAAAATGGATATGCCGATGCGGATCACCCGCCCGAGACGTGCGATGCGACACCGCCACCGTCTGCAACTGCTGGACGGGCACGACCTCCTGCTTCCCGCGCGGCCCGACGCGAGTCACGGAGTGCTCGGCCAGCCACCGCTGAATCTCCGCCACGGCATCCTGCTGCGCCCGGTCAAGAGCTGCGGAGACTTCCGGGTGGAGGGCTGCGGCGATGGAGAGCGACTTCGGGGCGTTCACGACCATCTCCGCAAACCTGGGCGACCCCCGACGCCCCTCACCCGGCAGACGCGGCCTGCCCATCGACTCACCCGTGAGCGGGTTCACCCAATCCACCCACTCCGCGTATGCCTCCGGCCCAAGCCCCAGCGCAGCGGTCACATTCCCCTCGCCGTCAAGCGTCGTGAACGCCGCCACGGACGCATCCGCGCCGAGGTAGTAGTCATCCGCACGGGAACGGTCGGCCTCGACATAACGGCGCGCGTCGGCTCCGGTTCCCCGGAACAGGATCACGCCGCCATGCATGACTATCACCGCCTGATGTTTCTTGCATAGAAACTCATGTATCTACCACGGTAGCATACGTCCATTCAGAAGAACAGAGGTGAAGGTCGGAAGCTGCTGTGAGCGGGTGCGGGCATGCGAGCACGGTGCGCGGGCGCGTGCGGGAGGGGGGTGCGCGACGCGGAGGGTGCAGTGCGGTCTCGGGTCGGTGAGGATGCGTCTCAAGCGAACATACTGGTCATGTCGCTAGGCAGCTAGTAACATGGTGGCTAATGAGTAACACGGTTGGTATTAAGCAAGAGCTTCTGCTGTCGAGGCTCGGTGACGACGAGGCTGCGCGGTTGGTGATGACAGTTCTCACCACCGCGCGACGAATCGACGCGGCGTGTGCGGAACTGCTCGCCCGGCATGATCTGTCAGAGGGGCGGCTCGCGG
>JBKEBN010000053.1:0-27611 GCA_047973175.1 Leucobacter sp.
GGTTTGTGGTTGGTGGTTGGGTGTTGGGCACTGACGAGGCCCTCATCCGTCTCGACATGAGCGAGTACAGCACGCACGAAGACTCAGTCATGAAACTCATCGGCGGGCACCGGATTTGGAAGAAGAGCAGCACCGAGGGTCTCCTCACTACGAGGATCATCCAGCAACCCCGTACCGTGCTTCTGCTCGACGAGTTCGAGAAATCGAACCCACTGGTCTGGCCGCTGTTTCTTCAGATATTCGATGAAGGCCGCCTCACCGACGGCTGGGGAAACACAGCCTCGTTCGCCGAAACCATCATTATCATGACGTCAAACCTCGGCGTCAGGGAAGGAGCAAAACCGGGCACCGGCTTCGGCTCCACACACACGTTCGACAGCAGCCGGCAACTCCAAGAAATCGAACGAGTGCTCCCGCCGGAGCTGCTCGGAAGGATCACCGAGACGATCTGCTTCGACCCCCTCGACGAGAACGCGATCCAGCAACTCGCGCACGACGAACTTGCCCGCCTGAGCGGCCGCCTCACCGGCAGCGGATGGCGACTCGAGTACGCACGAGAGGTCCCGTCCTGGCTCGCCAGCCACCGCTGAAGCCCCGCACTTGGTGCACGCCACCTCCAGAGCGACATCGAACGCGAACTGCTTCCCGCGCTCGCACGAGAAGCATCACGAGAGCTGATGGTCACCATCCGCGACGGAAAGGTCCACACGCAGCCGATCCTGGATCACTACTAATTTCCCATCGAGCGAGCCTCTGCAGCACAGCGCTGCAGGGGCTTATCTTTTCACCTCACGAATACCCCCGAGGCGCATGCCTCGGGGGTATTCGTTTTCACCGCACCGGTCGGCACCAACACCACACACGTCCAAGGCATTGCTGACGCGTCACCGAGTTATCCACAGGCTCAGCGACAGGGTCGCAGAGGCCGTGCGACAGTCCCGCTGCAGTCCTGCTGCTGTGTTCGTCACCTGCGGCGACAGAGGCAGTGGCAGCACCAGAGGCAGGTCTGTTGCATGCTGCGAGACCCGTCTGCGACGGGTGCGTTGCGACGACGGAGCGTGCGACGAGGAGACCGTGCAGAGCCCGGTCTCGCGCTGGAGAGAGGCGATGGCCGCAGCCTTCGGGGCTGCGGTCGACGCGGAAGAGTGAGCCTAGGCGCCCCCGGGGCACCCAGGCTCCGCAGCGCTTCGCGCTACACAGGCGCCCCGGGACCAGAGGTCCCGAAATGTGAGGCGCCCGTGCTTCCGCGTCTTTCCAACGAAGTAGCGGGGGTCAGGCACCTAGGCTCTACCGAGGCCCCTCCAGGGCTACCCTAGGCGCCTAGGGCCGAGGCCCCCCGCAACTTCGTTGATTCTCCAGCAGATTCCATACCTGTTTCACCGCTAAGGCTGCGAAACGAGGTAAGTAACGAAAAGAGCATAAGGGGGCGTGGTCCTTCGCTGCGTTTATCCATTCGCTGCGCTCCTGTCTAAACTTGCTTCGGAGTTGGCATAGCCAACACGCCTTCGTCGACGTCTCAGACCTCGCTGCGCTCGGTCTTCGCCGTCTCCTCACCCGGTCTCGCTCCGCTCGCCGGGCCCTTACTTCGGTCGCTGCGCTCCCTCGCCCCTGCGGAGCCCCACTGGGGCTCCTGGGGGTGCTCCCGCCCTCCGCGCGTCCGGGCTCGCCCCGCCGGCCCCCTCGCTGCGCTCGTCGGCCGGACGGCACGAGGTTGTCCACAGCCGAGGCTGTGACCGACCCAGCCCTCGGACGGAGCCTCGGGACAGGGTCTGAAGCGATGCGCGGAGCCGAATAAGTAGCGCCGATAACAGCGGAAACCCCCGCTGCAACAAATGCAACGGGGGTCCCCGTGACTGCGCTATTCAGGAACTGAATGCAAGAAACTCCTCACACTCAACACCTACAGTGCTTAACGCAGTAGCGCTCACTCCGAACCGACAGAATCACTGCCACCCTCCGGGAACAGCACACGCATGAACAACTCGCGAAGCTCGCTGCGCACCCCACCAAGCAGCTCCCCAAAGCTCTTGTCCCAGTGAGGCGTCTGGTAGTACTCCGGATCAGCCTTCAAGATCACATCGGCAGCAGAAGGGAACACGCTGCTAGTGAACCAAAGCAGATTCACCACACGCACCTGCTCGACGAGCGCGGACGTTGCCTGAGCCTGAGCGAGTGCCGCATAAGTGGCAGCAATCTCGCAAAGCTCCTGATGCTCGCCATACAGCGAGACAAGACCGAGGTGATCCTGAGCCACGGCGATGTTCTTACGGATGGCCGCAGTACTGTCGACGTGCGGCTTGGAGTCGTTCTTCGCGTTGTCATTCGACATGAAAACTTCCTTTTCTGTAGATAACTTGCAAATGACCGGTCGGCCACTTGCGGTAGCCGCCACTCGTGGGCGGATCGGGAATAGTAGGGGAACGGCCAGATCCCAGCGCTGGCCTACGACGGAGACAGCAACTCGTCAAGGTCTGCCCTCGCTGCACTGACCGCAAGGGCGACGCTCTCGGCGCGGGCGAACTCGGCGGGGTCGTACGCGCGCTGCGGCGCGGCCCCGCACCCGCACGCGGACCCCATGCGCGTGATCCTGGCGTGATCGGTCACATGAGCAGGGTCAGTGACGCCCTCCTCCACCGCGCGCTGCTCCCAGAGGGCCTGCTCGTCAGCCGCGAGGCGCTCGCAGCGGGCGAGGTGCGCGACCGCGGGGTCGGCAGAAGAAACAGGCGCCTGAGCGGGCACAGCGGCGGGCGAGACAGGAGCAGCGGCAGTGCTCGACGCCGCAGCGGTGAGAGCAGTGACGCGGTCCCGGTACAGCACGTTGCGGAACTGCATGCCCTTCGGGAACTCGCGCGTCCACTTCTCCGGCATCTCGAACACGTTGCGGTGCTGGTACTCCACGACGAGCGGCTCCCGCTGCACCATCCGCGTCGAGGCCTTCATCTTCTCGCCCCTGCCGAGGTCGACCCAGTCGCCCGGGTCATCGGCGACGGCCTCCCTGATGCTGTCGTCGAACGACTTGCGGTCGACCATGCGGCCGCTGGGCTTGTCGCGCGAGAACCAGCCCTTGTAGACCTCGAAGATGAACTCCAGGGGCAGGAGGTCCCACACGAACTCGTCGCGGTGCTCCGCCCAGAACAAGCGCACCGGGTCGTTCTCGACCTTCGCCTCGGCCAGCAGCGACGCCGAGGCGGACGTCTCGCTGTACCCCGTGAAGTCCATCTCCAGGGCGCGGCGCAGGACGTACTGCAGCACCTCGGGGCGGTGGATGTAGTCGTCCTTGATGTACTTGCGCTCCCTGCCCTCGAAGCGGGCGGAGAGCGGAATCAGCAGCCAGCGGCGCCACATGCTCCCGCCGCGGTCGCCGAACTTCGGCAGCGCGTTCATGCAGTGGACCTGCGCGCCCTCGAAGACCTCGTTGTAGGGCTTCTCGTACTTCGGGTTCACCAGGATCGGGTCCCGGGTGGCGAGGGACTTGACGACCTCGGCGTTCCTGACGAAGTCGTTCGTTGCGTTCTCGTCGGAGACGATCAGCGACTTTCCGGAGATCAGGGGCAGCGTGGTGTCCTTCGCGAGGTTCGCGAGGCTCGCCGCGAGCGTCCTGGACTCTCCCGCGAGAGCCGTCGCCAGCGCGACGACCGTGCCCTTGCCGTTGTTGCCGGCGGTGTCGTAAAGGGCCACCGCCTTGTTGGTTCGGATGTGCGGCTGCGCCACGGAGGCGAGGACCTCCCAGAGCTGGCCGTAGACCTCCTCGTCGCCGTCGGCGATCTCCATGAGGCCCGAGTCGACGTCCCAGTCGGTGCCGTCGACGTCGTTGCGGATCACGGGGTTCTGAGCGTCGGCCACGTAGGCGACCGGCGAGCGGGACAGGAACACGCGGTCCGGCGAGAAGGGGTGGAGCACGCCCGTGCCCCGCTCGTAGTCGCCGTTGGCGACGGGGGCCCACTTGGTGCTCGTCTCGCGCCCGATGCGCGGCGCCAGGCGCCGCACCACCGAGTCGACGTCCTTCATGAAGCTCGCGCCCCCGGAGGAGTTGTACTGCCCGGCGAGCGCGAGGACGTGCTCCAGGTTCGGGCTGTAGATACCGACCGCCGGGTCCCAGACGACCACAGGGTCGAGCTTGCTGGGACGGGCGTCGGGGTCCCGCGAGGCCAGGAGCCTGCGCACGCCGTGGAGGGAGACGAGGATGCGGGCCACCTGGTCGAAGGTCAGCGTCTTCAGCAGCGGGCCTGGTTCTTCTCGTTCGCGTCGGCCTTGGGGCTCACCCGGACCGCCCGGCCCGCGTTGAGGATGCGCAGGCCCTTGTTCACCCGCTCCAGAAGCTCGCTCTCGATGTCCTGCGGGTGGGGGAGTGCCTCGCCCCGCACGGCGGCCTCCAGCAGGCCGTCGAGGTACGCAGTGGTCTCGTTCTCGATGACCGCGTTCTGCGTGTCGGCGTCCATGCTCGGGGACGAGGTGAAAACGGCTGCCACGACTGGCAGGAACGTTTCGGTTCCGGTAGTGTTGGTGTCAGCGCCGCCAAACACTTTCGAAGACCCCCGACTGTCGTTGGGGGCTTCTTCTTTTTCAGGCGGCGACCCCGACTCGGCGATCTCGTTGACGAAGGTCATCTCACTCGCCCCCAACCGTCACGAGGGCGTCCGCGAGCGCGGCCAGCACGACGTCGCGCTGCTCGGGCCGGAGCGGGGGAGCCGAGGCGGCGACGCGCTGCGCCCACAGTCGCAGGGTCTCGTCGCTCGGCGAGATCGCGCTGCCGAGCACGGGTGCCGGGCCGAATAGGGCGTCGAGGTCTCCTGTGGACACCCGGTGCTTTCCGTTGACGATCGACGAGGGCAGCCGCCCGTCGGCGATGCGCCGCAGCAGCGTGATCTTCGACACGCCGGTGTAGATGACGGCCTGGTTCAGGTCAAGGTGGTCGCCGCCCTCGCGTCCGACGAGGATGGTCTTGTTGCGCTCCGCCATGAGGGCGGCCTCTCCACGGAAGGGCGCGACCGGCTACGGCCGATCGGCCGTAGCTTCGGTCGCCTGCCGGCTTCCGGGACCTGCCCTGGCGCCCTCCCGCTTGAGAGGTATCAGAGGTTTTCTCGTGTGGGACTCTCGATACGTCGGGGGCTAGTCACTTCCCTCGTTCCGACGCCCCGCCTCGCGACGAGGTGCATGCTGTTCAGGTCACTACTCCTCAAGTATATCTCGTGGGGGAGACTTCATGCAACCACAACATGTAGTGTGTCGCGCGGTGTCTCGCGGCGGATCTCGCAGGGCGTCGAGCGCGCTCCGCGCGGCCCTCACCACGGAGGCGGGCCGCCGTTCGGGAGGGTGCTTGGTTGTCGGGGATGAGACGGGAGACAGAGGGTGACAGACGTGCAGAGCTGCTGTCACCTGAATTAGCCGCGGAAACACGCGGAAGTTGCCGTCCGGGTGACACGGGTGACAGTTTTCGCCCAAAGACTATGTAGGGAATATCGCGTGCTCGTCAGCGCTGTTAATACAGATTATTCAGATGAGGAAAATGCTGTCACCTGTCACCCAGAGAGGTGAAAACCGCAGAAACATGCGGCTAGAACGGGTGACAAACCGGGTGACAGGCTGTCACCCGCTGTCACCCACGCGATGCACCCGTCCGCACGAGCAACCTCATGCCCGACGGGCTCTCCCTCCCCATCGACCCTCCGAGGCGCAGCGGGAGCGGAGTCCCTGCGCCCCGATGCCCCCGCGTGGTCGGCGGCGGCCCGCCGCGACATGCCGTGCCGGCCCTCGCTTCGCGATATAGACCGCTCCGCATAGCCTCGGAGAGGCCGCTGCCTCAGGTCATCCGCGGCGGCTGCCTCTCACGGGGGCCGCTCCAGGCTCGGAATCTCAGGGGCGGCCCCCAGATCTTTCTGTCCGCCTCCGGCAGTGCGGCCGGCTACTTCCAGCCGGGCAGCACCCGCTCCGGGTGCAGGCCCTTCTCGCCGCGGTTCCCTCGCTTCAGCCGGGGTGCCATCACGGCCGCGATCAGCCGCCGCTTCTCGGGGAGCCCCATCCGCTCCTCGTCCTCCCACGCCTCGCGGATCGCGCCGTCGCGCAGCACCGAGAGCACCCACGGGTCCGCCTCCGAGAGCTGCTCCAGCCGCTTGTACGCGGCCGCGATCTTCGGCTCGACGCGCGCCTGCTGGTCGAACAGCAGGTCCAGGTTCCGCTCACTCTCGGCGCGTTCCCTCACCTGGTCCAGCCACTCGCGGTGGCCCTCGATCTCGGCGAGCAGGTCCTTGCGCTCCTGCTCGTTGCCCGCTCCGCGCGTGCTGATCGACGCGAGGAAGTCCGGCCGCTCCAGGCGGGCGAGCACCAGCTCCGTGACGATCGCGTCGAGGTAGTCCTCCTTCATCGCGACGTGGAAGCCCTTCTCGCCGGCCTTGCCGGGCGCCTTCGCCCTGCCGGCGCAGGTGTACGTCGAGTAGTGCGGCCTGTCTACGACCATCACGGGCTCCCCGTGCTCGTCGACCATGGGCCGCATATGGCGGTCGAGCCGCTGCTTCAGCGCGACCTGCTTCATCGGCTTGCCGTCGGCGCCGACGAGGGGTTCGCCGTTCTCGTCGAGCACGGCGACGTACTTCTTTCCCCCGGCGTTCTGCCTGCCGACGCGCAGCGGGGAGCCGCACACGTCGCAGAGCACGAGCCCGCCGAGCAGGTGCGTGAACTCCCGGAAGGCCTCGGGCCTCTTGCGCTCGGGCGGCGACATCACCGCCTGCAGCCGAAGCCACTCCTCGTAGGGGATCAGCGCCGGCCACACCGCGTCGCTGACGACCTCCCCGCGGTGCTGGCGCTTGCCCGCGTACGCCGCTGTCGCGAGCATCTGCTTCACCGCCGCGCCGTCCCAGCCGGTCTGCTTCCTGTGCTCCTTGCGCTTCGGCCTGCGCGGCTCGACGCCGCGCTCGTTGAGCAGCCGCGCCACCGAGTGCATGCTCTCGCCGGCGAGCACCCTGCGGGCGGCCTCCTTGACGACCGGCGCCTGCTCGGGGTGCGGCACGACGCGCACGAGGTCCCTCGTCACCGGGTGGTACTCCCGGAGGTAGCCGTAGATGTTCTTCCCGTGGGGCTTGCCCGCCTCCGCGGCGGCCCTGACGTCGCGCTGGATACGCTCGGAGGTCTTGTCGCTCTCGTACTCGGCGTCGGTGGCGTCCTCGTGCAGCGAGCGCCGGTCGCGCGCGTTCGAGGGGTCGTAGAGCCTGCCATGCGTCGTGACCCAGATGCTGACGCCCCGGTCCTCGCAGAGCTCGATCAGCCGCGCCCACTCGCTCACGCGGCGCGATCCGCGAGACGACTCCCAGATCGCGAGCACGTCGGCTCCGAACGCTACCGACTCAAGGTCCGAGATCAGCCGCTTGAAGTCCTCGCGCTCCTTCGTCGCGTACCGGCTGGCCGAGCGGTCGGTGTCCCGGTACGGGGGAGAGGGGTGCAGCTGCCAGCCCTGGCGCTCGAACGCCCGCAGGTTGTCGTCGTGCTGCTGGTCCGGGGACTTGCCCGATCCCTTTGCGTCCTTCGAGACCCTGAGGTACTCGCGCACTATCAACTGTGTCATCGAAATCACCCACCTTACGAACAAACTATATCTGGGAGCAACTGCGCGCTCACGACGGGTGCGGTGATGTGGGCTGCCGGGTGGCTCGGCATCGGTCGCCGCGGTCGTATCGTGCTGGCTGCCGCGGCACTCGGGGCCTTCGTCTTCATCGTCGGCCCCGACGCGAGCGTGCAGCGAGCCGCCGTGATGGCCGCGGTCGTACTCGTTTCGGGTTTCGGCGGCAAGCGGGCGGTCGCGTTGCCGGCGCTCGGCGCGGCCATGATCGTGCTGCTGCTCGCAGACCCCTGGCAGGCACTGCAGCCGGGCTTCGCGCTCTCGGTCGCGGCGACCGCGGGAATTCTGCTGCTCGTGCCCGGGATCGAGCGCGGCATACTCCGAGCACTGCCGTTTCGCGCGCCGCGGTGGGTCGTTCTTCCCGTGGCGGTAGCGATCGCCGCCCAGTTCGCCTGCGGTCCGCTGCTGCTCTTCGTGCAGCCCGGCATCCCGGCCGTCGGCGTGCTCGCAAACGTGCTGGCCGCACCCGCCGCACCGCTCGGCACCGGAATCGGGTTGCTCGCCATGCTGATGCTGCCGATCTCCGGCACCGTCGGCGGTGCCGCGGTGGTGCTCGCGAGCCTGCCCGCCAGGTGGGTTGCGGGTATCGCGCAGGTGACCTCGGCGCTGCCGTTCGCGCACTGGCCGTGGCCCGAGGGCTGGGGCGGAGCCGTGCTGCTGGCGGTCGTTGAGGCCGCGGTGGTCTGCGCCTGGTTGCTCACGACGCGACGCATCGCCCTCGGTAACGACCGTTTTGCGGGACGCGTGCCGTGGCGCGGACGTCGGCACCTCTCGACGCGCGGACGCACCGTGGTCGCCGTGTTGCTGTGCGCGGCAGCCGGGTTCTTCGCGGGGCCGACGGTCATCGCCCCCGCGATCGGTCGCATCGGCACGCCGTCCGACTGGCGGGTTGCGGCCTGCGATGTCGGCCAGGGCGACGCGATCCTGCTGCGCGACCCCGCAGACCCCGACCGGGTCATGCTCACCGACACCGGCGACGACCCCGCCCTGCTCACGGCCTGCCTCGAACGCTTCGGCGTGCGGCGCATCGCCCTGCTCGTGCTGACGCACGACGACCGGGATCACGTCGGTGCGCTGCCCGCCGTCGCCGACATGACCGATGCGGCGCTCGTCGCCCCCGACAACCGCGAGGACGGCGCGCATCGCCCGGTGATGGAACAGCTGGGTGCGGCGGGGATCCCGAGTCGCATCGGCACCGCGGGAACCGTGGGCAGCACGGGATCGCTGAGGTGGGAGGTGCTCGCACCGTCGCCGGAGGCGGTGCCGCCGGATGCGAACGCCGCGAGCGTCGTGATGCGGGTGCGCAGCGGAGACGTCACGGTGCTGATGCTCGCCGACACGGGTGAGGACGAGCAACGCGCGCTCAGACTGGGCGGTGAGGATCTCGGTGCCGACATCGTGAAGATCGCCCACCACGGC
This sequence comes from Leucobacter sp., assembly GCA_047973175.1. GTDB lineage: Bacteria > Actinomycetota > Actinomycetes > Actinomycetales > Microbacteriaceae > Leucobacter. The sequence continues at coordinate 9,029 of JBKEBN010000053.1, forward strand.
AGCCGGGATCAGGATCCCGAGCTGCCGGAGGCCGCCGCGGCAGAGCTCGCGATCGTCTCGGTCGGTGCCGACAACGGTTACGGTCACCCGACGGCCGAGACGCTCGACTCCTTCGCGGCGGTCGGCTCGCTTCCGCTCCGCACCGACGCGCACGGTTCGATCGCCGTCAGCGGCGCACCCGGTGAGCTGCGCGTCTGGACCGAACGCCCCGGGGGAGAGTCGGCAGATGCCGGGCGAGCAGAACCGAGAGTAGGGTTGAGGGGTGGCAGCAGCACGGGGAGCGAAGAGCAAAATTCCGCAGCTCGATTGGACCGGGGCGCGACCCGCACCCGTGGTGCTGGTGAGCGGACCCGAGGGGTTCCTCGCCGACCGCGCCACGCAGGCGATCCGCACCGCGCTCATCGATGCCCGGGTCGACCTCGAGGTGCACGACGTCGATGCCGCGAGCTACACCGCGGGTGAGCTGTTCACCATCGCGAGTCCGTCGCTCTTCGCCGAGCCGCGACTCATTCGCGTCGATGCCGTCGAGAAGTGCTCGGACGCGTTTCTGCAGGACGCGAAACGGTACGTCGCCGAGCCCGCCGAGGACACGACACTCGTGCTGCGGCACGCGGGAGGCCAGCGCGGCAAGGCGCTGCTCGACCTCGTGCGCGGGGGCGCGGGGCAGGGCATAGAGATCGTCTGCGCCGAGGTGAAGCGAGACCAGGATCGCCTGTCGTTCGCCCAGGCCGAATTTCGCAGGCTGGGAGCGCAGATCACGCCCGGCGCGCTGCGAATGATCGTCGCCGCCTACTCCGGCGGCATCGGAGAGCTTGCGGGGGCCTGCGCCCAACTCGTCTCAGACGTCGGCACCAGGCTCACCGAGGAAGAGGTGAATCGCGCGACCGAGGGGCGCGTCGAGACCAACGCCTTCAAGGTCGCCGACGCCGCGACCGCCGGCAGGGCCGCCGACGCTCTCGTGCTGCTGCGACAGGCGCTCTCCACCGGCAACGACCCGATCCCGATGCTTGCGGCCCTCAACATGAAGGTGCGCGCGATGGCCAGGGTCCACGGTGCCGTCGGTTCGAGCGGGCAGCTCGCGAAGGAGCTGGGCATGGCCCCGTGGCAGGTGGATCGTGCGCTGCGCGAGGTGCGCGGTTGGCGCGAAGAAGACCTGGCGCACTGCATCGACCTGGCGGCGGAGACGGAGTGGCGGCTGAAGGGCGGGAGCCGCGATCCGGAGTACGCGCTCGAAAAGTACCTGCTGTTCGTGTCGAAGCGCGGTCGGTAGAAAACAGGCGGTAGAAATGTGAAAGGCCCCGCAGAAGCGGGGCCTTTCACTGAAACCTAGGGTCGGCACCACCTAGGGCCGGCACCGAGAGCGTTGGCTCAGGTCGCGTCGACGCGGGGGTGTCGGGTCAGAGCGCGGTGTCGGGTTAGAGCGCTGCGACCTGAACGGCCAGCTTCGACTTGCGGTTGGCAGCCTGGTTCTTGTGGATGACGCCCTTGGAGACGGCCTTGTCGAGCTTCTTGCTCGCGAGCGCGAGCTTCTGCTGCGCGGCGGCCTTGTCGCCCTCGGCGATGGCCTTGCGCGTGGCGCGCACGACGGTGCGGAGCTCGCTCTTGTAGGCGCGGTTGCGCTCGGTCGCCTTCTGGTTGGTCTTGATGCGCTTGATCTGCGACTTGATGTTTGCCACTTTAGATGGTGTCCTTCAGTACGGGTTAACGGGATTGTCCGTGCGATGAGAGAGGGCACCCCACGGGATGTGTGGTTCTGACCACACGCAAGCCAAGAACCTACTTTAGCAGAATCGCGCTCACTGCGTCGACGTCCGCAGCTCGGCGTCGCCGCGCTATGGAATAATGGCACACAATGTCTCCTCGCAGTGTGAACCCACCAGTGCCGGCGTCGACCGACCCCGCGAAGATCCGAAACTTCTGCATCATCGCGCACATCGACCACGGCAAGTCGACGCTCGCCGACCGCATGCTGCAGGTGACCGGCACGGTGCCCGAGCGCGAGATGCGCGCGCAGTACCTCGACCGCATGGATATCGAGCGCGAGCGCGGCATCACCATCAAATCGCAGGCGGTGCGCATGCACTGGGACGCGCTCGATCCCGAAACCGCCTCGCAGGCGGGCTTCGCGCTCAACATGATCGACACTCCGGGGCACGTCGACTTCAGCTACGAGGTCTCGCGCTCGCTCGCCGCGTGCGAGGGCGCGATCCTGCTGGTCGACGCGGCTCAGGGCATCGAGGCGCAGACTCTCGCCAATCTCTACCTGGCGATGGAGAACGATCTCGAGATCATTCCCGTGCTCAACAAGATCGACCTCCCCGCGGCCGACCCCGAGCGCGTGGCCGCCGAGATCGCCGACCTCATCGGCGATGATCCCGACGACATTTTGAAGGTCTCGGGCAAGACGGGCGCGGGTGTCGAGGAACTGCTGGATCGCGTGGTCGAGCGCATTCCGGCCCCCGTCGGCGCGAAAGACGCACCCGCCCGGGCCATGATCTTCGACTCGGTGTACGACCCCTACCGCGGTGTCGTCACCTACGTGCGCATGATCGACGGCCGACTGTCGCCGCGCGAGAAGATTCAGATGATGTCGACGGGTGCCGAGCACGAAGCGCTCGAGATCGGCGTCTCATCGCCCGAACCCGTGCCGACGAAGGGGCTCGCGGTCGGCGAGGTCGGCTACCTCATCACGGGTGTGAAAGACGTGCGCCAGTCGAAGGTGGGCGACACGGTCACCGAGAAGCGGAGGCCCGCCACCGAAGCACTGCCCGGCTACACCGACCCGAAGCCCATGGTGTTCTCGGGCCTGTACCCGCTCGACGGCAGCGACTACCCGATCCTGCGCGAGGCCCTCGACAAGCTCAAGCTCTCCGACGCGGCCCTGCAGTACGAGCCGGAGACCTCGGTGGCACTCGGCTTCGGCTTCCGCTGCGGCTTCCTCGGCCTGCTGCACCTCGAGATCATCTCGGAGCGCCTGCGCCGCGAGTTCGACCTCGACCTCATCGCCACCGCGCCGAGCGTGATCTACCAGGTCACCACCGACGACGGCAAAGAGGTCACGGTGACCAACCCCTCGGAGTACCCCGACGGCAAGATCGCCGCGGTGCGCGAGCCCGTAGTGAAGACCGCGATCCTCGCTCCGAAGGACTACGTCGGAGCGATCATGGAGCTGTGCCAGGGCCGTCGCGGCAGCCTGCTCGGCATGGAGTACCTGGGCGACCGCGTCGAGCTGCGCTACAAGATGCCGCTCGGCGAGATCGTGTTCGACTTCTTCGACCACCTGAAGAGCCGCACCCAGGGCTACGCGAGCCTCGACTACGAGCCGATGGGCGATCAGGAGGCTGACCTGGTGAAGGTCGACATCCTGCTCCAGGGCGACAAGGTCGACGCGTTCAGCGCGATCGTGCACCGCGACAGCGCCTACCACTACGGCACGATGATGGCCGAGCGGCTGCGCAAGCTCATTCCGCGGCAGCAGTTCGAGGTGCCGATCCAGGCCGCGATCGGCGCGCGGGTGATCGCCCGCGAGACGATCCGCGCGATCCGCAAGGACGTGCTCGCCAAGTGCTACGGCGGCGACATCAGCCGCAAGCGCAAACTGCTCGAGAAGCAGAAGGAGGGCAAGAAGCGCATGAAGATGGTCGGCCGCGTCGAGGTGCCGCAGGAGGCCTTCATCGCGGCGCTCTCCGGCGACGTGGAAGGCAAGGAAGCTTCGAAGAAGTAGTGATGGGGGAATCACGATGAACGATCCGGCACCGCGCCGCAGCAGCCACGTCGATATGCCGGTCGCCTACGCGGCCGTTGGGGCTTCCAAGTTGCCCGATCTCGTGCGCTTTCCACCCGAGGGCAGCACGCCCTACGAGGAGGAGCTGCGGCTCGGGAGCGGTCAGGAACGGTTCGTCACGGCCTCGAGCCTGCTGATGACCTGGGGTGCGCAGCGCGGCTCCGGTGTGCGGGTGGAAGACGTCTCGCGCGGTTCGCGGAGGCCCTACCGGGGGCCCAGCTTCGACGAGGACGGCAACCCGCAGGTCGCCGGCGCACCCGAGGAGCACTTCGCGCCCGACGGCGAGCCGTACATCGTGGCGGGCACCACGGCGGTGCTGCGAGCAGAGGGGCAGGATCCCCGCAGCATCCTCGTGGTGTACACCGTTGATGAGGAGCGCCGCGTCGGCTTCGCCTGGGGCACCTGCGACGAGGCCGGTGCGGTCGGCGAGCAGCTCTTCGTCGTCGAACTGCGCGAAGACGACACGGTTTGGGCGGTGACCCGCGGGTTTCTCTCCGCCCCGAAGAACGGACTGTTCGGCATCAAGGGCCGTTCCGACCTGCGCACGGCGATCGACGCGGCGAAGGCGCAGATCGCGGTTCTCGCTCCCGGTGTTCAGCCGCTGCCGGCCGAAAAGTCGGAGGCGGATGTGGAAGAAGCCTCGGCAACGGTGGAGACGGAGATGATCGAAGCGGGTTCGGATTCGGGTTCATCAGCGACCGAGCCGGCCGAAGCTGTCGTCGAGGACGCCGAGGTCGGCGATCCGAACACCGCGGCTCCGGATGCGGTTGTTGGGGACGCGGTCGTAGGGGATTCCCCGGTCGAGGACGCGGTCGTCGAGGACGCCGCGGTCGTCGATGCAACCGAGCCGGTCACGGCGGAAATCGAGGTACCGGAGCTGGTCGAAGCCGACCCCGTGCCCCACACCACCCACCAGCGTCGTCCCAGCCGACCCGCGCAGTAGCGCCCCGTGCCGAGCATACTCCCCGACGGGGATCCGGCACCCGCTGACGGGCTGCTGCCCGCGAGCGCGAGCGAGGGCACCGAGCAGCGGCGCTTCGGCGTCTACGTGCACGTGCCCTACTGCCGCGTTCGCTGCGGCTACTGCGATTTCAACACCTACACGGCCAGCGAGTTGGGCGGCACTCGGCGCGACGACTACGCCGCCCAGGTGCGGAGCGAGCTGAGTTTCGGCGCTGCGGCGCTGCGGAGCTCGGGCGTTCCGGATCGCCCGGTCTCGACCGTGTTCTTCGGCGGCGGCACCCCGACGCTGCTCCCCGCGGGCGACCTCGCGGCGATGCTCGAACGCATTCGAGACGAGTGGGGGCTCGCGAGCGGCGCTGAAGTCACGACCGAGGCGAACCCCGATTCCGTGGACGCGGCTTACCTGCACACGCTCGCCGAAGCGGGCTTCACGCGGGTCAGTTTCGGCATGCAGTCGGCCGTTCCGCACGTGCTTGCGACGCTCGATCGCACGCACACCCCCGAGCGCATCCCGCTCGTCACGCGCTGGGCGCGCGAGGCGGGTCTGCAGGTGAGCGTCGACCTGATCTACGGCACGCCGGGGGAGAGCCTCGCCGACTGGGAGCGATCGGTCGATGCTGCGCTCGCGACCGATCCGGATCACCTCTCCGCGTACGCGCTCATCGTTGAGCGGGGCACCAAGCTCGCCGCGCAGATTCGCCGCGGCGAGGTGCCGGAACCCGATGAGGATCTGCACGCGGAAATGTACGAGCTCGCCGACACGCGCCTGGCTGCCGCCGGATTCGAGTGGTACGAGATCAGCAACTGGGCGCGCAGCACGGAGTCGCGGTCGCGGCACAATCTCTCCTACTGGACCGGCGAGGACTGGTGGGCGGCGGGGCCGGGCGCGCACAGCCACGTCGGCGGTGTGCGCTGGTGGAACGTGAAGCATCCGGGCGCGTACGCTCAGCGCATTCTGGCGGGCGTATCGCCGGCGCACGCGCGCGAGGTGCTGAGCGACGAGGCGCGGCGCGAGGAGCGCGTGCTGCTGGAGACCAGGATCGCCGGCGGTCTGCCGACTGACGTGCTCACGGCGGAGGAGCGTCGGGCGATCCCGAACCTTATCGCGGACGGTCTCATCGACGGTCGCGCGGCGATCGCGGCCGCGGGTCGCGAGGCGCGCGTGATCCCGACCCTGCGAGGCCGCCTGCTCGCCGACACGGTAGTGCACCGATTGCTCGCCGGACGTTCTTGAGAGTCGTGCGGTAGACTTAGCACTTTGAAGGGGCGAGTGCTAAATGAGGAGGTGCAGCCGTGGTCTCGGAGCGCAGTCTGGCGGTGCTGCACGCCATCGTGAGCGACTACGTCGCCTCGAATGAACCCGTCGGCTCCAAGGCGATCGTCGACCGGCACAGCTTCGGCGTCTCCGCGGCGACCATTCGCAACGACATGGCCCTGCTCGAAGAAGACGAGCTGATCGCGCAGCCGCACACCTCCTCGGGTCGTGTGCCCACCGACAAGGGCTACCGGCTCTACGTCGACACACTCGCGAAGATCAGGCCGCTGAGTGCCGCGCAGAGATCTGCCATCGAGCGTTTTCTCGGTGAATCGAGCGACCTCGACGATGTCATGGCCCGCACGGTGCGCCTGCTCGCGCAGCTGACCAACCAGGTGGCCGTGGCGCAGTATCCCTCGTTGCGCCGCACCGTCGTGCGACACATCGATCTCGTGGCGGTGGCCGAAGATAGGGTGCTGTGCGTACTCATTCTCGGCAGTGGAGTGGTCGAGCAGCAGATCGCCTGGTTGCCCGCCTCGCAGGTTACCGAGGCGTGGGTGCACGGTCTGCGCGAGCGCATCGCGGAGACAGCGGTCGGCACGGACGTCGAGTCGGCAGTCGTCGCACTCACCGGGCTCGCCGCGCGCGTCGACGAGTGGGCCCAGTCCGACGAGATAGAGGTCGTGCGCCGCGTGCTCGGCGTGGTGCTGAGCCAGCTGCAGGCCAACCGCAGCGACCGCATCGCCGTCGCCGGTGCCGCGAATCTCTCGCGCCCGGGGGAGTTCGCCGGTTCCCTGCCGGTGGTGCTCGAGGCCATCGAAGAACAGGTGACCCTGCTGCGGCTCTTCGACGCGCTGGTGCAGGACGGGCGGGAGGTCGCGGCCTCGATCGGGCGGGAGAACGACGCCTACGGGCTCTCGGCCGCTTCGATCATCGCCTCGAGCTATGAGCGGGAGGGTGCGTCGATATCCCGGCTCGGTGTGCTCGGCCCGCTGCGCATGGACTACGTCGGCAACATCGCCGCGGTGAGAGCCGTGGCCCGCTATCTCAACCAAGTACTCGGTGAGGCCGGCTGACGCCGCGTTCTCGCCCATCACCGACGGCGGTGGGCGCAGCCGCGCGCACCGCCGAAACCCACGCTGAACACACATCACAGAACCATCAACCCGAGGAGCCGCCCAGTGGCCGACCACTACGAGACCCTCGGCGTCACCCGTGAGGCGACGCCCGAAGAGATCAAGAAGGCCTATCGCAGACTCGCCCGCGAGCTGCACCCCGACGTCAACCCCAGCGAGGAAGCCGCAGAACGCTTCAAGAGCGTGACGCACGCCTATGACGTGCTGAGCGATCCGGAGCAGCGGCAGCGCTACGACATGGGCGGCGGACAGCCGGGTGGCATGGGAGGCTTCGGCGACATCTTCGAGACCTTCTTCGGCGGAGGCTTCGGAGCGGGCGGCCAGCAGGGGCCGCGGTCTCGCGCGGAGCGCGGCGAAGACGCGATGATCCGATTCGATGTCACGCTCGACGAGGTCATCTTCGGCGCGCAGCGCGAGGTATCGATCAACACCGCCGTGCTCTGCGGCAGCTGCGAGGGCAGTTGCTGCCAGCCCGGCACCCATCCGGTGACCTGCGACGTTTGCGGCGGTCACGGCCAGGTGCAGCGCCAGGTGCGCTCGCTCTTCGGCAACGTGGTCACCATGCACCCGTGCGGCAGCTGCCAGGGCTACGGAACGATCATCGAGCATCCCTGCGTCGAGTGCGGTGGCAAGGGCCGCGTGCGCGAGCGTCGCACGATCCCGATCGATATTCCGTCGGGCATCGACACCGGCACCCGGCTGCAGATGCGCGGGGGAGGCGAGGTCGGACCGGGCGGCGGACCGAACGGCGACCTCTTCATCGAGTTCCGCGTGATGCACCACGACATTTTCAGCCGCGACGGCAATGACCTGCTGTGCACCATGCAGGTCTCGATGAGCGATGCGATTCTCGGCTCGAGAACGAAACTGGCCGTGCTCGACGGCGAGGTCGAGGTCGAGGTCGAAGCCGGCGTGCAGTCGGGCGATATCGTGACGGTGCGAGGGCGGGGCATCCAGGGGCTGCGCAGCACCGTTCGAGGCGATCTCAAGATCGCCGTGCAGGTGGCGACCCCCACCAAGCTGTCGAAGCGCGAACAGGATCTGGTGCGTCAGCTCGCAACGCTGCGCAAGGACCAGCCGCCGCACCTCGGCGAGTTTCACCAGAGCTTCTTCGGCAAGATTCGAGACCGCTTCTTCAGAGGCTGAGTGATCGCGCAGACGCCAAGTCTGAGAAGTTGCACGAGAACCCCGCACCGGTACACCGGAGGCGGGGTTCTTCTGGTTGGGGTAGGACTCTCGGGAGCAGAGAAGATCGGGCGCAGAGGAGATAATGGCGGCCGAGGCGGAGCATACGGAAGGGGCCTCGCAGGAATGTATTTCCTGCGAGGCCCCCGCACGTTATCGATAACCGCGGTTACCCGGGCGCTCAGTGACCTTCGTGGTGACCCTTGTCGATCTCGCCCTGGGTGGGCGGAACGATGCGATCCTCGAAGAACCAGCGGCTGAAGCCGGCGCGCAGGCGCTTGCCGAACGAGATCTTGCCGTTGTCGTCGGGGCGCAGCATGAGCGGTGCGTAGTCGGTGTAGCTGACCAGCTGCCACTGCTCGTACTCATCGAGCGGCTTGTGCACCTCGATGTACTCACCACCGGGGAGACGTACGATGCGGCCGGACTCGTAGCCGTGCAGGGCGATGGAGTGATCCTTCTTCTGCAGGGCCAGGCAGATGCGCTTGGTGACGTTGTAGGAGATGATCGGACCGAAGATCAGCAGGAACTGCAGTGCGTGGATCACTCCCTCCATCGAGAGCTGGAAGTGCGTTGCCATGAGGTCGGAACTCGCACCCGCCCACATCACCGCGTAGAAGGTGACGCCTGCCGCGCCGATGGCCGTGCGGGTCGGAGCGTTGCGCGGACGATCGAGGATGTGATGCTCGCGCTTGTCACCGGTGACCCAGGCCTCGATGAAGGGGTAGATGGCCACGATCACCAGGAAGACACCGATGATAATCAGCGGTACGAGCATGTTCCAAGACCAAGTGTAGCCGAACCACTCGGTCTCCCACCCCGGCGGTACGAGTCGCAGCATGCCGTCGGCGAAGCCGATGTACCAGTCGGGCTGGGTGCCCGCGGACACGGGGGAGGGATCGTAGGGACCGTAGTTCCAGATGGGGTTGATGCCGACCGTCGAGGCGATGAGCAGGATCACACCGAAAACGATGAAGAAGAAACCGCCGGCCTTGGCCGCGTACACGGGAAGCACGGGGAAACCGACGACGTTCTGCTCCGTCTTGCCCGGGCCGGGGTACTGCGTGTGCTTGTGGATGACCACGAAGGCGAGGTGCAGCGCGACGAACAGAATCACGAGTGCCGGGAGCACCATGATGTGCAGCATGTACAGACGGCCGACGATGTCGGTGCCGGGGAACTCGCCTCCGAAGAAGAGGAAGGAGCCGAAGGTGCCGATCACCGGAATGGCCTTGACGATGCCGTCGATGATGCGGAGGCCGTTGCCCGAGAGCACGTCGTCGGGGAGCGAGTAGCCGGTGAAGCCCTCGGCCATTGCCAGCACGAACAGGACGAAGCCGATGACCCAGTTGAGCTCGCGCGGCTTGCGGAATGCACCGGTGAAGAAGATGCGGAGCATGTGCAGGCCGATGGACGCGACGAAGAGGAGCGCAGCCCAGTGGTGCACGTGACGCATGAGCAGGCCACCGCGAACCGAGAAGGAGATGTCGAGCGTCGACGCCATGGCGACCGACATCTCGAGGCCCTTCATCGGGGTGTAGGGGCCGTTGTAGTCCACCTCTGCCATCGACGCCTGGAAGAACAGGGTCAGGAAGGTGCCCGAGATGAGGATGACGACGAAGCTGTAGAGCGCGACCTCGCCGAGGAGGAACGACCAGTGGTCGGGAAACACCTTGCGACCGAACTCTTTGACCGCCACACCGATCTTGGTGCGCTCGTCAATGTAGTTGGAAGCCGCAGCGGTGAAGCGGCTCGAGCCGCTCTGCGCGGGGGATTCGGTTACGGTGCTACTCACTTGAGGCGCTCCCAGAAGCTCGGGCCGACAGGTTCATGGAAATCGCTCTGCGCGACGAGGTAGCCCTCGCTGTCGACCGCGATCGGCAGCTGGGGAAGCGGACGCTTGGCCGGGCCGAAGACGACCTTGGCGTGGTCTGCGACATCGAACTGCGACTGGTGGCAGGGGCAGAGCAGGTGGTGCGTGTGCTGCTCGTACAGTGCGACCGGGCAGCCGACGTGCGTGCAGACCTTGGAGTAGGCGACGATGCCGTCGTACGACCAGCCCTCGCGCTCGGGGAGCTGCTTGAGCTCCGACTGATCGAGGCGCATCAGCAGCACGATGGCCTTGGCCTTCGCGTCGAGAAGGGTCTCGCTGCCGCCGCGCTCATCGAGGGTGAGATCGTGGAACTTCTCGTGGGTGAGCGTCTCGGGAATCACGTGGAACGCGGAGCCGATCGTGACGTCGCTCGCCTTGATCGGCACGCCGGAGGGATCGCGAGCCAGTCGCACGCCCTCGGCCCACATGGTGTGCTTGAGCAGCTGCACCGGGTTGCGGTCGAGCGGGGCGAGGCTGCGCAGCAGCGTGATACCCGGGATGGGGAAGGCGATCAGTGCGCCGATGAGGCTGTTGCGCACCAGGGAGCGGCGGGAGAAGCCGGACTCCTTGTCGGCCACCTCGAAGACCTCGGCGGAAGCCTGGCGAATCTCAGCGCTGCTCGGAACGGGGTGGCGCTCATCGATAGACTCGTGGTCGGCCATGAGGGCCTTGCCCCAGTGCACCGCGCCGATGCCGAGGGCGAGAAGCGCGAGTGCCATGCTGAGGCCCACGAAGAGGGTCTGCAGGCGAATCGCCATGAGTTCGCCCGTCTCGATGGGGAACGCCATGTAGGCGAGCACGGCACCGAGGCTACCCGCGATTGAGATGTAGAAGAGGGCGTAGACGATGCGCTCGGCGCGCCGCTCCTTCTTCGGATCGAGATCCGTCACGCGCTTCCGGTGCGGGGGAAGGCCCGGATTCTGCACCGCGTCGGGTGAGATTACGGCCGTACCGACCGATGCCTCGACCGCGCCGTGGCCGTGGGCTGCGACAACGGCGCTATCTTCGCCGTTGTACTTCGCTTCCTCTGCCATGTTGCTCCTTGATTCCTGACTCATGAACTCGTTGCGCTTCGTCGAACTAGTTCGACTTCGCGGTGACCCAGACGGTGAGGCCGACGATGGCACCGAGGCCGATCAACCAGATGAAGAGGCCCTCAGCCACGGGTCCGATCGAACCGAGAGTGAGACCGCCGACGGCAGGCTTTTCTTCGATGTACTTGAGGTACGAGATGATGTCCGACTTCTCCTGCGGCGAGATGTTCGCGTCGCTGAAGACCGGCATGTTCTGCGGGCCGGTGACCATCGCCTCGTAAACGTGAGTGGCGGGCACACCGGTCAGCTTCGGGGCGAACTTGCCCTCGGTGAGAGCACCGCCCGCTGCCGCCACGTTGTGGCACATGGCGCAGTTGATGCGGAAGATCGTGCCGCCGTTGGCGACGTCGCCGTCGCCCTGCAGGTACTGGGCCTCGGGCAGAGCCGGCCCCGGAGCGAGGGAGGCCACGTACGCGGCCATCTGCAGAGTCTGCTCTTCGCTGAACTGCTTGGGCTTGACCATGCCCTGGGGGCCCTGGAAGGCGAGGGGCATGCGACCGGTGCCGACCTGGAAGTTCACCGAGGCGGCTCCCGCGCCGATGAGGGAGGGGCCGTCTTTGGTGCCCTGGGCACCCGCACCGTGGCAGGTGGCGCAGTTGGCACCGAAGAGCTTCTCGCCGGCTTCAATAACAGCGGGGGAGGTGAGGTCGGTCTCAGCGGTGGCGGATGTCTGATTGAACCCGGCGTAAGCGGCACCGGTCACGAGCAGCCCGACCGCGACGAGGGCGGCGGTGGCGAGCGGGTGACGACGACCGGACTTACGGACGTTCTTCTTGGCGCGGGCCATGTTGTCGATTTCTCCTTGCCCCTACTTGAGGACGTAGATGACGATGAAGAGGATGATCCACACGATGTCGACGAAGTGCCAGTAGTAGGACACGACGACGGCCGAGGTTTCTTCCTTGTGGGTGAAGTTCTTGACTGCGTAGATGCGACCGATCACGAGCAGGAAGGCGACGAGGCCGAGGGTGACGTGCAGGCCGTGGAAACCAGTGGTCATGTAGAACGCCGCGCCGTAGGTGTCGCCCGCGAAGGTGATGCCGTGAGTGACGAAGGTGGCGTACTCGTAAACCTGGCCGGAGACGAAGATCGCGCCGAGGAAGAAGGTGAGATAGAACCACTCGACAGTGCCCCACTTGCCGTTGGCCTTGCGCGGTTGCATGCGCTCCGCGGCGAACACACCGGCCTGCGCGGTGAACGACGAGGCCACCAGGATCAGCGTGTTGATCAGGGCGAAGGTGAAGTTGTGCTTCGCGGTCTGGTTGTCCCAGACCTCCGGATTCATCGCACGGAGCGTGAAGTAGATGGCGAAGAGGCCAGCGAAGAACATGACCTCGCTGCCGAGCCACACGATCGTGCCGACAGCGACGATATTCGGTCGCTTCACCGAGGGCACGGCTGACTTGGTATTCATATTGGTCGTTGTCACCCCTCCATTATGGCTGAAAGTTTGGTGTGCGTTTTCACTCGGATGCGGCGCGCCGCACTTTCTGCGATTTCCCTGACAAGCTTAGCGCGTTGGAGGGTCCGTTTGCGCACCCGAGATGCGATCCTTCATCTGATGAATCGGCGTATTCGCGCCGATGTGGCCGCGGAGAGGTTCGGCCATCCGGTTCGGCGTTGCGACTGGATCACCCGGGGGCGGGTCTCGATAGGATGACCCCATGATTGATGAGCGCAGCTGGCCGACGGTTCTTTCGACGCTTCTCGAGGGTGACGATCTAAGCGTTTCCCAAGCTGAGTGGGCTATGTCCCGTTTCATGACGGGGGAGGCGAGCGGTGCTCAGATAGGCGGATTCCTCGTCGCCCTGCGCTCCAAGGGGGCGACCGTCGACGAGATCGTGGGCTTCAGAGACGCCATTCTGGCGGAGGCCGCGCCCATACGGCTGCCGGCTATGTCGCTCGACATCGTCGGCACGGGCGGCGACCGCTTCGGCACGGTGAACGTGTCGACGATGGCCGCCATCACAGCGGCGGCGGCCGGCGCGCCGGTGGTGAAGCACGGCAACAAGGCCGCGAGCAGCAAGTCGGGCTCCTCCGACGTGTTGAGCGCGCTCGGTATCGGACTGTCGCTCGACGCGGATCAACTCGCCGCGGTCTTCGAGCGAGCGGGCATCGCGTTCGTGCACGCCGCGCGTTTCCTCCCGGGGTTTCGTCACGTCGGCCCGGCGCGCTCGGAGCTCGGCATCCCGACGGTCTTCAATTTCCTCGGCCCGCTATGCAACCCCGTGCGCCCCGAAGCCTCCGCGGTCGGCGTGGCCGATCCTGCGGCAGCGCCGCTGATCGCCGGTGTCTTCCAGCTCCGCGGTGCGTCCGCTCTCGTGTTCCGCGGTGACGACGGTCTCGATGAGCTCACGACCACGGGGCACTCACGACTGTGGGAGGTGAGCAGGGGCGGCCTCACCGAGCACGACATCGATCCTCGGGAGCTCGGCATTCCCCGGGCCTCCATCGAAGACCTGCTCGGAGGCACGCCCGAGGAGAACGCCGCGGTCGTGCGCGGCGTTCTGGGCGGCGACCGCGGGCCGGTGCGCGATATCGTGCTCCTCAACGCCGCCGCCGGTCTCGTCGCCTTCGAGCTCGCGCGCAACCCGGAATCGGGGGAGCGGGCGCTGAACGAGCGGCTGATCGAGAAGATAGACGCGGCCGCGGAGGCCATCGACTCCGGGAAGGCCTCGGCGAAGCTCGAAGCCTGGGCTACGGCGGTGAACGAGGCGGAGACGTCGGCGCAGGGCTAGATGATTACTTGCGCTTCACCTTGGAGTATTCCGCGAGGAACGGCATCGGGTCGACGGGTTCGTCATCGACGCGGATCGCCAGGTGGAGGTGCGGCCCGAACGACATGCCCGTGTTGCCGACGGTGCCCACCTGGTCACCCATCTTCACCTCGTCGCCGACGGCGAGGGAGTGGGATTCCATCTCCATGTGGCAATACCTGCTGGTGACCGTCTTGTCGTCGATCTCGTGCTCGAGCTTGAGGCCGAAGCCGCATCCGTCGTCTGCGAAGCCCGCCTCGAGCACCTCGCCGTCGGCGATGGCGAGGATCGGGGTGCCCGCGCCGGCCGCGAAGTCTTGCGCGTCGTGGAACTGCGCGACGGGCGCGGTGCGATAGCCGAAGCCGTCGGTCAGCGTGACGGGCACGGAGAACGGGTAGTTGACCAGAACCTTCTTGTCGGTCTTGTAGTCGGTGGGCTTGTCGTCTTCGACGGGGGTCGCGACGATCTCGGTGAACGCGATTGGCATGTCGTCGACCGAAACCTCGGAGAAGAGCTGCTGCTGGTCTGCGGGGTCTGCGATGTCGGTCATCGGGTTCACCGCGGCGGCATCGGCCGCAACCGGTTGCTGCACGAACGGCAGCGCGAAGGGCAGCGTGAGGCAGGCGATCGCCGCGACGGCGGTGACCGCGGCGATCCGCTTGCCGACCGAGCGCTTCACTTTCGGCGCACCCGTTACTGGCACGTCGACGGCCGGAACGTGCTCGACCAGCGGAAGCGCTACGGACGCGGTGGATGCATCGCCGCGGGTACTCGCATCGAGTTGTTCGCGGAGCGACTTGCGCGACGGGGTGGGAAGACCGTTGGACGCAGGAGTCTGAGTCATTCGTGCTTTCGACGGGGTTGGGCGCGGCAGCGCCGCAAAAAACAAAAGATAACGATTTGATTTTACCCCCTTGTGCTGAAGAGCACCAGGGTGAAAGAGAAGCGCAGGCTGTTGCACCCCTCGTCGCCGCGATCCGGTCAGGGCACGGAGGGCTGCTCGATCCCGATCCAGTCCAGCACCGTGCGGGCGACGGGCTCTCCGGAACTGATCAGGGCTTCGTGGCCGCGATCCTGAATCTGCACCAGCTCGCCGCGGGGGAGCAGCGCCGTAACCCGCACGGCCCAGCCCCGCGGGCACACGCGATCTCGCACTCCGCGGATCACCAGTGCGGGTTGGTCGATGCGGGGAAGGCAGGCCTCGAGGCGGTGGGCGAGCATCTGCCGCAGTTTTTTGGCGAACCAGCGCGGGCCGGCCTGGAAGTAGGTCTTCGTCGCTCGGGTGAAGACCGTGAGCGGGGCACCCTCGGACAGGTCTTGCAGCATGCGCAGACCCTGCGCGGTCGGGCGGCGCTCGGCGGCGTTCACCGACGGAGCGATGAGCACGACTCGCGAGACGAGCCGCGGGTGCCGCGCCGCGAGCTCTGTGACCACCTGCGCTCCCATCGAGTGTCCGACGGCGACGACGGGGGAGAGCCCCTCGTCGTCGAGGGCCGCGGCGAGTAGATCGGCGGTGCCCGGGATCGACATCGCCTCCTCCGGCTCGGGGCAGTCCGCGAATCCCGGCAGGTCGACCGCGACGACCTCGACCTCGGGAGCGATCTCCTCGATGAAGCGTTCGTAGACGCCGTGGCCCATGCCGATGCCGTGCACCAGCAGAATGCGCGGGGTCTCGGGGCGCGGCCACCGGAAGAAGTGCAGTTCGTGATCGCCCCGGTGGAATCGCGTGCGCAGGGGAGCGGCGAGGGTGCTCACGAGGTCTCCGCGCGGCTGTCGGCGACGGCTGATCGGGCCGCCGAGACGAAACGGGCGATGAGTTCGGGATCTTTTGCGCCTGGCGAGCCCTCGACTCCGCTCGACACGTCGACGCCCCACGCAGCGGTCTGCGCGATCGCGTCTGCGACGTTGGCGGGATCGAGCCCGCCGGCGAGGATCCAGCCGTCGCCCAGGTCGGCCGCGTCGATCATGGAGAGGTCCCACGGTTCGCCCGATCCGGGGTCGGCACCGTCGACGAGCGTGCGCTCCTCGCCGTACTCGCCGGCGCGCAGTCGCGGGAATTTTGCGAGCGAGACGGCCCGCCAGACCCTCGGGTGGATTGCGAGCGCAGCATCGAAGTCGCCGCGCGTGTACTTGCTGCTGTGCAGTTGTAGCACATCGAAGCCGAGATCCCGGGCCGTTTCGGCGGCCTGCGTCGCGCTCATGCGATTGACGACGAGCACCGTGTCGACCGCGGGATTCGCGCGCTTCGCCGCGCGAACGACCTCGGCGGCCTGTTCGGGTGTGGCGTGCCGCGGGCTCGGCTCGCTCATGACGACGCCGACCGCATCGGCACCGCACGAGATCGCGTGCGACGTCATCGCGGCATCGCGCAGGCCGCAGACCTTGATGTACATGATCGCTTTCTTCGTGGATCGGGTGGCGAATCGGGTTGGTGCTCAGTGTATTGGGGAGAGAGGCGCAGTGTGGCCCGGAGTGTGGTTCAGCGTGATCTGGAGAACCGAGAAGGCACGACAGATACGCTCAAGCTGACATAATATCCATTATCGTACAAAGGGGGCAGTGTCAGATCAGCGCGGCGTGGCGAGGATGAGAACCGTGCGTGCGGCCAGCACCGACGCGGCGGCAACGCCGACCTCGCCGGCGATGAGCATGAATGACGAGTTCGCGAGCCAGGCTGCGACGGCGGCGATCCCGAGCGCGACGGCGACGCCGATCAGCCCGAGTATCAGCAGCACCGTTGGCACCGACCGCCCGAGTGCCGGTCTCTCGCGCATCGTGAGTGGGTGGATCAGCGCCGCGATCGCAAAGCTCAGCGTGCCGAGCGCCAGCCCGCCCAGCACGTCGCTCGGTCGGTGCCAGCCGTATGCCAGCAGCTGCCAGCTCACTGCGGCGAGCACCGCGGCTCCGACCGCGGCCACGATACTTCGCACGGCAGACGGCACCGCCCACACGAGTGCCGCGACGAGCGACATGAACACCGTCATATGCCCGCTTGGGAATGTGTTGGGCTGGCTGAGCTCGAAGAGCTGCGGGCGAGTCAGCAGTTCCTGTTTCAGCAGTTGCGAGGCCAGGATCGCGAGAGCCGGGATCACCACCACGACGATCGCGCGACGCAGACTGTTCGCGAAGTAGGCGATGACACCCACCGCGATGACGGCGACGGCGACGGTCGGCACCGAGACCAGGTTGAGCGGCGGCGGCGGATCGTAGGTGAACTCGGCCGCGTCGAGCACGCTGTCCTCGGCGAGCTGGCCGATGGCCAAGCGCACGCCGATGAGGTACGAGGCGACGCCGACCAGTGCCCACAGCACGACCGGCCAGATCGCCGCGGCGCGCCCGCGGGAGGTCACGGTGCTCCCCCGTCGGCGGCGACGGGCGAATCGACGGTGCGGTCGGCCGCGCGATCGGCGGCGCGATCCGCTGCCCGATCGGCGGTGCGCACCGCCCACAGGGCCAGCGCCGCCGCGGTTGCGACGTTGAGCGAGTCGACGCCGCGCTCCATCGGGATCACCACGCTGCGCGCGGCCGAGGCGAGCGCCCGTCGCGACAGCCCCGCCCCCTCGGTACCGAAGAGTAGCGCGAGGCGCTCCGGCAAATCGGCAACGTAGTCCGCGAGGTCTTCGGCGTCGTGGCGCAGCGCGAACGCGGTCAGCTCGTAGCCCTCCTCGCGAAACAGCGGGCCGGCGATCGGCCACTCCGGCAAGCGGGCCCACGGCACCTGCAGCACGGCTCCCATGCTCACCCGCACCGCGCGCCGGTACAGCGGATCGGCGCAGGCCGGTGAGAGCAGCACCGCCTCGGCACCGAGCGCGGCTGCGGAGCGGAAGATCGCGCCCACGTTGGTGTGGTCGGTGAGATCTTCGAGCACGATGACTCGCCGCGTGGCTCGCAGCAGTTCGACGGGGTCGCGCGGTGCGGGCCGGTGCATCGAAGCCAGGGCACCGCGGTGCATGTAGAACCCGGTGAGGGCCTCGAGCTGGGATGGCTCCCCCACGTACACCGGCAGGTCGGGATGCTCGGCGAGCAGTGGTTCGACGCGCGGCAGCCACTCCTCCAGCAGCAGCATCGAGCGCGGTCGGTGCCCCGCCCGCAGCGCCCGCTCGATCACCTTCGGCGACTCCGCGAGATATAGCCCCTCGGCGGGCTCGCGCACGCGCCGGAGCTCGACATCGGTCAGCTGAGTGTAGTCGGCGAGTTCGGGCGCCTCGAGCGAGTCGATGCGGTGCAGCCTCACGCCCGCTCCCCCGAGACCTCGGAGATGCCGGAGACCTCCGACAGGAACGAGCCGATGTGCGAGACCGCCTCGTCCACCGCCTCGTAGTGGACGAGGTGGCCCACTCCGGGAGCCACCCGGAGCCGCGAATCGTCGATGCGCCTCTGGAGCGCGAGCTGCGCGCTGAGCGGGGTGATGTCGTCCCGATCGCCCGCGATCAGCAGGGTCGGCCGCGCGAACGCCTCGGAGTAGTCGGCGACCGTGTGCGAGACCGACGCGCGGAAGGCCTGCAGCAGCGTCGTCGTATCGGAGAAGCGGCTGAAG
>JBKEBN010000059.1:0-52297 GCA_047973175.1 Leucobacter sp.
CGCCATAGGGTGGTGTCTTGCACGCCGTTCTCTTGTCGTTCCTGGTTTCGGATTTGAACACCCAAAAACCTAGACGAGGAACGGCGTGCACCCGCCTCAGCGCGCCACAGACACCCACGGAACAATCACAAGAGCCGCTAAAGCGCCGGTTTAGCGTGCATTTCCGACCGGGGAACGAGGTCGCAGCAGCGGCAGCAGTGACTGCGCAGCGCGACGAACCGGGTCGCTGCGGTGCGGGGAGGCGCTAGGAGCAGAGCAGAGGCGCAGCGACACGAAGAAAGACGCGAAGAAAGCGGCCGGAGCAGGGGAAGGGCGCGGGGCCGCCGCGACACAGGGACCGGCGGGCGAGACGGGATACGATATAACGGTGACTCGCCCAGACACCGCGACCAAGCATGCCGCCGAGGTATCCGCCATGTTCGATGAGGTTTCTCCCCGCTACGACCTCATCAACGATGTGCTGACCCTGGGCAACGACCGCCTGTGGCGCATCGCCACGACGCGCGCGGTCGACCCGCATCCCGGCATGAAGATTCTGGATCTCGCCGCCGGCACCGGTACCTCGTCCGCGGCGTTCGCGGCGAAGGGGGCCTACGTGGTCGCCGCTGATTTCTCCGAGGGCATGCTGGCCGAGGGGCGCAAGCGCCACGCCGACGACTTTCTGATCGAGTTCGTGCAGGCCGACGCGATGGATCTGCCGTTCGACGACGACAGCTTCGACGCCGCGACCATCTCGTACGGGCTGCGCAACATCAGCGATCCGCGCAGGGCGCTCGAGGAGATGTTCCGCGTGGTGAAGCCGGGCGGGCACATCGTGATCGCCGAGTTCTCGACGCCGCCGTCCGCTCTCGTGCGGCGACCGTACGAGCTCTACGGCCGCCACGTGCTGCCGCGCGTGGCCGGCGCGATCAACCGCGACGCGGCCGAGGCCTACCGCTACCTCAACGAGTCGATCGAGGAGTGGCCGTCGCAGGATCGCCTCGCCTCGTGGCTGCGCGAGGCCGGCTTCGAGCGCGTGGCCTACCGCAACCTCACCTTCGGCATCGTGGCGCTGCACCGCGGCTTCGTGCCGTTTGCGGCCCCGGCTGCCGAGGCGGCGACCGGGATCGCGGCCGAACAGCCCAGCGAGACCGCCGACCCCGAGACCGCGAGTTCCGATACCGTCGAGACGGAGACCCCCGCCTCCGAGACCGCGAACTCGGGCGAGCAGGCGGAGAGCGCCGCGGAGGCGGTTGCGAGTTTCACCCCGTCCGAGTGGGCTGCCCAGGACGAGGCCGCCGCTGAGCGGGCAGACGAGGTCATCGAGGCCGCGCTCGCCGAAGAAGCCGCCGACTCGGGTGAGCGGGCCGCCGACGAGGCCGCACCCGCGCCCGAGCAAGCCGCACCCGAGCAGGCCGCACCCGAGCAAGCCGCACCTGACGCAGCAGCCTTCACCGATGAGACCTCCGCCGACAACAGCTCCGGGGCGGCTCAGTGAGTCGCCCGCTCGCAGAGGACACGGCCACGCAGGCTTTGCCGCTGCGCCTCTTCCAGGGCGCGCGCGATCGCCGTCACGCCAGGGCGATCCAGGATCAGCTCGCCGTCATCGAGGTCGAGCTCCAGGAGCACCTGCGCTTCGCCTCGCCGATTGCCGATGCCCCCGCGCGCTACCTCATGGAGGCGGGCGGCAAGCGCATTCGCCCGGTGCTCACGCTGCTCACGAGTGAGCTCGGCACCGGCCCCAACGAGCGCGTGCGCCGCGCCGCGCAGGCCGTGGAACTGACCCACCTCGCCTCGCTTTACCACGACGACGTCATGGACGACGCGAAGCTGCGCCGGGGCGTGCCCGCCGCGCAGACCGTATGGTCGAACTCCGTGGCGATTCTGGCGGGCGACCTGCTGTTCGCCCGCGCGTCGAGCCTCGTCTCGGGCATGGGCGAGGAGGCGATTCTGCTGCAGGCGCGCACCTTCGAGCGACTCTGCCTGGGGCAGCTGCACGAGACGGTCGGGCCTCAGCCGGGCGACGATCCGATCGCGCACTATATTCAGGTGCTCGCCGACAAGACCGGCGCGCTGATCGCGACCGCGGCGCGCATGGGCGTGATGTTCGGCGACGCCCCCGATGAGTACGCCGATCCCGTCACCGAGTACGGCGAGCGCATCGGCGTGGCGTTCCAGCTCGTCGACGACGTGATCGACCTGTCGCCCAAGAAGGAGCAGACCGGCAAGCGGGCAGGCACCGACCTGCGCGCGGGCGTGGCGACGCTGCCGACGCTGCTGCTGCGGGATCGCGCCGCCTCCGGCGACGCCGCGAGCGCCGAGCTGCTGGCGCGCATCGACGCGGGTGTAGCCGCGATTGCAGGGGGAGCGGATCCCGCGCTGCTCGACCCCGAAGTAGAAGAACTGCGAGCCCACCCGGTCACCCGCGAGACCGAGGCCGCGGCTCGGCGCTGGGCCGAAGACGCGAAGGCCGCCCTCGGTGTGCTGCCGGAGTCTGCGGTGAAGCGCGCGCTCGAACGCATGGCCGACTCGATCGTGAATCGCGAGGGCTAAGGCGTGTCAGAAGGAGAGGAAGAAACCAGCACAATGAGCAAGATGCGACTGGCGATCGTCGGAGCCGGCCCCGCGGGGATCTACGCGGCCGACCTGCTGCTGAAGGCGGAGCGCGACTTCGAGGTGGAGGTCGATCTCTTCGAGCAGCTGCCGGCACCGTACGGGCTCGTGCGCTACGGCGTTTCGCCCGATCACCCGCGCATCAAGGGCATCATCAACGCGCTGCGAGAGGTGCTCGACTCGGGCACCATCAACTTCTACGGCAACGTGCGCTACGGTCAGGACATCACGCTCGAAGACCTCAAGCAGCACTACAACGCCGTCATCTTCGCGACCGGCGCGATCCGCGACGCCTCGCTCGAGATCGAGGGCATCGACTCCTCGGGATCGTACGGCGCGGCCGATTTCGTGAGCTGGTTCGACGGGCACCCCGATGTGCCCCGCACCTGGCCGCTTGAGGCGAAGTCCGTGGGCGTCGTCGGCAACGGTAACGTGGCGCTCGACATCTCCCGCATGCTCATCAAGCACGCCGACGACCTGCTGCCGACCGAGGTGCCCGACAACGTCTACGAGGGTCTGAAGGCCAACCCCATCGAAGAGCTGCACCTGTTCGGCCGCCGCGGCCCCAAGTACGTCAAGTTCACGCCGCTCGAGCTGCGCGAGCTGGGCGAGGTGCGCGACGTCGACATGGTGGTCGACGAGCGCGACTTCGACCTCGACGACGCCTACGCAGACGAGGTGCTCGTCAAGAACAAGCAGGTCATCGTGATGACTCGCATCATGGACAAGTGGCGCGCTGAGCAGCGGCAGCGCGAGGCCGGCGAGGTCGAGCCCTCGTCGCGCCGGCTGCACCTGCACTTCTGGTCGAAGCCGGTCGGGGTCGTTGTCGAAGACGGCCGTGTCGCGGGGCTCAGGATCGAGCGCACGGCCCCCGACGGCCAGGGCGGCGTCGTCGACACCGGCGAGTTCGAGGTCGTGCCCATGCAGTCGCTCTATCGCGCGGTCGGCTACTTCGGTTCGCCGCTCGACGAGATTCCGTTCGATGACGCGAAGGGCGTGATCCCGAACATCCAGGGCCGCGTGCGCGACCTCGAGGGCGAGCAGATCCCGGGTGTGTACGCGACCGGGTGGATCAAGCGCGGCCCCGTCGGCCTCATCGGGCACACCAAGAGCGACGCCATGGAGACGCTCGAGTGCCTCATGGAGGATCGAGAGACCTGGTGGCAGCCCGAGGTGACCGCGACCGAGGCGATCCCGGCCCTGCTCGAGTCGCGCGAGGTGCCCTACACGACGATCGAGGGCTGGCACCGCCTCGACGAGCACGAGCTCGGCCTGGGTGAGCAGGTCGGGCGCACGCGCATCAAGGTCGTGCCGCGTGAGGAGATGACCCGCATCTCGCGCGGGGAGTAGGGCCGGCCTGGCCGTCGGGTGGGGGGCGCGAAGAACCCCGGAGTAGGGCCTGGCCACCGTGTTTCTCTGTTATGCTCAAGGTCGCTTTGCAGGCAGTTCGGTCTTGAGTACCGACCGGCACCGTCGCTGAGCGGGTAGGCTGCCTGGAACACAGCGGTTCCGTACGTCGACGAGGAGGTGCACGTGCCGATTCTGACCTCGTTCTCGACAGAGCGGTACTCGCCCTCTGAGCGACAAATGGCCTGGCGAGAGCATATCAACGAGAACCTCTTCGAAGCCGATATGAGTTCTTTCGCCAGCGAGGGGCTGCTCGCGGAGCGCCACTCGCGGAGCTATGAGGACATGATCATCTCGCGGTACGCCCTGAACGAGCACACGATTACCCGAAACATCGAGATGACAGAGCGCAATCCCCATGACAGCCTCTTCGTGTCGATACTGCTCCAGGGCGGTGCCGTCTACTATTCGCCCGGCGTGACTCGGGAAGTGGGAGTCGGGCAGATCCTGCTCTACGACAGCCGTAAACCGTATGTGCTTGCCTGGCATCCGCAAACAGTGCAGCTGCACGCTGATGTGCCCCGTGAACTGTATCTTGCGCTCTCAGGCAGCGATGCGTTCGAGACTGCGGAGACGCTTCGAACCGAAGACGGTCTGCGGCGAGGAGTCGGTTCTCTCGCGGAGTTGCGTTCACTGGCGAATGATTTTGCGGTGCAGCGCAGCCAGGACGCGCAGGCGCGGGCCCACTCCTGCGTGATCGACCTGCTGACGGCGCTCGATCGACGGAAGCATTCCGGACTCTACTTCGAGGCTCGGCAGCAGATCGAGCTCCACTGCTCCGATCCCGATCTCGCGCCGGAATCGTTGGCTCGGAGCCTCGCTGTGTCTCCTCGGCACCTGGCACGCGTCTTCGCCGAGCACGGCACGACCACGAAGGCCGAGATCGCCAGGTGCCGCGTGGCCGGCGCTCAGCGGGCCATCGCTGAGACCTCGGATTCGCTCATCGACATTGCTGTGCAGAACGGCTTCGGTACGCGTCAGACGATGCTGCGCACCTTTGCGCGGCTGGGGCTCAGAAGCCCCTCGGGGTACCGCTCCTAGCGTGAGCTTCGCCTTCCGGAAGCTGTCCGGAACTGTGTCGCTGCGTGTCCGAAAACGTCACACTCGCACCACCCGGTCCTTCGTACGCTTCTTGCGTAAGCAACGCAATCGTTCGAAGGAGAGCCTGCTTTGCACGCGAACTCTGTCAATACCCCTGAGCCTGCCGACGCCCTGCCTCAGCGCTACGCGATCGTCGGCGGTGGGCCGGCGGGCCTCCTGGTCGCCCGGGCGTTCCTCAAGCGCGGCGTGCCGTTCGAGATCTTGGAACGCCACGATGAGATCGGTGGCATCTGGAACATCGAACAGGTGAGTTCGCCGATGTACCAGAGCTGCAACTTCATCTCCAGCAGGGACTACGGAGGGTTCATCGGCTTCGAAATGCCCCGCGACTACCCGATGTACCCGAAGTGGCATCAGATCCGGGACTACGTGCGGTCGTTCGCCCGCGCGTACGGCATCGACCGCCACGTGCGCCTCGGTGCGGAGGTGACGAATGCCCGGGCTATCGACACCGAGGCCGGGCGCTATTGGCGGGTTGCCCTTGCCAACGGTGTGATGCGCGACTATCGCGGTGTCGTCATTGCAACCGGTGCTCAGTGGGTTCCGGTGATCCCGGAGATTCCGGGCATCGAGACCTTCACCGGCAGGGTGGCCCACAGCGCTCAGTACGGATCGACCGACGAGTTCGTCGGCAAGCGCGTGCTCGTGGTCGGCGCGGGAAACAGCGGGGTCGACATCGCGGCGGATGCCGCTTTCTTCGCCGATACTGCGCGTCTTTCGACCCGTCGCGGTTATCGCTTCTTTCCGAAGTTCACGCACGGCATCCCCACCCCCGACCTGCTGGCCGAGAATATTCCCGAGGAGGAGCTGCCCCGGGCACTGCGGGGAAAGACCTTCGAGGAGAAGCTGCAGATCGTCGTCGATGCGGTCGGCGACCTGACCAACTTCGGGCTGCCCGTGCCCGACCACGGCTTCGGGCAGACGCATCCGATCATGAACTCCCAGGTGTTGCACGCCCTCGCGCACGGCCTGCTCGAGCACCGCCCCGATATCGCAAGCGTCGACGGGGCGACCGTGACCTTCGCGGACGGACGTGAAGAGGACTTCGACGTGCTGCTCTTCGCGACGGGCTACGATGTCGAGGTGCCGTGGCTCGACGAGGGTGTGCTGACCTACCACAATGGGCATCCCGACGCCGTGATCGGTGCCTTTTTCGAGGACCAGGAGGGGCTATATCAGGCCGGTGCGCTGCACTTCGCAGGCAACACTTTCTCGATCTTCGATCAGGAAGCCCAGTTCATCGCGGCAGAAGCCGATGCTGTGCTGCACGGCACGAACGTCGAGAACGTCGCGCGGCTGCGCGCGTCATATCGGCCGAACCTGCGCGAGGGAGCCGATTTTCTCGATACCCGACGCAATGGCAACCAGGTGCACATCCCGGCGCTCGAGAAGAACTGGAAGACCCTCGAAGAGGAGTACCTGATCCCGATCCCTCAGGTGGGAGACGGCGAGTTCTACGCCGGTCTGCGAGTCGATCAGTAACCCGCGGGTCGCCGATCCTGCACCGGTAGCCCGATACTTCGCCGACAGGTCGATACTTCCTCGGCAAAGAGTGTGACACGGGTAACCGGTGTACCCGTGACCGCCGCTTATGCGGAACCAGTCATGCACGATCCAACTTCATCAACGTCAAGGAGGGCGAATTATGAAGCGCAAAATCACATTCCTCGCGGGAGCGGCCGCCGCCGCACTCGTGCTCGCGGGCTGCACCGCGAGCGGGGGCGGCAGCGGGGACGGGGGCGACGCACAGAGCGACGAGCCGATCACCCTCGGCCTCGTCACCTCGCTCACCGGCCCGCTGTCGACCCTGGGAGTCGGCAACGAGGCCGGTGTGAAGGCCGCGGTCGAGAAGGTCAACAGCGAGGGTGGCATTGACGGCCGCCCCATCGAGATCGTGACTCGGGATGACAAGTCCGACTCGAACCAGTCGGTGGTCGCGTTCAACGAGGTTGCGGCCGACGACAAGGTGGTCGCGGTCATCGGGTCTACGGTCTCGACGGCGGTCTCAGCCGTCGCTCCGCAGGCGGAGCGGGCCTCGGTTCCCTACGTCGGTCTGGCACCGGTCGACTCGGTGGCGAGCGGGGATTTCTCCTACTCGTTCATCGTTCCCGCGCCGGTCAGCGACTACGCCAAGCGGCTCTCCGAGTACTGGGCAGATCAGGGCGTGAAGAAGATCGGCGTTGCCTACGACTCGCAGGATGTCTACGGCGAGGTCGGAGCCGCCAGCACGGAGAAGTTCGCCGCCGAGGAAGACATCGAGGTGCCGTTCAACGAGTCGTTCGATCCGACTTCGACTGACTTCACTGCGCTGCTGACGAAGTTCCGCAACAGCGATGCCGAGGGGCTCGTGGTCTGGGGCTCTGGTGCGGCATCGGTGATCATAACCAAGCAGTATCGTGAGCTCGGCATCGACAAGCCGCTCTACATGGCGGGTGCCCAGGGATCGAAGCTCTTCCTCGAACCCGCGGGGGAGGCCGCCGATGGCATGATCGTCGCGACCTCGATGCCGGTCGTCGGCCAGGAAGTGCCCGAGGGCGAGCAGCGCACCCTCATCGATCAGGCCGTCGAGGCATTCGACGAGGATTACTACCCGACGGAGTTCTACTTCAACGGCTACGCCTCGGTGTTGCTACTTGCCGAAGCGATGAAGCAGGCCGACAGCCTCGACCGTGAGTCGATCCGCGACGCATACGGCGAGCTCGACATGGTAGCCCCGACCGGCCACTATCGGATCTCTCCGGAGAACCACAGCGGCCTCACCGCCGAAGACGTTTCGGTGTCAGAGGTGGTCGACGGCGAGTTCGTGATGACCGAGTTCCAGAAGAACTCCTTCGAGTAATCGCGGTTCGTGCGGTTCGGGACGGCCCCGGGCTGCGCGTCCGCAGCAGCCACAGACCGTCCGGAGATCAGGAGGATGAGACATGAATAGCGCGACCGCGCTAGAGATGCAGCACGTGACCAAGAAATTCGGGGGTGTGCGGGCGAGCAACGACATTGATCTCACGGTGCCGACCGGACAGCTCCGCGGGGTCATCGGCCCCAACGGCGCGGGCAAATCGACGCTGTTCAACCTGATCTCCGGTCAGCTGCGGCCCACCAGCGGCAAGGTGCTGCTCAACGGTGCCGATGTGACGGCGCTTCCGGCATACCGCCGCGCGCGGCTGGGCGTCTCGATCGTCTTTCAAGGCGCACGCCTGTTCTCAGGTATGAACGTGCTCGAGAACGTCATGGTGGGCTGCCACGCCTCGACCTCGGCGGGGATTGTCGCGGGGATTTTCGGCACGCCGAGCCAGCGGCGCGAAGAACGTGAGATCCGCGATCGCGCCGCGCATGCGCTCGAGCGCGTCGGATTGGGTGCGTGGGGCGACCGATCGGTCTCCGGGCTGCCCCTCGGGCAGCAGCGGCGCATCCAAATGGCGCGTGCGCTCGCCGGCGATCCGAGGCTCCTACTGCTCGACGAGCCCGCCTCGGGCATGCGACAGGAGGAGCGCAGGGAGTTCGTGGAGCTCGTGCGCGAGGTAAACGCAGCGGGCACCACGATCCTGCTCATCGAACACGATGTGCCGATGGTGATGAGCCTTGCCGACCGCATCACGGTGCTGGATCTCGGCACGGTCATCGCGGAGGGAACGCCGGAGGAGATCCGGATCGATCCCCGCGTGATCGAGGCCTATCTCGGAAAGGAGGAAGCGGCATGATTCTCGAAGTCTCCGATGCGGTAGTGGCGTACGGCAGCGCGGTCGCGGTTGACCGCGTGTCGTTCTCGGTCGAGGCAGGCGGCATGGTCGCCCTCGTCGGTCCTAACGGCGCGGGTAAGACCTCGCTGGTCAACGCGATCTCGGGTTTGGTGCCGCTGCGCTCGGGTGCGATCACCCGCGGCGGCCGCGTCGCGCAGGTACCCGAGGGGCGGCAGATGTTCGGCGAGTTGACGGTGGAGGACAACATCCGCCTGGGCGGCTGGAAGTCTGGCGAGCGCGATCCGGAACCCATGTACGAACTTTTCCCGGATCTGCGGGAGCGCAGAAGCCAGCAGTCCGCGACGCTCTCGGGCGGGCAGCAGCAGATGGTCTCGATCGCCCGCGCTCTCATGGCGAAGCCCGAGCTGCTCGTCATCGACGAGCTCTCGCTGGGTCTGGCTCCGCTGATCGTAGAGGATCTGGCCAGGCATCTCTCCGTCATCAATGAATCCCAGGGCACCGCGATCCTACTCATCGAGCAGGAGGTGGGCCTCGCATTGCGACTGTGCGAGCGGGCGCTGGTGATGGAAGCTGGGCGGATCGTGCTGGACGGCACGACCGCCGAACTCACCGAGAGCGATGAGCTCTCGGCTCTCTATCTCGGCGGCACGACCGACGAGGGAAAGGCGGGTGAGTAATGGAACTGCTGACCTATCTCATCGCGGGCCTGGCCGTCGGCGCGTCGTACGCGCTGGTGGGCAGCGGCATCGTGCTCGTGCACCGCATCACCGGCATCGTCAACTTCGCGCAGGGCACCCTTGCGGTGCTCGGCGGTCTACTGAGCGGTTCGCTGCTCCGGGCGGGGCTTCCGCACGGCGTCGGCGAGATCGCCGCGATCCTGCTGACCGGCGTGTTCGGCCTGGCCGTCGGAGCAATCACCCTGGCGCGGAAATCGATCACCTCGCTCAACGCGCTCGTGGTCACGCTCGCCATCTCGATCCTCGGCTACGCCGTGATCATCCTGATCTGGGGGGACGGATCCTTCTCCGCACCCGGACTCAAGGGCTCCGTGACGATTCTCGGAGCGACGGTCCAACTGCAGTACTTCATCGTGATCGCGGCTGCGGCCGTCACGCTCGGGCTGCTGTCGCTCTTCTTCGCGAAGACCTACCTGGGTAAGGCCATGACAGCGTGCGCGGTGAACCCGTTCGCGGCTCGCATGGTCGGGATCAATGTGCGGGCGATGGGCATGCTGGCCTTCTTCGGCGCAGGCCTGCTCGGCGGCATCGCCGGCGCGATCCTCACCCCTCTGCGTGAAGTGTCGTACTCGTCCGACATCTCCTTCGCGCTCTACGGCTTTGCCGCTGCGGTGTTCGGCGGTTTGAACTCGCCGATCAAAACCGTCATCGGCGGGCTCATTCTCGGTGTCGTCAGCCTGCTGGTAGCGGGCTATCTCGACGCTGCATACCAGATCGTCGCGGCGCTCGCGATCATGCTCATCGTCATGATCTTCCAGAGCGGATCGCACCGTCTCGAGGAGGCGAAATGACCAAGCGCAAGACACTGCCGATCATACTCACTGTCATGGTGGCGGTGGTGGTGTTCGCACTGCCGCTCATGATCCCGAGCGCCTCAATGACCTTCTTCGCGATGCTCGTGCTGACCGCGATCATCGTGACCGGGGTAACGCTGCTCATGGGGTACACGAACCAGGTGTCGCTCGGGCAGGGTGCCTTTTTCGCGATCTCGGCGCTCGTGACGGCGCTACTCGCCCAGGCCGAGGTCCCGCCGATCGTGGCATTCCTCGTCGGGCCGACGGTCGCGGGTCTGTTCGCTGCGGTCGTCGGGTACCCCCTCACCCGCCTGCGCGGCCACTACCTCGCCTTCGGCACACTGGCGCTGCAGATCATCGTGATCACCGTCGCGACCAACACCGACTGGTTCGGCGGCCCCTTCGGCATCCAGGCCGTGCCGCAGTTCTCGATCGGGGGTTTTGAGATCAAGGACGCGCGAGGGTACGTCTACTTCGCCCTCATCATGCTGGCTCTCGTGCTGTTCGTCGCCTACCGCGTCGTGCACTCGCGCTTCGGTCGCGGCATTCGCGCGATGTCGGTCAGCGAGTCGGCGGCGGCCTCGGCCGGCATTCCCATCGCCCGGTACCGGCTCACAGTGTTCGTGCTCTCAGCGGTGTTCGCGGGTTTCGCCGGCGCGATCTATCCGTTCCTCATCGGGTACGTGAGCGCGAGCTCCTTCCCGATCATCACATCGTTCCAGTACGTCGCCATGGCCGTGATCGGCGGAGCGGCTTCGCTGTGGGGCGGAGTCGTCGGCGTCGCGATCGTGATGATCCTGATCCAGTGGCTCAGCGTTCTCGGCACGACCCCCGGGATGCCCGAGACCGCACCGGCGATCCTGAGCTATGCGGTGTACGCGGTCGCCCTGATCCTCGTGATCATGCTGATCCCGCAGGGCCTCGTGCCGTGGGTGACGAGTCTCTTCAAACGCAGAGGCGATGTCGACCCCTCCGCGGACTCTGCCACCTCTCTGATCACGGTGCAGTCGGCGAGCCGCATCCCGCCGAGTGCAAATCGTTCGCCCGCGCCGGGCAGCAGCGATTCATCCTCATCTGGGTAAGCGTTGTTCTCTGACATTCACCCTCGCATACTCCGGTACTTTCTCACCCTGGCGGAGGAGGAGCACTTCCGACGCGCCGCGGAGCGACTCCACGTGACGAGCCCGGCTCTCAGCCAGCAGATCCGGCAGTTAGAGGCGATGCTGCAGGCGCGTCTCTTCGAGCGCACGTCGCGTTCGGTCCGTCTGACGGAGTGCGGTGCCGAGCTCGTTCCGCTCGCCCGGGCCGTCGTCGCCGCGTCGGACGGGATCAAGACCTGGGCTGGTGCCCTCTCTCGCGACCGCCGGGTGCTGCGCGTGGGCTTCATGTCCACGGGGGCCGGAACGCACACGCAAAGCATTTTGCGGGCGGCGACCGAGGAGCTGCCAGACGTCGAGGTCCAGCTGCGCTACCAGGAATGGGGCGATCAGATCGACGACCTCCTGAACGGCATCGTCGACGTCGCTTTCGTGCGCGAACCCGATCCGCCGGCATCGCTGCGCAGCACGGTCGTGTTCGAAGAACGGAGGGTCGCGCTGCTGCCGACCTCGCATCCACTCGCCGGACGATCCAGCATCTCCTTTTCCGAGATCACCGACGAGGTCTTTCTCCCCTCTGCCACCGGCTCGCGAGCCTGGATCGACTACTGGCTCGTCGTACCGCGTCCCGACGGTTCCCAGCCCAGGCTCGGACCTTCTATTACGACCGTCGAGGAGATGCTCGAGCACTGCGCGGCGGGGCAGGGCATCTCGATCTCGTCTGAAGTGCTCACCCAGTTCTACGCGCACCCCGGGGTGCGGTTCGTTCCCGTCGGTGACCTCTCGCTGACCCGGGTGCTGCTCTGCGCCAGGGCCGACAGCAACGATCCGGTGATCGTGCGGTTCGAGCAGGTGGTGCGGGAGCAGACCTGTCAGTAGCGCTCGCGTGTGCTCTGGACGGTGGACGTCAGCTCAGACCCGCCTCAGCGGCGCAGATCTGCAGCGCGAGAATCCGGGCCTGCTGTCGCACGAGGATGAGGTTGCCGCCCATGACCCAGAGACCGTCCTGGCCGGTCGGACGCCAGACTCCGCGAATCTCGTTGCCTTCGTCGACACCCCAGACATCGGTGCAGCACTCGCGCACCTCGTCGCCGAAGAGCTTGCCGATCACCTCGCGCACGTTGCCGTAGCCGGTGGCGAAGATCACTGCGTCGGCTTCCTCGGACGTGCCGTCGGTGTACTCGACACCGGTCGGCGAGAAGCGGGCGACTTCGACGCCCGGACGCATCTTCACGCGGCCGTCAACGATGGCTTGGGAAGCACCGACGTTGATGTAGTAGCCGCCGCCGCGCTGGTAGAAGAGCTCCTGGATGCCGGTGGGGTTGAACTGAAAGCCTGCGGCCTTGAGCCCCTCGATCATGTCGGCATCACGCCGCTGGATTTCGGGGAAGGCCCCTTCGCGGTGCAGGTCGAAGAGCACAGGAATGGGGAATGAGCTCGACAGAAGATCGCCGTGCCTGACGTCTGCGCCCTCGCCGTAGAGGCCTTCGAACAGGACGTCGAACATGTGCTTGCTGGTCGCCACCTGCGTGGCGGAGCGCTGCACCATGGTCACCGGCACGCCGTTCTCGGCCAGGTCGTGCGCAATGTCGTGTGCGCTGTTCGAAGCGCCGACGATGACAACCTTCTGGTCGCGGAAATCGGCCGCATCGGCGAAGGCGCTCGAGTGCATGATGCGCCCCTCGAATTCATTCTGGCCGGAGATGATCGGCGTCTTCGGAAGACCGCTGATGCCGGTAGCGAGCACGACATGGTGGGGATGCAGCGTGCGTTTCTCCCCGTCGCGCGAAACCTCGACCGTCCAGGTGCCCGAATCGGCGTCGTACTCTGCGCCGCCGAACTCGGTGTTCGTCCACACGTTGAGCTCGAGCACCGACGCGTAGGTTTCGAGCCAGCCGGCGAACTTGTCCTTCGGCATGAAGACGGGCCACGTCGACGGGAACGGTAGGTAGGGCATGTGATCCGAATAGACGGGATCGTGCAGCACGAGCGATCGGTACCGCTTTCGCCAGTTGTCGCCGACGTGCGGGTTGCGCTCGAGAACGAGGGACGTGACGCCCATCTGCTTCAGCTCCGCCGCGAGGGCGAGACCGCTCTGGCCGGCTCCCACGATCACTACCGCGGGCTCCGCGTCTTCGAATGCGATCTCCCTTTCGCGACGGTCGAGCCAGTTCACCTGCTCGCGATGCCCGCCGTGAGTGACTCCCTTGGGGCGGTTAGCGGCCTCGGTGAGCTCGTGACCGCTGATCTCCTCCATGCGGGCGAAGAATGTCCAGGCCAGCCATTCGCCGTTGCCTGTCGAGGTGAGACGCAGGACCGCGCTGCCTCTCCCGGTCTGGTTGGTGAACGTGAGGATCGCCTGCAACCAGGCCGGCCCGTCCTCGCCGGGAACGGCCACCGGTTCGTAGCTGGGATCGATCTCGAGTGAGAGTGCGCCGAGGTGCTCCATACGGGGCCTCAGGTAGGAAGTGATCTCCTCCCGGCCTTGGACGGTCTGGAGGTTCCACTGCGACACCAGCTGATCCCGCCACCATCCGTCGGTAGAGAAGAGGTCTCCCGCGGCGGCGGCGTCGGTCGCTGAGAATGCTGCGTTGAACGCGGTGACCCAGGTCTCGACCGCAGCGCGGGCCTTGATGTTCTGATCGCTCATGCGGTGGTTCCTCCGTCCGCGGTGATGATGGCTCCGTTGATGAACGACGCCTCGTCCGACATCAGCCAGGCTACGAGTGACGCCATCTCCTCGGGCCTGCCGTATCGCCCGAGTGGGATGCCAGAAATCAGCATCTGCTGCACGGCCTGAGCATCATCGGGGTTCCACTGCTGCTCAAGGCTCGCGATCATTCGGGTGTCGATCTGGCCGGGAGCGATGGCGTTGACGCGCACACCGTGCGGACCCGCTTCGAGCGCGGCGGTTTTGGTGAGGCCGACTACCGCGTGCTTGCTCGCCACATACGCCGACAGCCGCGGCACGCCCTCGAGGCCGGCCTGGCTCGCCGTGTTCACGATCGATCCGCTGCCCTGAGCGTAGAGGTGCGGCAACACGGCGCGCATGCCGAGGTACACCCCGCCGGCGTTGATCGACAGCACGCGATCGAAGTTTGCCGGGTCGCTCTCTTCGATACCGACTGCGGCACCCTCGACGCCCGCGTTGTTGTGCAGGTGATCGATGCGTCCGAAGCGCTTGAGCGTCGCCCGTACGTATGCCTCGGCACCCTCGGCGGTCGACACGTCTCCCGCCACTGGGAGCACCCGGTCTCCGAGTTCGGTGGCGAGTGCTTCGACCGCGGCGGCGTCACGATCGACCGCGGTGACTGAGTAGTCGCGCGAAACGAGGGCGCGGACGGTTGCGGCTCCAATGCCGCCGCCCGCACCCGTCACGATGGCGACGGCTTGAGTTGGGGTACCCATATGCGGTGCCCTTCCTTTCTATTCTCCGGTGAGGGTTACTGGTTGATGTAGCCGCCGTCGACGTTCAGCAGATGCCCGTTGACGAATGACGACTCGTCGGACGAGAGATAGGCGACGGCCTCCGCCACGTCGAGAGGCACTGCGGTGCGGCCGAGGGGATGCTGCGCCGCCATGCCGCTCCACTGCGCATCCTCGCTCAATGCTTCGGCGGTGAAACCGACGCGTGAGAAGCTCGGGCCGACGGCGTTCACCCGGATTCCGTGCGAGCCGTACTCGACGGCGGCGGCGCGCGTGAGACCGAGCACCGCGTGTTTCGAAGCGACGTAGCCGCTGATTCCAGGCATCGCGACGGTGCTCATGATCGAGGCGGTGTTGACGATTGCGCCGCCCGTGCCGGATGCGACCATGGCCGCCAGCTCTGCCCGCATGCAGTAGAAGACGCTCGAGAGGTTGATATCGAGCACCCGCTGCCAGGCGTCGAGCGGGTACTCTGCCATGGGGGTCACGGCTCCGCCGATACCGGCGTTATTGACGGCGATGTCGAGTCGGTGACGGTCGGCGACTATCTCATCGATGAGAGCGGCAACGGCTGCTGCGTCGGTGAGGTCGACGACGTGCGCTCTCGCCGATCCACCCGCTGCGGCGACCTCGTCGACCGTCGCTGCTGCCGCTTCGGCATTGACGTCGACGACAGCCACGTGGGCACCTTCTCCGGCGAACAGCATGCTGATCTCACGGCCGAATCCGCCGCCTCCTCCCGTGACGAGAGCTGTTTTGTCGGTGAACCTGGGGCCACGCACGGTCGCTCCTCTGCAGATTCGTGGACACTCGAGCAGCACTGCCCGAATGGGTACCGTCAGCGGATTCAACCCGTTGACGAGTACCACTATGAGGCAGCCCAAGCACGAACACCAGGTTGCACTTCACGCTTGCCGGTAAGCGATGCTTATCGAACTGCCGGCCGCGCGACCCCCGTGTCGTAGGCTGGAACCATGACCGACTACAACGATGCGCTGAACGAACTCTTCACCGGAACCTACGGATTCTTCGTGCTGGTGTACTACGTGCTGTGGGTGATCGCGGCGTGGAAGGTGTTCTCGAAGGCCGGCTACCTCGGCATTCTCGCGCTGGTCCCGATCGTCAACCTCATCATCTGGGTGAAGATCGCCGGCTACTCGGGGTGGCTGGTGCTGCTCTACCTGATCCCGATCGTCAATTTCATCTTCAGCATTATGGTCGCGCTGCGCGTGGGCAAGAACTTCGGCAAGGGCGGGGCGTTCTCGTTCTTCCTGCTGTGGCTGATTCCGTTCATCGGCAACTTCGTCATCGGCTTCGGTCAGGCGCAGTACAGCAGGCGGGCCTGAGCCGGCGGCAACCGGGACCGCACCCGAACCGATCGCGTGTGCTGAGGCGGGGTGCCTTCCGTGGCCTATAGATGGAGTTCTCCGCTAGTCAGTAGTGGAGAACTCCATCATCATTAGGTGGAGAAATCCGTTAGGTAGAGCTATCGTTAGTGACTATCGTGACGGGGGGTTGGCCGGGCTGGTGGGGCATGGGCGAGGGCGACGCCCGAGCCCACGCCTACCTCGCCGACATCGCGGAGCACGATTTTGCGCAGGTTGCCGGGAGCCGGCGCGACCCGCGACGGCTTCTGGCCTACCTGCGTGCGGTTGCGGCGCTGACGGCGCAGCCCGCGAGCATGGCGACCATCGGTCGGCGTATGCGGGAAGAGATGAGTGCGCCGGTCGGCTCCGGTGCCGCTCCGGTGCTTGCCGATCTGGCTGAGCGTCTGTATCTCACCGAGGATCAGCCTGCTTGGTCGCCACAGCTGCGCTCCCGCACAGCGGCGACGCAGACCCCGAAACGGCACCTGGCAGACCCTTCGCTGGCTGCTGAGCTGCTCGGTGCGGGAACGGATCGGCTGCTCCTCGAACCGGAGACGTTGGGGTTTCTGTTCGAATCGCAAGTGGTTCACGACCTTCGTGTCTACGCGCAGTCGCTCGGTGCAAGAGGCGTCTTCCACTACCGGGATACGAAGGGGCGCGATGAGGTCGATGCCGTGGTCGAGGGGCGCAACGGCGAGTGGGTTGCAGTGGAAGCGAAGCTCGGGTTCTCCGCTGTGGATCATGCCGCTGCGAACCTGATCCGCGTCACGGACAAGATGGTGCGGCCACCGCGGGCCCGCGTCGTCATCGTGCCGACCGGTGTTTCTCATCGGCGAAACGACGGTGTGTGCGTGGTGCCGCTGACGCTGCTCGGGCCGTAAGCGGCCACCGCCGACCGAATGGATTGACACGATGACCAGCGCGCGCGACCGACTCATCGACCTCATCAAGAGCGAGGCGGAGTTCCACGACGACTTCACGCTGCTCTCGCGCTGATCCCGTTCATCGGCAACTTCGTCATCGGCTTCGGTCAGGCGCAGTACAGCAGGCGGGCCTGAGCCGCAGCCACAGTTTCTTACCTCAAGCGAGCACCTCTTCGAGGGCGGTGAGCGTTTCGCTCGTGCCGCCCTCGATGCGTATTCGCACCGACTCGCGTGCGTCGATCGAGGTCGGGCCGCGGTTGATGACGGCGATCGGGATCCCGCGCCTCTCGGCGCGGTGCACGAGCCGCACGCCGGTGTTGACCGCGAGCGAGGTTCCGGCCAGGAGCAGCGCAGTCGCGTGCTCGATGAGGCGTTCCGCGGCTGCGAACACCGTCGGCGGCACGGTTTCGCCGAAGTAGACCACGTCCGGGCGCAGCAGCCCGCCGCAGACCGCGCAGCGCGGCACCTCCACGCGATCCGCGTCGCGCACGACCGCGTCGCCGTCGGGGGCGATCTCGGCCTCGGAGTTTCGTTCGACGAAGTTCGGATTGAGCTCGTCGAAGCGGTCGAGCACCTCGCCGCGGGTCGAGCGGTGATCGCAGTCGACGCAGCGAATCACAGCACCGTTGCCGTGCAGCTCCACCACCGTGCGGGATCCGCCCCGTCTGTGAAGATCGTCCACGTTCTGAGTGATGACGCCGTCGATGCGCCCCGCGGCCTCGAGGTTCGCGAGCGCGAGGTGCCCGCTGTTGGGGGCGATATTCGCGGTGCGGA
This sequence comes from Leucobacter sp., assembly GCA_047973175.1. Taxonomy (GTDB): domain Bacteria; phylum Actinomycetota; class Actinomycetes; order Actinomycetales; family Microbacteriaceae; genus Leucobacter. Next base: position 17,917 of record JBKEBN010000059.1, read on the forward strand.
GGTATCCGATGCGCGCTCCCGCCCAGAACCGGCGTCGATATGCCTCATCGCGCATGAACTGCGAGATACTCATCGGGTTGCGCGGCGGAGCGCCGGCCCCCCGGTAGTCGGGGATGCCCGAGTCTGTGCTGATCCCCGCCCCCGTCAGCACGGCTATCGGGCCGGGCGCAAAGAGCGAGGCGAGCGCATCGAGAGATGCTGACGGTCGTGACTGCGGCTGCGACATGGTTCCTCCCTCTTTCAAAACTTAGCGGCGTGGTCCGATGGGCACGAGGCAGAATCGCGTATATGCCGATTCGAGACTGCGCTGTGCAGATGCGGCCGGTCTATTCCGCCTGAGGAATGCTGGGTGCGTAGCGTGGTCTGCAGACCGGCAACGTCGCCGGCCCAGCACGAAGGGACAAGATCATGGAAAAGAACCAGCGCAGCGAGCCGCAGAAGCCGACCGCGGCGTTCATCGGTGCCTCGTGGATGGCACTGTTGATCGGCGTCTCGGCCTTTCTGATCGGGCTCTTCAACGCCGGCATGGAGCTCAACGAGAAGGGCTACTACTTCACGGTGCTCATGTTCGGCCTGTTCGCGGCGGTGTCTCTGCAGAAGACGGTGCGCGACCGCAACGAGGGAATTCCCGCGACCAACCTCTACTACGGACTGGCCTGGTTCGCGGTGGTGCTCTCGCTTTCTCTGCTCGCGATCGGCCTGTGGAATGCGGAGAGCATGATCCTCAGCGAGAAGGGCTTCTACGCCATGGCCTTCGCCATGAGCGTGTTCGCGGCGGTCGCCGTGCAGAAGAACGTGCGCGACCTCGCCCAGTTCAAGCGAGCCGAGGAAGAGGAGCACGACGAGGACCACTACGCGAGCGGGTCGCAGCCTTCGGCCGACGAGTAGTGGGGCACCGCCGACCGGTAGGATCGACACCATGACCAGCGCGCGCGACCGACTCATCGACCTCATCAAGAACGAGGCCGTGTTCCACGGCGACTTCACGCTCACGAGCGGCAAGAAGGCGACGTACTACATCGATCTGCGCAAGCTGAGCCTCGACCACCGGGCGGCTCCGCTCATCGGCCAGGTGATGCTCGACCTCATCGCCGACATCGACGGGGTGGTGGCGGTCGGCGGCCTCACTATGGGGGCCGACCCGATCGCCTCGGCGATCATGCACCAGGGCGTCGCGCGGGGCGAGGTCTACGACTCGTTCGTCGTGCGCAAAGAGCCGAAGGATCACGGCCGCGGGCGTCAGGTCGAGGGCCCCGATCTCGAGGGCAAGCGCGTCGTCGTCGTCGAAGACACGTCGACGACGGGCGGCTCGCCGCTCAAGGCCATCGAGGCGCTGCGGAAGGTCGGTGCCGAGGTCGTCGCGGTCGCGGTGGTGGTGGATCGCCAGGCCCCGGCCAAGAAGCGCATCGAGGGCGAGGGCTACGAGTACCGCTACGCGATCGGCCTCGAAGACCTGGGCCTTGAGCCGCAGTAGCCACCGGCCGCAGTGATTCGACGATGACGCAGACTTCGCGCCCCAACCTGTTCGTTCTCCTCGCCCTCGGCGCGGCCACCGGCCTGCTGTCGGGGCTGTTCGGGGTCGGCGGCGGCGTCATTCTGGTGCCGATGCTGGTGCTGGTGCTGGGGTTTCAGCAGCGCCTCGCGGCGGGCACCTCGGTCGCGGCGATCCTGCCAGCCGCGATTGTCGGCGGCATCAGCTACGCGCTGCAGGGCAATGTCGACTGGATCGCGGCCGCGCTGCTCGCGGTCGGCATCATCGTCGGCGCGCAGCTCGGCAGCTACCTGCTGCAGAGGCTTCCGCTCGGGTTTCTGCGCTGGATGTTCATGGTGTTTCTGCTCGCGATCATCGTCAGCCTCTGGTTCGTGGTGCCGAGTCGAGACGCGGCCATCGACATCGATCTGCTGACCGGCGTGATGCTGGTGCTGACGGGCCTCGTGACCGGGGTGCTGTCGGGGCTGCTCGGGGTCGGCGGCGGTGTGGTGGTGGTGCCGATTCTCATGTTCTTCTTCGGTTCGAGCGACCTGGTCGCGAAGGGCACCTCGCTGATCATGCTGGTTCCCGGGTCGCTCTCGGGCACGATCGGCAACGCGATGCGCAGAAACGTCGACCTGCGCTCGGCGGTCGCGCTCGGCATCGCGGCGGCCGCGCTGTCGCCCGTGGGCAGCCTGATCGCGGCGCACATCTCGCCGTTCTGGTCGAACGCGGCGTTCTCGGTGCTGCTCGTGTTCGTTCTCGCGCAGATGCTGATGAAGGAGCTGCGCAAGAAGAAGGGGTAGCCCGAGCGAAGCGGATCAGGAGCGCAGCAGAAGCGCAGTCAGCCCGCTGCGGAGGTGAGGATGTCGCTCCGCTTGTACATGGTGAGCAGCTGCTCGGCTCTCGGGCGAACCGTTTCGGGCCCGATCCCGGTCTCGAGGTCGTGCAGTAGGAGCGCGAGGTGCTGCCGATCAGGAAGCGCCACGAGCGCGCGCACCGCCGACTCGGAAGCTGTCTCGGCGACCCACCGCGTGCTCCAGTTGGCCGCGAGCGCGGAGCCGATCGTCTCCAGCTGTGCGAGCGGTGCGCACGCGGTGACCATCGCTTCGAACGGCAGGCCGAAGAGTGCGGGATCGATCACCGCCCTGATGCTCAGGGCGTCGGACTGCTGCAGGCGCTGAATTCGCTTGCTGGCCGTGGGCTTCGCGATCCCGAGCGTCGAGGAGATCGCATCGATGCTCATTCGGCCGTCGCGGGAGAGCAGTGAGGCGATGTCGAAGTCGGTCTGGTCGAACTCGGGCGAGGGGCGCTCCGAGGCGAGCAGCGCGAAGCTCTCGTCTTCGCCGAGCTGATCGAGCTGCTCGGTCTTCAGCACGTTGGGCTGCCATCCGCGCACGGTGCGGAAGTAGCGGTTGATCGGCGCGAACGAGAACCCCTCGACCGCCTGCGCGCCGAGTTCCTCCTCGACGAACGGCGCGAGGAGGTCGGGCTTCAGAAAGCACTCCGCGACGACTGCGCTCTCGGAGGTGAGCGTGGTCACCCACAGCGTCTCGCTGCGGTGCGCGAGCCAGTTCGCGGTCTCCCGCAGCCGCTGCGGGGCGCAGCTCAGCCGCGCGATGTAGGCGTCGCCGCGGCCCATCCTGCTGTGCTGCAAGAAGGCGTTGACGCGCACGAGACCCTGCTCGAGCAGGCGAGCGCCGCGGCGCGCCACGGTGCGCTCCTGCAGAGCGGTGGCCTGCGCGATCTGCCGCCACGAGGCGCGCCCATTGCGCAGCAGGGCCGCGCAGATCTCTCGGTCGATCCGGTCGAGGGGCTCAGTCACGTGCGACCCGTTCTCTCGAGGCTCTTGGCGGGCGATCCGAAGACGCGAGAAGTCACCGGCATCGCTTCTCAGTGTAGAGGTTCCGCCGATAGGGACTGCGGCTGCGGAGCGCCGGGCGGGGATCGCGAAATCGTCATATGTGCGCTAAAAATAGCTTAAATAAGAAATCAAATCGAAATTATGTTGACATATAGGACATCTAGGATGATGATGTATCTACTAATCGACATGAAAGAGGAGAGCGCTCCTCCTTCTGCTCATCAAAGGAGATCGAGTGAGCCTGATCGTCGACGAGCGCTGCCGCCTCAGCGCGATCGAGCAACTTCGAGCGATGCGCGACGGCGAACTGACGTCGGTCGAGTTGCTGGAGATCACGCGAGAGGCCCTCGAAGCGGTCAACGCCGAGGTCAACGCGGTGGTGACGACAGACCTCGAGGCGGCGGAGCGCGCCGCGGCGGATTCCGACCGTCGCAGGGCGGCGGGCGAACCCGTGCGCGCGCTCGAGGGGCTGCCGGTGGCGGTGAAGGATCTCGAAGACACGGCCGACATGCGCACCACCTACGGCTCCACGCTCCACGCCGACCACGTTCCGACGCGCGACACACTCGTCGTCGAGCGCCTGCGGCGCGCGGGCGCGGTGATCTACGGCAAGACCAACACCCCGGAGTTCGGAACGGGCTCGCACACCTACAACGGCGTGTTCGGCACCACGGCGAACCCCTACGACCCCGGCTGCAGCGCGGGAGGTTCGAGCGGAGGTGCCGCGGCGGCGCTCGCCGCCGGGCTGTGCTCCGTGGCCGATGGCTCCGACATGGGCGGCTCGCTGCGCAACCCGGCGGCGTTCTGCAACGTCGTCGGTCTGCGCCCCTCCATCGGGCGGGTGCCGAACTGGCCGTCGAAGAACGCCTGGGAGACGCTCGCCACCAACGGGCCGATGGGTCGCACGGTCGACGACGTCGCGCTGCTGCTCTCGGTGCTGTCGGGCGGAGACGCGCGCGCCCCGCTCTCCTTTCCCGATGCCCTGGCACCGCAGATCCCGGAGTCGGCGGGTCCGCTGCGAATCGGATGGAGCCGCACCCTGGGCGGCCTCGACATTCAGACCGAGATCACGCGGGTGCTCGACGGCGGGGGGCGCGCGGCACTGCGAGAGCTCGGTCACGCGGTCGCCGATGTCGAGCCGGATCTCGCCGAGGCGGACGCCGCGTTCCGTGTGCTCCGCGGTCTCGGCTACGCGCGCGCCTTCGGCGGGCTGCTCGATGCGCACCGCGACGCGCTGAGCCCGGAACTCGTGGCGAACACCGAGACGGGGCTGCGCCTCACGGTCGACGACTTCCTCGAAGCGCGGGAGCAGCGCACGCGGGTCTACGAGAACATGGTCGAGCTCTTCGAGGGCATCGACGTGCTCGCCGCCCCGGTCACCGCGGTAACGCCCTTCCCCCTGGAGCAGACCTGGCCCCGTGAGATCAACGGCGTTGCGCAGCCGGACTACCTCGAGTGGATGCGCGCGAGCTGGCGGATCTCGCTCACGGGTTTCGCCGCGATCAGCGTTCCCTGCGGGTTCAGCAGGGACGGCCTGCCCGTCGGCCTGCAGCTCATCGCTCCGCCCGGGCACGAGCAGCGGATCCTCACCCTCGCCCGTCAGTTCGAGCGTCACCGACCGGTGTGGCGCGAGCACCCCCGGGTGCTCCTGGCCGAGGCCGCGCGCTCCGAGCCGCCCAGACCACCGCACGACACGAAAACACCGCACACCAAGACACCGCAAGAGAAGGAGGCACCGCGATGAGCACTAGCGATGGCGCGACGCTCTCGGTTAGAAATCTCACCAAGGAGTTCATCACCCCGGAGGGCACGACGTTCACGGCGCTGAACGGCATCGACCTCGACATCGTTCCCGGCGAGTTCTTCGTCATGCTCGGCCCCTCGGGCTGCGGCAAGACGACCCTGCTGCGATCGATCGCCGGGCTGGAGCAGCCCACGAGCGGCGAGATCTGGCTGGGCGAGGATCGCATCGACCAGCTGCCCCCGTATCGGAGGCGCGTCAACACGGTGTTTCAGGCCTACGCGCTGTTTCCGCACCTGACGGTGCGGCAGAACGTCGCGTTCGGGCTCGAGATGGAGGGCAAGAAGGGCAGCGCGCCCGAGGTCATCGCTCGGGTCGACGAGATGCTCGAGATGGTCGGTCTCGGCGAGTTCGGCAGCCGCAGGCCCTCGCAGCTCTCCGGCGGCCAGCAGCAGCGCGTCGCACTCGCGAGGGCACTGGCCAAGAGGCCCGACGTGCTGCTGCTCGACGAGCCGCTGTCGGCCCTCGACCTGAAGCTGCGCCGGGGCATGCAGACCGAGCTCAAGCGCATCCAGGTCGAGTCGGGTATCACCTTCGTGTTCGTCACCCACGATCAGGAGGAGGCGATGAGCATGGGCGACCGCATCGCGGTCTTCAACCGCGGCTCGATCGCGCAGTTGGGAGCGCCGCGCGAACTCTACGCCGAACCCGCGAACCGCTTCGTCGCCGAGTTCATCGGCGAGATGAACTTCCTCTCCGTCACCCGGGAGGGCGAGGGGCTGCGCGCGAAGAACGGGGCCCTGATCGGTGCCTCGGCGCTGGCCGAGCCGGTATCGGGATCGGGGGAGATGACGGTCGGGATTCGCCCCGAGCACCTGCGCGTCATCGCGGATGCCGACGGTGCCTTCGCCGGCGAGATCACGGCCTCGCAGTACATCGGCACCGACCTGCGCCTCCGCGTGCGAATCGGCGACGCCGACGAGGTGTGGGCGCGCGTGGACGCGCACTACGCCGGCCCCGCCGCGGTCGGCGATCGCGTGGTGCTGGATGTGGTGCCGCGCGGAGCGAGGGTGGTGCGATCATGAGCGCCCCCTCCCATCCGACGGTTCCGGTCGACATCAAGACCGCTGAGCAGTTTCGGAAGACCAGGTGGCGTCGCCCCGGTTCCGCGTCGCCGTGGCTGGCGGCCCCGTCGATCATCCTGGGCATCGTGTTCGTCGCGCTTCCCGTGCTCCTCGTCATCGGCTACTCCTTCATGAGCAAGGCACCGGGCGGAGTGGGCGTCGCCGGGCCGGTCACGGTCGACAGCTGGGTCAAGCTCCTGTTCGAGGAGGATTTCAGCGGCAACCTGTTCTTCAACGGGCAGTATCTGGTGATCCTCTGGCGCTCGGTGTGGATGGCGGCGCTGACCACCGTTCTCGCGGCGGTCATCGCGGTTCCGACCGCGGTGTGGATCGCGACTCGCCCGCCGAAGCTGCGCAACGGTCTGGTGCTCGCGGTCACGATCCCGTTCTGGACGAACACCCTGATTCGCACCTACGCCTGGATGATCATGCTCAACGACCAGGGCATGGTGAACGCGGGGGTGCAGGCGCTCGGCTTCTCGCCGCTGCCGCTGTTTCCGAGCCAGTTCGCGACGATGGTCGGCCTCGTGTACGTGTTCGTGCCGTTCATGATCCTGCCGATCTACACCTCCGCGGCGAAGTTCGATTTCCGGCTCGCCGAGGCCGCCTACGACCTCGGCGCAAACCGCTGGAAGGTGGTGCGCAAGGTGCTGGTGCCGAGTCTGCGCTCCGGTATCCTCGCGGGGAGCCTGCTCGTGTTCGTGCCGGCGCTCGGCGCGTTCATCCAGCCGATGCTGCTCGGCGGCGCGAAGGTCGACCTCATCGGCACGGTGATTCAGCGCCAGTTCAAGGAGTCGATGAACTGGCCCTTCGGCGCGGCGATCTCGGTCGCGCTTCTGATTCTGACGATGCTCGCGCTGCTCGGGTTCGCGTTCGCCGCGAAGCGCCTGTCTGCGTCGGGTGAGAAAGCGAGTCTGCTGTGAGCACGAAAACCGCGAAGTCGCGTTCGTTCAAGGCCCTCAACGCGTTCCCCGGCTTCGCCGGTATCGGGATCGCACTCCTGGTCTTCCTGTATCTGCCGCTCGCGGTGATCATCGGCTACTCGTTCAACTCGAACAACATCGTGATGGTGTGGGACGGGTTCAGCCTCGACTGGTACGCGAAGGTGTTCGAGTCGGAGCAGATCCGCGCGGCGTTCGTGAACTCCCTGATCATTGCGTTCTGGTCCACCGTTCTCGTGCTCATCCTCGCGATTCTCGCGGCGGTGGGGCTCGTCAGCATGAAGCGTCGCGGGTCGGCGTTCGTGAGCGCGCTGCTCTCGGCACCGCTGATCCTGCCCGAAATCGTGCTCGCGATCGCGATCCTCAGCCTCTTCGCGTTCGTGAAGGTGCCGCTCGGGATCCCCGCCATGATCGTGGGTCACGCCGTGGTCGGGCTGCCGTTCGCGCTGATGACGATCCGCTCGCGGCTGTCGGAGGCCGACTGGAGCCAGTTCGAGGCCGCCGCGGATCTCGGGGCGAACGAGCGGCAGATCTTCAGGCGGGTCACGCTTCCGATGCTGACGCCCGCGATCGTATCGGGCGGGATGCTGAGCTTCATCGTGTCGATGGACAACTTCATCATGTCCTTCTTCACCGCGGGACCGGGATCCACCACCCTGCCGCTCTACATCTGGGGATCGCTGCGCGTGGGCCTCACGCCAGAGATCAACGCGCTGTCGACCATGATCCTGGTGGTCTCCGTTCTCATCCTTCTCCTGTCCCAACTCATCACCCGTAAGAAAGGCTGATCAATGAAGAACACGTCCTCGCGCAGCACCCTGCGCCTCATCCTGGCGGGAGCGGCCTGCACGGCGCTGCTCATCGGCAGTACGGCCTGTTCGGCCTCCTCCGAATCGACCGGCGGCTCCGGCTCCGAATCAGGCGGCTCCGGAGCCGAGTTCCCCGAGTCGGGATCGGGTGAACTCAATTTCTTCAACTTCACCAACTACATCAACCCCGACACCCTCGAGAAGTTCACCGAGGACACGGGCATCAAGGTCAACGTCGACACCTTCTCCTCCGCCGAGGAGATGGTCGCGAAGGTGAAGACCGGCTCGGCGACCTACGACGTCGTCACCGTCTCCGACTACGTGGCGGAGGATCTCATCGCCAGCGGGCAGCTGATGGAGGTCGACGCGACCCAGTGGCCGAACGGCGGCAACATCGAGCAAGACTTCGTCGACGTCTTCTTCGACGAGGGCCGCAAGTTCACTACGCCGTACGCGATGATCTACAACGGCATCGGCTACAACACCGACGACATCAAGGAGCCGGTCGACAGCTGGAAGACCTACTTCTCGGTGCCCGAGGGCTCGTCGGGCAAGATCGGCCTGCACGACAGCCAGACCTTCGTCATCGACGCGGCGCTCTTCGCGGTCGGATCTGAGCCCTGCACCACCGACGGTGCCGCCTACCAGAAGGCGATCGACCTGCTGAACGACTTCAAGCCGGCCGTCAAGGTCATCAGCTCCGACGGCACCATCGACCGCCTCGCCGGCGGCGAGACCGTGCTCTCGACCATGTGGAACGGCTCGTTCGCGCGGGCTCAGGAGCAGAATTCGGCCCTCCAGTACTCGCTGCCGACCGACGGCTACACGATGGGCGGCGACAACCTCGCCATTCTGACGAACTCGCAGAACGCCGACAATGCGAAGATCTTCATGAACTGGATGCTCGATCCCGCGAACGCGGCGTCGAACGCCAACTGGATCAAGTACTCGGTTCCGCTGACGGGCATCGAGGAGGAGCTCGGCAAGCTCGACGACGGCGGTGGCAAGGTCATCATCCCGACCGAGGAAGAGGCCGAGAGGGGCATCCTCCAGGTGCCGTGCTCGGCGGACGTCAAGGAGCAGTACGACAAGCTCTGGACGATGTTCAAGGGCTGACATGCCGCTCGCGACTGCCGGCACGGCGCATGGACGACCGCGCTCACGAGTGAGCGCGGTCGTCCATGCGCACGCTGCTGCGCTTGAGCGCCCGCAGCACGAGCGAGGTCTCGACCTCGAGCGCCGCCTCGTTCCACGGGGCGTGCATGAGGAAGTCGGCGAGCGTGGCCTCGCTGACGCAGGCCACGTCGACGAAGAGCTGGTAGCGGCCGGTGAGAAACGCGAGATATCGCACCTCCGGGGTCTGCGCCAGCTGCCTCGCGACGGCCTCGGTGCTGCCGGGCCTGGTGCGGATGCGCAGGATCGCCTCGACCGGAAACCCGAGCGCGGCCGGTTCGATGACGGCGCGGTCGAAGAGGCGGCCGCTCGCCTGCAGGTGGGCGAGGCGGCGTCGGGCAGAGGCGGCGGAGAGCGCCGTGGCGCGCGCGAGCTCTTCGATGGTGGCGCGGCCGTCGATGCCGAGCACGCGCGCGATCTCCTGCTCCTCCCGGCTGAGCGGCGCGAGCTCGATCGAGCCGGTGGGCTCCCAGCTCTGCTCGCCGTCGGTCAGCGCCGCCACCTGGTCGTCGCTCAGGATGCCGGGCAGCCACTGGTGCGTGCCCTTGTAGAGCTTGAGTATGGTCGCGGTCTCCGCGCTCGCGATCCCCGGCAGGGAGGGCACCTCGTCGAGAATCACCGACAGCGTGCGGGAGCGCTCGCTCATGAGTTCGAACACGCAGTCGTTGTCGCCGGTGGTGAGGTAGGTGAAGACCGTGCTGGGGCGGTCGGCGGCGGCGGTCGCGGTGATGCGGTTCATCCCCATCACGCAGCGAACGCTGGCGATGGCGCTCGACAGCACGCCGCCCTGCGGGAGCAGGGTCAGGCCGGTCATGCGCACGATGCCGCGGCGCACCAGTTCGGTGCCGTGCGCGGCGACCGTGCGCTCGGGCGCATCGATGACGGCGGCGATGCGCCGCCACCCCGCGCGGCCGTTCACCTGGAGCGCCCCGACGATTTTGCGGTCAAGGGGTTCGAGCACGTTATTGGCGATCACAGCAATATTATCTGCTGATTTCTTCAATCTCGCAAGACTTGTTTACGACAGAAATCGGATCGACATAGTGTTGTTGCTGATTCGACCAATGCCGGTTGTAATCTCGGTTTCGAGGTTCGGCGCACTCCGAATCCCTAACCCATCACCGAAAGAAAGTCTGTATCAATGAAGATTCGTAAACTGGCCGTTTTCGGCCTTGCCGCTGCCGCAGCCGTCTCGCTCGCGGCCTGCTCTTCCAGCACTCCCGCTTCTGACAACGGTGGCGACGGCGATACCGAGGGCCCCATCAAGCTTCGCGTGCAGTCGCAGGCGTCGATCGCGGCAGAACCGATGTACATGTGCGTCGAAAACGGCACCTTCGAGGAGCACGGGCTCGACGTCGAGGTCGTCGACCTGCCCGACCTGCCCGCCGCCACCGCCGCGCTGCAGGCGGGCAAGCTCGAACTCGCCTTCGTGCCGACCATCTCGGCGCTGACCATGGCTCGCCAGAACGTGCCGATCACCATGATCACCGCAGCCGACGGCATCAACCCGGCCGCCGCCGACGCCGATCTCGAGGAGCAGCGCAACTACACTTCGGTCGGCGTCTACGCGAGCAAGGGCAGCGGCATCGAAGACATCAAGGGCCTCGCCGGTGCCAGCATCGCCGTTCCCGAGCTGAAGGGCCAGCCCGACGGCACCATCACCTCGGTGCTGCACGAGGCCGGCGTCAAGACCGACGGCATCGAGTGGCTGAAGCTCGGCTTCCAGCCCGCGCTCGACGCCCTCAAGGCCGACCAGCTCGACGCGGCGTTCCTCGTGAGCCCGTTCTCGATCGAGGCCGACGAAGCGGGTCTCAAGCGCATCATGAACCCCAGCGTCGACTTCTTCCCCAAGGGCTCGGCCACGACCTCGTGGGCGGGCAACACCACCTGGGTCGAGGAGAACCCGGAGGCGGTCAAGCGCTTCCAGGAGGCGATGGCCGATTGCAACGCCTGGGCCAATGAGAACATCGACGAGGTCAAGGAGCACGTCATCGAGCGCTCCGGCCTGAAGGTCACTCTGGCCGATCTGCCGCAGTCGTACTGGCCCGAGACGATCGACGCCGAGCAGCTCACCGAGGTCGACGGCAAGCTCGTGGCGATCGAGTTCTTCCCCGAGGCCATCGACGTCAACACGATCCTGGCAGCTCCGGCCGAGTAGGTCGCACATGCGAGGAGGAGGACGATAATGAAGTCATCCCGTAGCGCCGCGCAACTCGCGGCACCCATTCTGTACGGTGTTCTCGGCATCGTTCTCCTTCTCGCCGCCTGGCAATGGGGATCGACGCAGGTCACGTCAGAGGGCTCCCTGCCCGGCGTTCCCATCGTCGCGGAGGCCCTGGTCGGCCTCTTCGCGCAGGGCACCTTCTGGACCGAGGTGCTGCTCACCCTGGGCATCGCACTGCTCGGCTGGGCGATCGCCGCTGTCGTCGGAGTCGCCCTCGGCGTGCTGGTCGGCACCTCGAAGATCGTGTACGCCGCGACGCGCGTCGTGCTCGAGTTCCTGCGCCCGATTCCGGCGATCGTCATTCTGCCGCTCGCCATGCTGGTGCTCGGCCCAACCGCTGAAATGGGCATCTTCCTGGTCGTGTTCGGCGTCATGCTCCCGATCACCGCGCAGACGGCGGCCGGCGTCGAGGCCGTCGACCCCGTGATGCGCAACACCGCGCGCTCGTTCGGCATGCGGTCCGGCGAGATCCTGTGGCGCGTGATCCTCCCGGGTGCGTCGCCCTACATTGGCACCGCGATGCGCGTGGCCGCACCCGTCACGCTCATCATGGCCGTCGTCGCGGGCATGCTCGGCGGCGCGCCGGGCATCGGCAGCGCGCTCACCGTGGCCCAGATCTCGGGCCGCAGCGACCTCATCTTCGCCTACGTCGTCGTGCTCGGCCTGCTCGGCCTGCTCGTGCAGACGGCGGCGGGTCGCACCGAGCGCCGCCTGCTGCACTGGCACAGCTCCTACCGGAAGGGCGACTGACATGTCCACCGCTTCAACCCCCAGCACCACGGTTCTCCGCACGGCCGACCGCAAGAAGCGCTCGCGCAACCAGCGGCCCCTGCTGCTCACGCTCGAGATCGGCGTGCCGATCGCCCTGCTGCTGCTCTGGTGGTTCGGGTCGCTCAACTCGACCAGCCCCTACTTCCCGCCGCTCAAGGACATCCTCGTCGAGTTCCAGCGCCTGTGGCTGTTCGACAAGTTCGCGAGCGACGTGCTCCCGAGCATCGGCAACTTCGTGGTGGCCTACCTCATCGCGTGCCTCATCGGCATCGTGCTCGGCATTCTGCTCGGTCTCATCAAGCCGCTGTTCTGGATCCTCGATCCCATCGTGCAGTTCGTCCGTTCGATCCCCGCCGTCGCCCTGCTGCCGATCTTCATCGCCACGATGGGCTTCGGCAACGAGGTGCGCATCTTCGCGATCGTGCTCGCGTCGCTGTTCCCCGTGCTCATCTCGACCATCGACGGCGTGCGGGCCACCGAGCCGCTGCTGCTCGAGACCGCGCAGGTGTACCGCCTCACCCGCTGGGAGCAGCTGCGCCGCATCTACATCCCGGCGGCGTCGCCGCAGATCTTCGCCGGTGCGCTGGTGAGCCTGCAGGTGGCCTTCATCGTCATGATCACGAGCGAGATGATGGGCGCGGCGAGAGGCATCGGCGCGCTGACGCTCCTGGCGCAGGGCAGCTTCGACGTGAAGGGCATGTGGGCCGGCATCCTGCTGCTCGGCATCCTCGGCTACCTCGCCAATCTCATCTTCGTGATGGTGCGTCGCCGGGCTCTCGCCTGGTACCTCGGCGCGCAGAAGGCGGCTTCGGCCGACTGATACCTGAAAGCCGGATCGGCGGTGCCGCAGTCGCGGCACCGCCCCGATCCCACACCACACGCTCACACCGCGCTCGCGCAGCACCGCCCGCGAAACGCGAATGCACACCTCTGCGAATTCACCCCCGCGAATTGGAGAACCTCCCATGACTCAAACCCAGCTCGTCGTCGAGCACCTCGCCAAGTCCTACGCCGTCGGCTCTTCCAGCGTCGAGATCATCGCCGATCTCACCTTCGAGGTCTCGGCCGGAGAGATCGTCTCGATCGTCGGCCCGTCTGGTATCGGCAAGACCACGCTGCTGAAGTGCCTCACGGGCTTGCAGTCGATCAGCTCGGGATCGGCGCAGATCGACGGCAAGGACATCGACGGCCCGCCCGAGGAGATGGCGCTCGTCTTCCAGGAGTACACGCGCTCGCTCATGCCCTGGCTCACGGTCGAGAAGAACGTGCTGCTGCCGCTGCGGCACCTGCGCCTGTCGAAGGCGGAGACCGAGGAGCGCGTGCGCTCCGCGCTCGCCTCGGTGAGCCTCGCCCACGCCCACGACAACTATCCGTGGCAGCTGTCGGGCGGCATGCAGCAGCGCGTCGCCATCGCCCGCGCGCTCGCCTACCGGCCCGAGGTGCTCGTGATGGACGAGCCCTTCGCGTCGGTCGACGCGCAGACCCGCTTCGAGCTCGAAGATCTCTGCCTCAAGATTCGCGACGAGTTCGGCATGACGATCCTGCTCGTGACCCACGACATCGACGAGGCCGTCTACCTCTCCGACCGAGTCGTCGTGCTCGGCCACCGCCCCGCCGTCGTCACCAGCATCATCGACATCGAGCTGCCCGAGCCGCGCGACCAGATCACCACGCGATCGCTGCACGAGTTCGCCGAGCTCCGCACCGAGATCTTCGAACTGATCCGCGCCGGTGCCATCAAGCAGCCCGGTCAGGACAAGTGATCGGCGCATGGGCAACCGCATGGGCAACGACGAACTGAGGTGGCTGACCGCGGGTGAGCTCGCGGGACGCATCCGCCGCGGCGAGCTCTCGGCGCGCGACGCGCTGAGGTCGCACTGGAACCGCATCGACGAGCTCAACCCCGCCATCAACGCGGTCATCTACGAGGACCGCGAGCTGGCCTGGGCCGAAGCCGAACGGGCCGACGCGCGGCAGGTCGCGGGCGAGCGGCTCGGCCCGCTGCACGGCGTTCCCCTCACCAACAAGGACACGAACGACACCGCGGGCATGCCCAACACCTGGGGGTCGCCCCTGCTGAAAGACGTCGTGCCCGAGCAGGACAGCCTGATCGTGGGCCGCATGCGCGCGGCCGGCGCGATCATGACGGGCAAGAACAACGTGCCCGAGTTCGCGGCGGGATCCCACACCTTCAACGAGGTGCACGGCACCACCGTCAACCCCTACGACGTCGGCCGCAGCGCCGGCGGATCGAGCGGGGGAGCCGGGGCCGCGATCGCGGCGGGCATTCAGCCCGTGGGCGACGGTTCGGACATGGGCGGCTCGCTGCGCATACCCGCCTCGTTCTGCAACGTGCTCGGCCTGCGCCCCTCGCTCGGGCGGGTGCCGACGCCCGGCGCGAACTCGTGGATGTGGCTCGGCCGCACCGGACCCATGGCCCGCGAGGTCACGGATCTCGCCCTCATGCTCTCGGTGATGTCGGGGCCCGATGCGGCCTACCCGGCCTCCATCCAGGAGTCGGGCGTCGACTTCCAGGTGGGGCTGCGCCGCGGCATCAAGGGCCTGCGCATCGGCTGGGCACCGCGCCTCGGCCTCGACATGCCGATCGAACCCGAGGTGATCGAGGTCGCCGAGCGGTCGCTCGCCGTGTTCGCCGACGCCGGAGCCATCGTTGAGGAGGCCGCCCCCGACCTCTCGGAGGCCGACTACGTCTTCCGGCAGACCCGGGCGTTCGACTTCGAGTTCGGCTGGGGCGAGCTGGTGCGCTCGAACCCCGATCAGGTGAAACCCGAGGTCATCGAGAACGTCGCCGCCGGCACCGACCAGACCATCGCCGACGTGCACGAACTCATCCGTGCGCGCACGCGCCTCGAACAGCGCACCCGCGAGTACTTCGACCGCTACGACCTGTGGCTGACCCCGGCGACGCAGCTGCTGCCCTTCCCGGCGGAAGAGCGGTGGCCCACCGAGATCGACGGCCACCGCATGGGCGACTACCTCGACTGGATGCGCTCGGCCTGCGTCGTCTCGGCGATGAGCACGCCGGCGCTGTCGGTGCCGGCCGGATTCTCGAAGTCCGGTTTGCCGGTCGGCGTGCAGCTCGTCGCGAGGCAGGGGGCCGACGCCCTGCTGCTGCGCGCGGCCTACGCGTACGAGGAGCGCACGCGGTGGGCGCAGATGCACCCGCGGCTCGGATCCTGAATTCGCGCGGACATCGATCACTGAGTGATCGCGCGGATAGGGACTACGGCTGCGGTGCGCTGATCCGGGATCTGGCTGCGTTGTCGTCGGAATCTTCACCACCAGTGAAGCCTTCCTCCTCCGCCTTGCCAGATCCCAGATCAGCACATCCTCGTACCGCAGCCCCTACCCGCGCGACCACTAAGCCCGACACCTACCAGCAACGAAGCACAGGAAAGAGATTGAAACGATGAAGCAAGGTTCGCTCGACGGCGTATTGGTGGTGGATCTGTCGCGCGCGCTGGCCGGTCCGCACGCGGGGCAGATGCTCGGCGACCTGGGTGCGCGCGTGATCAAGGTCGAGGCACCCGGCACGGGCGACGATACGAGGTCGTGGGGGCCGCCCTTCGTGGACGGCGAAGACGGCGGGTCTTACTCGACCTACTTTCTCTCGTGCAACCGCAACAAGGAGTCGATCGCGCTCGACCTGAAGAGCGACGATGGCCGCGCGGTGCTCACCGAGCTGCTCGCGCGGGCCGACGTGCTCATCGAGAACTTCCGCACCGGGGTGATGGATCGCCTGGGCTTCGGCACGGCCGCGCTCGCCGAGCTGAACCCGCGCCTCGTGCAGCTCTCGATCACCGGCTTCGGCCACGACGGTCCCGAGGGCGGGCGGGCCGGCTACGACCAGATCGTGCAGGGCGAGGCCGGCCTGATGTCGATCACGGGATCGGGACCCGACGACCCGCAGCGGGTGGGCACCCCGATCGCCGACCTGCTCGGCGGCATCCACGGCGTGGTCGGAGTGCTCGCGGCGCTCTACGAGCGGGAGCACACGGGTCGCGGACGGGTGGTTCGCGCGTCGCTGCTGTCGTCGATCGTGGGGGTGCACGCGTTCCAGGGCACGCGGGTGACCGTGGCAGGGCAGACGCCCGCGGCGCAGGGCAACCACCACCCCTCGATCGCTCCCTACGGGCTGTTCCGCTGCCGCGACGGGGCCGTGCAGATCAGCGTCGGCAACGAGCGGCTGTGGCAGGCGTTCTGCGCCGAGTTCGGGCTCGATCCCGAAACCCCAGGGCTCGAAACCAACCCGGTGCGCGTCGCCAACAGGGAAGAGACCATCGCGTTCGTCGAGGGTGCATTCGCCGACTTCGACGCTGCCGGCCTGCTCGAGCGCCTCAGCGGTGCCGGCATTCCGTCGGGCAAGGTGCGCAACCTCACCGAGGTCTACGAGTGGGATCAGCTGCACTCGCAGGGCCTCGTGGTGAACGTCGACCACGCCGCGCTCGGCGAGATCGCGCTGCCCGGGCCGGTGATCCGCTTCTTCGACGTCGACGCGGAGGGGGAGACCGAGCGATCCCGCATCTCGCACGACGCTCCGCCCGTGCTCGACCAGCACGGCGAGGCCATTCGCGCCTGGCTCGCAGGGGAGAAGCAGGCATGAGTGCCGGTGCCGCCGCAAAACCGCGGCGACTGTCGGCTGCCGAACTGATCGAGCTGATCACCGACGACGGCAGCTACATCTCGTGGGATGCCGCTCCGACGGAGCCGGATCTCGGCGACGGCTACCGTGAAGAGCTCAAGACCGCGGCCGAGAAGAGCGGCGTCGACGAGTCGTTCGTGACCGGTGAAGGCTTCGTAGACGGCCGCCGGGTGGCGCTCATCGCCTGCGAGTTCCGCTTTCTCGCGGGATCGATCGGCGTGGCCTCCGCCGAGCGCTTCGTGGCAGCAATCGAGCGCGCCACCGCCGAGCGCCTGCCGGTGCTCGCGTCGACCGCTTCGGGCGGCACGCGCATGCAGGAGGGCACCGTCGCGTTCGTCGCGATGGTGAAGATCGCTGCGGCCGTCGCGGCCCACAAGGCCAAGGGCCTGCCCTATCTCGTGTACCTGCGCCACCCGACCACCGGCGGCGCGTTCGCCTCGTTCGGGTCGCTCGGGCAGGTCACGGTCGCCGAGCCCGGTGCCCTCGTCGGCTTTCTCGGGCCGCGCGTCTACGAGGCGATCTACGGCGAGGCGTTCCCGCCCGACGTGCAGACGGCCGAGAATCTCGCCCGCCACGGCATCATCGATGGCGTGCTGCCTGCCGAGGGGCTGCGCAAGGTCGTGAGCCGGGTGCTCAGGCTGCTCGACCGGCCGAGCCACGCCGAGCTCATCGGGCAGGCCTCCGACCCGGGCAGGGCCGAGGACGATCCGGCGGGCTCCGACGCCACCTGGGACTCCGTCACCCGCACCCGCGACCGCGATCGGCCCGGGCTGCGCGAGCTGCTGCGCTACGCCGCGACCGACGTCGTGCCGCTCTCGGGCACCGGGCAGGGCGAGCGCGATCCGGGTCTCTCGCTGTGCCTGGCTCGCTTCGGCCGGGTGTCGTGCGTGGTGGTGGGGCAGGATCGTCGCACCCAGCGTTCGCTCGCACCGATGGGGCCCGCCGCGCTGCGCGCCGCCCGCCGCGCCATGCACCTCTCCGAAGAGCTCAGGCTGCCGCTCGTGACCGTCATCGACACGCCCGGTGCGGCGCTTTCGAAGGCCGCGGAGGAGGGCGGGCTCGCCAGTGAGATCGCGCACTGCCTCGCCGACCTCGTCACGCACGAGGGGCCCACGCTGTCGGTGCTGCTCGGCGAGGGCACGGGCGGCGGAGCGCTCGCGCTGCTGCCGGCCGACCGCACGGTCGCGGCCGAGCACGCCTGGCTGTCGCCGCTGCCGCCCGAGGGCGCGTCGGCGATCGTCTACCGCGACACCTCGCACGCGGCCGAACTCGCCGAGCAGCAGGGCGTTGCTTCGGCGCGGCTGCGCGAGAACCGCATCGTCGACCGCATCGTGGCCGAGCGCCCCGACGCGTCGGCGGAGCCCGCCGCGTTCTGCGCGCGCATGGGCGACGCCATCGCGCAGGAACTCGCCGGCCTCACGCTGCAGCAGACCGAGCGCCGCCGCGTCGCACGCCTCGAGCGCTACCGCGGGCTGGGCCTGTAGCGCCCCGCGCCCGCCTGCCCGCCCACGCCCCGCGCCCGCGCCGCTTGATGCGCACGAGAACACGTGAGCGGCACGAGAACCCGCGCCTAGAACCGTTACGGAGCTAGGTTCTCGTGCCGCTCACGTGTTCTCGTGCACGCTCGTGCCCGGGGTGGGGGCCGCTGCGGCTCAGGCGGGCAGCAGCTCGGCGACCGAGCCGAGCACCTCGTCAGGCCTGAACGGGAAGCGCTCGATCTCGGCGACGTCGGCGATCCCGGTCATCACGAGCACCGTGTGGAGCCCCGCCTCCATGCCGGCGACGATGTCGGTGTCCATGCGGTCGCCGATCATGCCGGTGTTGTGGGAGTGCGCGCCGATCTTGTTGAGGGCCGAGCGGAACATCATCGGGTTGGGCTTGCCCACGACGTAGGGGAGCTTGCCGGTCGCCTTCGTGATGAGCGCGTTGATCGATCCCGTCGCGGGGAGCGGGCCGTCGGCGCTCGGCCCCGTCGCGTCGGGGTTGGTCGAGATGAAGCGCGCGCCGCCGATGATGAGTCGGATCGCCTTGGTGATCGCCTCGAACGAGTAGTTGCGGGTTTCGCCGACCACCACGAAGTCGGGGTTCGACTCGGTCATCACGTAGCCCGCGTCGTGCAGCGCCGTGAGAATGCCGGCCTCGCCGATCACGAAGGCAGAGCCGCCCGGTTTCTGCTGCTTGAGAAACGCGGCGGTCGCGAGCGCACTCGTCCAGATGCGGTCCTCGGGCACGTCGATGCCGGAGGACGCGAGGCGCGCGCTCAGATCTCGCGCGGTGAAGATCGAGTTGTTGGTGAGCACGAGGTAGGGGATCTCCTCGTCGCGCCAGTGCTGCAGCAGTTCGGGGGCACCCGGGATCGCGCGCTCCTCGTGCACCAGCACACCGTCCATGTCGGTGAGCCAGCACTCGATCTCGCTGCGGCGGGGGTGGATCTTGCTCTCGGTCATGCCCATCAGCGTAGCCGAGCCGGATCTGTAGGTGCTTGAGCGGAGCGAGCTTCTCCAGGTGGTTGAGCGGAGGCCGGAGGCCGCAGTCGAAACCACAGTCTGCTTCCTCCCCAATCGCTGGGAACGATGGCAGACTAGATCCATGCATGAGCGGGCAGGCCGACGCGCCGAAGAACAGGATCTGATCGATGTCGAGGCGCTGCTCGCAGCGTACGAGGGGGTGGTTCCGGATCCCGCGATCCCGAGTCAGCGGGTCGCCTTCGGCACCTCGGGCCACCGCGGCTCCGCCATCGCCGCCTCGTTCAACGAGGCGCACATCGTCGCGATCAGCGCCGCGATCGCAGAGTATCGCGCGGCGCAGGGAATCGTCGGCCCGCTCTTCATCGGTGCCGACACCCACCCGCTCTCGGCTCCGGCCGAGAGCACCGCGCGCGAGGTGCTCTCGGCGCTCGGCGTGCACGTGCTGGCCGCAGCCGGCAGCGGCGACGAGTTTTTCGTGCCGACCCCGGCGCTGAGCCACGCGATCCTCAGTCACAATCGCGACCGCGCGGCCGACGACCCCGACCGCGCCGACGGCATCGTGGTCACCCCCAGCCACAACCCGCCGGCAGACGGCGGCTTCAAGTACAACCCGCCCCACGGCGGCCCCGCCGACACCGACGCGACCGACTGGATCGCGGCGCGAGCCAACGAACTGCTCGAGAGCGGCGAGTGGCGAGGCCTGCTGGGCATCTCGCCGACTGTGCCCGAGGGGCGCTACGATTTTCTCGCGGAGTACGTCGATTCGCTCGGCGACGTCATCGATGTCGCCGCGATCCGCGACTCGAAGCTGCGCGTGGCGGCGCATCCGCTGGGTGGGGCGAGCGTGGCCTACTGGGGTGCGATCCGGGATCGCTTCGACCTCGACCTCACGGTGCTCGGCCCGGGAGTCGACCCGCAGTGGGGGTTCATGCACCTCGACTGGGACGGCAAGATCCGCATGGATCCATCGTCGCGACACGTCATGTCGACCATCGACGAGTACCGCGACCAGTTCGACCTCGTGACGGGCAACGACGCGGACGCCGACCGGCACGGCATCGTCACGCGCGACGCGGGGCTGATGAACCCCAACCACTACCTCGCCGTCGCCATCGACTACCTGCTGTCGCACCGCCCCGACTGGCCGGTCACCGCAGGCATCGGCAAGACGCTCGTGTCGTCGGCGATGATCGACCGCGTCGTCGCCTCGCACGGGCGCGAGCTGCTGGAGGTGCCGGTCGGCTTCAAGTGGTTCGTGCCCGGCCTGGCCTCGGGCGACGTGGTCTTCGGCGGGGAGGAGAGCGCGGGTGCCTCGTTCGAGCGCTTCGACGGGAGCGCCTGGTCGACCGACAAGGACGGCATTCTGCTGTGCCTCCTCGCGGCCGAGATTCAGGCGGTGACGGGGCAGTCGCCGAGCGAGCGGTACCGGCAGTTGGTGGATCGCTTCGGCGATCCCGCATACGCCCGCATTGACGCTGCGGCAACCCCCGAGCAGAAGGCGCGCCTCAAGGCGCTCGCGCCCTCCGACGTGACCGACACCGAGCTGGCGGGCGATCCCATCACCGCGATTCTGACCCGCGCACCCGGCAACGACGCCCCCATCGGAGGCCTCAAGGTGCAGACCGAGCACGCCTGGTTCGCGGCGCGCCCCTCGGGCACCGAGGACGTCATGAAGATCTACGCCGAGTCGTTCCGCGGGCCGGATCACCTGGCCGAGGTGCAGCTGGCGGCGCAGGCGCTCGTCGCGAGGGTGCTCGGATAGGTTGCGCGATCGCCAAGCTTAGGGCCTTGAGCACCGGGCACGGTACCCTGGTGCGTATGCCAGAGCACTCCGAACCGACGCGCCGCTACTCCTACCTGGGGCCCGCGGGCACCTTCACGGAGGCCGCGCTCAAGCAGGTGCCCGAGGCCGCGGGGCAGGAGTGGAACCCGGTCGCCAACCTCGGTGAGGCGCTGAACGACGTGGTGACGGGCGAGAGCGACGCCGCGATGATCGCGATCGAGAACTCGATCGACGGCGGGGTCACCGTAGCGCAGGACGCGCTCGCGACGATCCCCGGTCTGCGCATCGTCGGAGAGTACCTGGTCGCCGTGAACTTCGTGCTCGTGGTGCGGCCGGGAACGAAGCTCGAGGACATTCGCGTGGTGAGCGCCCACCCTGTCGCGTACGGCCAGTGCCGGGCCTGGCTCGACGACCAGGTGCCGCGTCACCAGCACCTGCCGGCCGCGTCGAACGTGCAGGCCGTGGTCGACCTCTTCGAGTCGAACGCCCAGATCGACGCCGCCATTGCGCCCCCCGGCATCGATGACCACCACGACGTTCGTGTGCTGGCGTCGGGCCTCGCGGAGAACCCCGACGCGCAGACCCGGTTCGTGCTCGTCAGCCGCACCGCGCCGGTGGGCGAGCCGACGGGTGCCGACAAGACCAGCCTCATCGCCGAGCTGCCCGAAGACCGCTCGGGTGCGCTGCTCGAGCTGCTCGAGCAGTTCGCGACCCGCGGGGTCAACCTCACTCTGCTCGCGTCGCGCCCCATCGGCGACCGCATGGGGCGCTACCGCTTCGTCATCGATGCCGAGGGGCACATCAAGGACGAGCGCGTCGCCGACGCGCTGCTCGGCCTGAAGCGGTTCAGCCCGCGGGTGGTGTTTCTGGGGTCGTATCCGCGTGCGGATCGCATCGCGGCCACGATCCGCGACGCCCAAGACGACGACGCCTTCCGCGACGCCCGCGACTGGCTGCGCGAGGTGATCGAGGGAGTGAGGTAGGAGTTCTACGCCTGCGGGTTCCACTCGGGCAGCACGCGCACGATGAGCGCCCCTGCGTCGACGGTGCCGTTCGCGGCGACCGCGAGGCCGAAGTCGTCGCCGTCGAGCTGGATGGGCTCGGGCTGCGGCACCGAGAGCGCGTAGCGACGAGCGCGCAGGTAGCTGACCGACTTCGTGTCGTTGACGAGGTCGATGATCATGCGGCCGGCCTTCGACTTGCGCAGCACGCCATTCTCCCAGCCGATCTTGTTCCAGATGCGCAACCATGAGAACGGTCCGAGCGGCCGCAGCGCGACCACGTCGAGCTTGCCGTCGTCGAGCTTGGCGTCGGGAATGAGCAGCACCCCGCCGGGCATCAGCCCGCAGTTGCCGATCATGACGGTGTAGACCGAGAGCGTCTTGGCCGGCTTGTTGTCGACCGAGTAGTGAATCTTGAGCGGCCGGTCCTTGATCATGGTGCGCAGCCCGCCATCGATGTAGGCGAGCCAGCCGACGCGCTTCTTGAGGTCGGATCGGGTCGCCGAGATCGCCCGCGCGTCGAGGCCCATGCCGGCGAGCACGAGGAAGACGTGCTCGCTCTCGGTGTCGTCCTCGCGCACGATGGTGACGACGCCGAGGTCGATGGGACGGTTGCGGCCGTAGAACGCGGCCCGCACGGCGTCGCCCACCCGGTTCAGGGGAATGCCCAGGTTGCGGGCGAGCAGGTTGCCCGTGCCCTGCGGCACGATGGCGAGGGGCACGCCGCTGCCGCGCATCCCCTCGGAGACCGCGCGCACCGTGCCGTCGCCGCCGCTCGCCAGAACGACGCTGGCACCGTCGGCGATGGCCTGCTCGGTCTTGGCGACACCGGCGTCGTCCGCGTCGGTCTCGTACCAGCGCGTGGCATCCCAACCCGACTGCTGCTCGTGGTAGGCGACGGCCTCGCGCAGAGCCGCGATATCGGTCTTGAACGGCTGGTACACGACGGCCGCTCTGGGTCGCGTACGCGCGGGGGTCTGTGCCATGGGACAAGATTAGCCGGGGTATCGATCAGCAAGACCCCGGTAAGCTGTGAGGCGTGATCGATCCCGTTCTGCTCCGTACCGATCCCGAGACCGTCAAGCGTTCCCAGCGCGCGCGTGGCAACGACGAGGCGGTGGTCGATGAGGCGCTCGCCGCCGAGACCGCCAGGCGTGCCGCGCTCACCGAGTTCGAGGGGTTGCGCGCCGAGCAGAAGGAGTTCGGGTCTCGGGTGAAGGCCGCTTCGAAGGATGAGAAGCCCGCGCTCATCGCCGAGGCGCAGCAGCTCGCCGCAGCGGTGAAGGCGGCCGAGGCGCGGGCGAAGGAGGCCGAGACCGCGTTCGAGGCGGCCGCGATGCGCATCGAGAACCTGGTGATCGACGGCGTGCCCGTCGGCGGAGAAGAGAACTTCGTCACCCTCCGCACGGTGGGCGAGAAACCCGAGTTCGACTTCGAAGCGCGAGATCACCTGGAGCTCGGAGAGATGCTGCGGGCCATCGACATGGAGCGCGGTGCGAAGGTGTCGGGTGCCCGGTTCTACTTCCTGCGCGGCGTCGGAGCCCGGCTCGAGCTCGCGCTCATGAACATGGCTCTGGATCGTGCCCTGGCGAGCGGTTTCACGCCGCTCATCCCGCCGACGCTGGTGAAACCGGCCGTGATGCAGGGCACCGGCTTTCTCGGCGAGCACGCCGACGAGGTCTACCACCTGCCGGCTCAGGATCTCTTCCTCACGGGTACGAGCGAGGTCGCGCTCGCGGGCTATCACGCCGACGAGATCGTCGACCTCTCGGACGGGCCGCTGCGCTACGCCGGTTGGTCGACCTGCTACCGCAGCGAGGCGGGCTCGCACGGCAAAGACACCCGCGGCATTCTGCGCGTGCACCAGTTCAACAAGCTCGAGATGTTCGTGTACACCGACCCGGCGGACGCGCAGGCCGAGCACGAGCGGCTCGTCGCGTGGCAGGAGGAGATGCTGCGGGCGCTCGAACTGCACTACCGCGTCATCGATGTCGCTGCGGGAGATCTGGGGTCGAGCGCGGCGCGCAAGTTCGACATCGAGGCCTGGGTGCCCACGCAGGGCACCTTCCGCGAGCTCACCTCGACCAGCAACTGCACCACCTATCAGGCTCGCAGGCTGTCGACGCGCTTCCGTCCCCAGACCGAGGCGGGGCAGCCGGGCAAGACGCAGCCGGTCGCCACGCTCAACGGTACGCTCGCGACGACCCGGTGGCTGGTCGCGATCCTCGAGACGCATCAGCGGGCCGACGGCAGCGTCGTCGTGCCCGAGGCCCTGCGGCCGTTCCTGGGCGGGCTCGAGGTGCTGACCCCGGTGGCGGGAGGCTAGCGTGACAGCGTCTCCCATCGCCTCCCAGGCTCCCGCCCCCGTTCCCGCGGATCAGCGGCACCTCATCGCCCTCGACCTCGACGGCACGGTGCTCGACCACGACTTCGTCGGGTCGACCGATAACGGCGGTGGTAGTGATGGCGGTAGCGGTTTCAGCAGTGACGGGCACATCGATCCCGAGCTCGCGGCAGCGATCCGCGCGCTGCACGAGGCCGGCCACGAGGTGATCGTCTCCACCGGCCGCTCGGTCGATGCGACGCTGCCGATCGTGGAGCGCCTGCGCATTCGTCCCACGTGGATCGTCGCAGCGAACGGTGCCGTGACGCTGCGGCGCGATCCGCTCGCGCACCGCGCCTACCGCCGCGAGTACGTCGAGGCCTTCGATCCGAGCGATGCCCTGGTGAGGCTGCGCACGCAGCTCGTCACCGCGCGATTCGCGGTCGAGCTCGCCGACGGCGGCTTTCTCTACACCGAGCCCATCCCGGCGGGCACGCTGCCGTCGAAGCAGCGGCAGGTACCGTTCGAGCAGCTGCTCGGGGTGCAGGCCTCCCGCGTGGTCGTGGTGTCGCCCGACCACCGGCTCGAGGAGTTTCTCGACGCCGTGAGATCCGTGGGCCTCACGCACGTCTCGTACGCGGTGGGCAGCACGGCGTGGCTCGACATCGCGCCCGACGGGGTGACGAAGGCGAGCGCGCTCGAGGTGCTCGCCGAGCGGCTCGGGATCGACGCCTCGCGGTTCTTCGCGGCGGGCGACGGCCGCAACGATATCGCGATGCTCAAGTGGGCGGGTCGACGCGGCGACGCGGTCGCGATGGGGCAGGCCGTGCCGGAGGTGCAGGCCGCGGCCAGCCGGGTCACCGGCACGATCGAGGAGAACGGGCTGCTGACCGCACTGCGCGACCGCTTTCCCGCGGTGCTGATGCCTCGGTGCTGACGCCTCAGTGATCGCGCGCGGCTGGCACCTGAGCGATCCCGCGCAGCCGGCGCGTCAGCGACGATCACTCAGTCCCGGTAGAAGTTCGTGTCTCCGAGCATCACGCCCTCGTTGTTCGCGGATGCCTTGCCGCGAATGTCGTGCATGATGCCGATCGTGTGGCGCACCTTCTTGCCGTTGGCGTAGCGCAGCTCGATCCTGCCCGTGCTGATCACCCTGTACGTGCCGCGCTGGTCAGCGGACACCCCGCCCCAGGTCGAGCCGATCCCCGGCCAGCTGCCGGCGTAGGAGCCCGCGCGCACGAAGCGGCCGTTCTTGCCGAGCGTGAGCCAGGTGGTCGTCGCCGTGCAGGTGATCATGCAGTAGCCGAACCAGTCGCGGTTCACCAGCGAGGCCGAGATGCGGGCGTTCTTCTTCGGGAGCGTGAGCGGTGAGAAGTAGGCTTTCGCGCCGTCGCCCTTCATCTTGTATCTGAAGCCCTCGGTGTTCACCTTGAACTTCTGGCTGCCGATTTTCGCGACGCCGGTGCGCTTGTCGTAGCTGTAGCGCTTGCAGGTGGACGTGCTCTTAGTGCACTTCGGCTTCTTCCCGTTCTTCGGGAAGTCGAGGTACGCCCACTTCGAGTTGAGGAAGTAGATCGCGCGCGTCTCCCAGCCGCGGTAGTCGGTGAGCGAGGTCGGCACGAAGCCCCAGAAGTAGCGGCCCGAGAGCGACGAATACTTCTTGGCCTTCGGCTTCACCACGACCTTCACGTTCTTCGAGGTCTTGTAGCCGCCCGAGGCGGTGGCGGTGATCTTCAGCGTGCGCTGCGATCCGCTCTTGATCTTGACCCTGTACTCGATGACCTGGCTTCTGCCGCTCTTGATGCTGGAGTAGCTCTTGCTCTTGTTGGTGATCGAGAGCCCAGATCCGGAGGCCTTGACGCGCACGTTCGCGGCGTCCCCGCGCCCGGAATTCTCGATCTTGACGCGGATCTTGGTGGTCTTGCCCTTGTAGTTGCCCTGCACCGGGTCGCCCGGGTCGATGCTCAGCTTGGGCTTGTAGATGTCTTCCAGGTCTTCGGCGTAGAAGCTCGTATAGGTCGAGCTCGTGTCGCCGCTGGGCGTGTTGAATGCGTAGGCGCAGTCCCACTCTGACGAGCGGATCTTCGTGTGCGCCTTGCTCTTGAGCGTGAGCGCGTTTCCGCTGAGGGATCGGGTGACGCCGAGGCTGCCCTCGGAGGTGCCCTCAGCGCTCAGGAAGAGGCCCGCTGCGTCGCCCGCACCGCCCGAGGCGGCTCCGGCGACCATGCCGACCCGCGCCTTGCAGGTGTTGCCCGACCAGGTGCCAAGGTATACGAACACGTTCGAGTTCAGCGCGACCGTGGGGTTCGACTTGAACGTCGCCTTGGCGGTGAGGGTGCGACCGACGAGGTCGCGGGTCACGTCGACTCTCGTGAGCTGCTGCTGCGGCGTGGGGCCGGTCAGCCGTGCGTCGGCGATCTTGACGCGCTGCTTGATCAGGCCCTTCGAGTAGCTGGAGGCCCCGGCGGTTGCGGCTCCGGCGGTCTGAGAGCGGGCGACCTCCGACAGAGCGCCGCCGAGCAGATCGAGTTCGGGCTCCGGCTCCGGCTCCGGCGACTCGTCGTCGGCGGGCTGAGGCGCGTCTACCGTATCATCGGAGGGGTCTGTGCTGGGAGCCTCGGAAGTCGGCGGGGTGGGTTCGGGATCGGCGGGTGCGGATCCGTCGCCGTTCTCACCGCCGTTCTCGCCGTCGTCGTCGGCGGTGGCGTCCGAACCGCTGTCGGTATCGCCGTCGGCCGAGTCGTCAGGGGTCTCGCCCTCGGCACCCTCGGGTTCGGCGTCGTCGGCCGATCCCGGTGCCTCTTCCACAGTGACCTCGGGGAGTGCGGGATCGGACGGCGCCTCGGCGTAGGCGGGTGCGGACAGCGACGTGAGCAGGAGCGCGCTGAGCGCGACCATGGTGAGAGGCGCGGTGACGCGACGTCGTGGCCGGCGCATCCGCGATGCATCGTGATGAATCGGATAGGTGGAACTTTCCCCGTTCATAGCATCAGAATGTAGCAGAATAATCAGATGATGCCCAGCGGCAACATTGCTCCATTTCTCGTCATCGCCTCGTCATTCCCCTCGCCACCGTGCTCCGTGTTCTCGCGGGAGGGCGGTGCTCTTTGCTAAGCTCGACGGCGGTGGGTTGTCCGAGCGGCCGAAGGAACTTGTCTTGAAAACAAGCGTGCAGTAACCCTGCACCAGGGGTTCAAATCCCCTACCCACCGCGGCAGTAAAATAGCCTCTGATCAGGTATTAGATACCTGCTATCAGGGGCTGTTCCTTGTCGATGGAGCGAACGTGGTGCGGGGGCGCGTGGCGCACCCCCGCACCACGTCTCAGCTCTCTGGTGCCGCCTCGCGCGAGCGGCGCACGTGCGAGCGAGCGTGTTCGAGTGCCGGATCCAGCTCTGCGAACAGGTGATTCGGGTGCCGCAGAGACTCGATCACCCCGAGCTGCTGCAGCAGTGCCCGGTGCTCGGGTCGCACGCCCTTGATCAGCACCGTCACGCCGCGTCGCTCGAGCGTGAGCACCAGCTCGGCGAGGGCATTGGCACCCGTCGCGTCGATGATCTGCAGACCCGAGAGCCGCAGAATCACCACCTCAACATCGGGTTCTGCCGCGATCTCCTCGACGAGGCGGTCGGCGGCCCCGAAGAACAGGGAGCCCTCGATGTGGAAGAGGGCGATGCGATCGTCTCCCGGTTCGGGATCTCCGGGGAGCCGATCCCGAAATGCGCCGCTCATGCGGCTGAGCGCGCGCAGTGCGAAGAAGGCGGCGACGGCGAGGCCGATCCCGACCGCCACGATCAGATCGAACGCGACCGTCACGAAGAGCGTGATGAGGAACACCGCTGCGCTTGACCTGCCCGAGCGCAGCACGCGCCGCATCGTCGCGGGCGACACCATGCGGGCGGCCGTCATCATGAGCACGCCGGAGAGCGCGGCGAGCGGGATCGCGGACACGACGTCTGCCGCGGCGATCACCACGAGCAGCAGCACCAGCGCGTGGGTTGCGGCGGCGACCCGGGTCTTGGCACCGCTGCGCACGTTGACGGCGGTGCGCGCGATCGCGCCCGTCGCAGGCATGCCGCCGAAGAGCCCGGAGGCGATTGAGGCGAGCCCCTGCCCGAAGAGTTCGCGGTCGGCGTTCATGTGCCCGGTGTCGGCGAGCGTCGCGGCGACTCGGGTCGACAGCAGCGACTCGATCGCGGCCAGGGCGGCCACCGCGAGCGCCGGGCCGGCGAGTTCGCCCAGCAGCTCGGGGCTGATCATCGGCAGGGACGGCACCGGGAGCGAGTGCGGCAGCGCGCCGATCGCGGGGAGCGGGAGACCTGCGAGCACGACGATCAGCGACACGACCACGATCGCGATGAATGAGGCCGGAAGTGCGGGGGCGAAGCGCCCGCAGATCCACATGATGACCGCGACGGCGGCGACGGCCCCCAGCGGCAGCAGCGCCGCGGGCCACGAAGCCTGCGCGAGCACCTCAGCGGCGGCGGCGACCGCGTTGGTCGCGTGCCCGCCGCCCGAGACACCGACCGCCGCCGGAACCTGCTGCAGAAAGATGATGACTCCGATGCCGGCCGTGAAGCCCTCGATCACCGGCCACGGAATGTAACTGACCGCGCGACCCAGCCGCAGCAGGCCCGCGGCGAGCACGATGACGCCCGCCATGATGCTGACGATCACAACGGCACCGGTACCGTGGGCGGCGACGATCGGTACGAGCACCACGACCATCGCTCCGGTGGGGCCCGAGACCTGCACGTTCGATCCGCCGAACACGGCGGCCACGAGGCCCGCGACGATGGCGGTGATGAGGCCGGCTTCAGCGCCGACGCCCGAGCTCACCCCGAAGGCGAGCGCGAGGGGCAGGGCCACGATGCCGACCGTGAGGCCCGCGACGAGGTCGGCGCGCCAGCTGCGGCTCAGGCCGCTGTAGTCCTCGGCGTGGGGGAGCAGAGAGCGGAGCGCCGAGAACCCTGCGCCCGCACTCATGCGCGATCTCTCGTCTGCGCGGCGGAGGCGATCGGGTCGCCGCCCCGGTCGCTGCTGCCCGGGTCGCTGTCTGCCTCGGGATCGGCATCTCGCTCGGGATCGGTGCCCTGCTCGGGGCCTGTGAGATCGGTTCCCGTTTCCCTTTCGAAACCGTCGGAGAGGTGGGGCAAGTGGGCCGCGGCAGCACCGTGGGCCTGGGAATCGGTGAGGATTCCGAACAGCAGGTGCCGAGCGACCCGCAGCAGCTCGGCGACCTCGGCGAACGCGAGCCGGTAGTAGACGACGCTGGCGCGTCGCTCGGAGCGGACGAGCCCGTAGCGTCGGAGCACGGCGAGGTGCTGGGAGAGGTGCGAGGGCTCGAGCCCGGTCTCCGCAACCAGCTCGGAGACCGGTGTCTCGGGAGAGGAGCTGAGGATTTCGAGCACGCGGATGCGGTAGGGGTGGGCGAGACCCTTGAAGAGGTTGGCCTTGATTTCGTAGAGCGGGCGCTGGGCGTCGCCGAGTGGCATGGGTCGCTCCTCTGGGCAGGTGAGCTGGTGGATTTATGAAATGATGGATTCATCATATCGCGAAGTTACGCGCTGATATCGGACGAGGCTCCCTCATCTTGCTCATCTTGAGCTTCCTCCACAGCCTGCCTCAAAACAGTGATTTCGCGACTTATCCACAGATTTGCGAATATGGCTCACCCGGCTTTCGGTATATGCGTACTATCGCTTGCACAACTACTGTTCAGCGATCAGAATTGAGGTGTGTACGTGACTGCTGACGTAATCGGCGCGATTCTCGCGCTCTTCGGGGTAGCGGCGACCTTGCTTGCCGGGGTCCGCTCATTGATCCTGCGGTCGGAGGCTCGGATCGACGCTCGTTTCGACAGGGTCGACGAGCGTTTCGATAGGGTCGACGAGCGCTTCGAGAAAGTCGACGAGCGCTTCGAGCACATGGAGGAGAAGTTCGACGCTAAGCTCGACAGGCTCGAGCGTCGGATCGACACCAAACTTGAGAATCTCGAACACCGCTTCGACGGGCTCGAAGACAAAGTCGAAAGGCTCGAAGACAAGATCGAGCGCGTCGATGAGAAGGTCGAGCGTGTGCGCGACGACATGCACATTCTCAGTTCGGAGGTCATGGGTCTGAAGTTCGCGGTCGCAGGCCCTGAGGCGTTGCAGCACGGGCTCCTGGTGCGCAAGTCGACGCACCAGCGCGCCCGAGCCAGGCAACGCAGCGGCCAAGCAGGCCATCGAAACCGCGGAGGTCGCGGGGGCCGCTAGTTGCTGAAACCGCTAGCGCAGGCCCCGATTGCGGCGGCGGATCGCGCGCGGCGGTTTCCCGCCGAGGAAGGACGCGGCCGAGTCGACGAGATACCCCCGACGCAGCGCCTCGCGTCCGATGAGCATGCGAAAGATCATCTCTTCTCGGTCGGTGAGGGTCACCTCGGCCACGATGTTTCGCCCGGCGAGCTCGATGTTCATCAGCACCACGGGTCGCTGCTGCGCGTGGCCGGAAGAGCTGCGAACCGTGCGCCGGTCGTGCACCGGAAGCTCCACCGTCACCGTGTCGTCGTCGGTGAGCTGCCAGGGCTGCACCTCGAATCGCACCCACGACGCGCCGTCGCGCTCGAACTCCTCGATCTCGGCCGCGTGCAGCGCCGATGTCTGCGCACCGGTGTCGATCTTGGCTTTGATCCACGGCACGCCGATGTCGCGCAGGCGCACCCACTCTCTCCACCCCGTGAGGGTGCTTGAATAGGAGGGTACGGTCACGCTTCTATCTTGGCAGGGAACCACGGTGAAACTCGCGATACTCTCGCGCGCCCCACAGGCGTACTCGACACAGCGCCTGCAGACGGCGGCGCTCGATCGTGGCCACGAGGTGCGGGTGCTCAATACGCTGCGCTTCGCGATCGACCTCGCGGGCGACGATCCCGATCTGCTCTACCGGGGCAAGCAGCTCAGCGACTACGATGCGATTCTGCCGCGCATCGGCAGTTCCATCTCCTACTTCGGAACGGCGGTCGTGCGCCAGTTCGAGCAGATGGACGTCTACACCCCCAACACCGCGGGCGGCATCTCGAACGCACGCGACAAGCTGCGCGCGATCCAGATCCTCTCGCGGCACAACATCGACATGCCCGCGACAGCGTTCGTGCGCAATCGCGCCGACGTGCGGCCCGCGATCGAGAGCGTCGGCGGCGCGCCGGTCGTCATCAAACTGCTGGAGGGCACGCAGGGCATCGGTGTGATCTTGGCACCCCAGGTGAAGGTCGCCGAGGCGATCATCGAGACGCTGCACTCGACGCGGCAGAACGTGCTGATTCAGCGCTTCGTCTCCGAAAGTCGCGGGCGCGACGTGCGCGCGCTGGTGGTGGGGGATCGCGTGGTCGCCGCCATGCGACGCATCGCGAGCGGCGACGAGTTCCGCTCCAACGTGCACCGCGGCGGCACCGTCGAGGCCGTGCAGCTCGATCCGGTGTACGAGCAGACGGCCGTGCGCGCGGCGCAGATCATGGGGCTGCGCGTCGCGGGCGTCGACATGCTCGAGGGCGACGAGGGGCCGCTCGTGATGGAGGTGAACTCGTCTCCCGGCCTGCAGGGCATCGAGACCGCGACGGGTCTCGACGTCGCGGGTGCCATCATCGACTACATCTCGGGTCAGGTGAACTTCCCGGAGATCGACGTGCGGCAGCGGCTGTCGGTGTCGACCGGGTACGGCGTGGCCGAGCTCACGATGCACGCCGGCTCGGAGCACGTGGGCAAGACACTGGGCGAACTGGGCCTGTGGGATCGCGACATCACCGTGCTCACGCTGCACCGCGGGGTGCAGGTGATCCCGAACCCGCGCGCGCACCTGGTGCTCGAGGCCGAGGATCGGCTGCTGTGCTTCGGCAAGCTCGAGGAGATGCGCGGCATGATCCCCGAGAAGCGTCGCCGACGCGCCCGCGTGCGCAAGCTGCCCCGCTCGGCGCAGGATCTGGCAGACGGCCAGTCTGTCTGAAGCGGGTGCGCCCTGAAGCGGATGCGCCGATCGTGGTGGCTATTTCATCGCGTTGAGCTGAAACTCCACGAAGCCGTCGGGTTCCACCTGCACGAAGCCGAGGTTGGGGGCATCGATATCGAAGTCGGCGAAGACGATCGGAATCGACCCCGCGATCTCGGTGGTCGTTCCGTCGCTTCGCACCTCGACCTCGGCTGTGACGCTGCGGGTCACCCCGGCGAGCGTCAGGTCGCCCGAGGCCTGTGCCTGCACGGTTTCGCCCGCGGCCGGAACCTCGGTGAACGCGACGGGCTGAGTCAGCGCGAAGGTCGCGGTGGGGTGCTCGCCGACGCGCATGGCCGTGTCTCGGAAGTAGGCGTCGCGCGCCGAGGCGTCGGTCTCGATCGAGCCGACATCCACCGCGAGGTCGGCCGCCTCGAGGGTGAGCCCGTCTTCACCGATGGTGAGGGTGCCCGAGACGTCGCTCGTGCGCCCGGTCACGGTGACGTCAACGTCGCGCAGCACCTCGTCGACTCGATACCCCGCCTCGGACCCCTCTGCGACGCGCCACTCGCCCGAGAGGGCTGCGGGATCGAGCGAAACGGAGTCGCCGTCGCTGCTGCTCTGCTCGTCCAGCAGGCTGTCGTCGCTGCTGAGCGTCGGAGCTTCGGCGGCGGGGGCCGCGATGAAGTCGCGGTAGATCACCGGCCCGGCGATGACGGCCGCGACGGCGAGCACCAGCACCCCGGCACCGGTTCCGATAAGGATCTTCTGCGTTTTCTGCACGGGGCCTCCTGACGGTGCGGGGTGGAAGGTTCGATCCACCCTCGCAGACCGCCCGAGGAGAAACCTCCGAGCCCAGCGAGAACCCCCTGGGAACCGGGGTGCTCCGCGCGGTATCGTGGGCGAATGGACGCGAAGAGGAACCGGGATCGTTTGGTGGGCGAGCTGATCGAGGTGGGCCGTGACGCCGTGGGGCGAGGCCTGGTGCTCGCGAGCGCGGGCAACCTGTCGGTGCGGATCGCCGAGGATCGCTTCGCGGTGTCGGCGAGCGGCACCTGGCTGGATCGCCTGACTCCCGATGATTTCGTGGATCTCTCCCTGGCCGAGGAGGAGGACGGCTCCGGTGAGGTCGATGGCGGTCGGCGGCCGTCGAGCGAGTGGCGGCTTCATCACCGGGCGTACCTGGCGCGGCCCGACGCGGAGTGCGTGCTGCACCTGCACCCGCGCACGGCCGTCCTGCTCGCGAGTATCGGTGCGCCGATTCGGCTGCTCACTCTCGATCACGCCTACTACGTCGGGTCGATCGGTGTCACACCGTTCTTCGACAACGGCACCGAAGAATTGGCCGATACCGCAGCCGCGGCGCTGCGAGAGCACGATTGCGTGGTGATGCAGCATCACGGCTGCTCGGTCGTCGCCGACACGGTCGACATGGCCTACCGGCGCGCGCTCAACCTCGAGGATGCGGCGCAGGCGACGGCCTTGGCGCTGCAACTCGGCGATGTCGACACGATCTTTCCCGCGGAGGATGCCCGCCACGCTTAGTCGGCTCCGAGCACGCTCCTCCCGCTCTGATTAGAAAGGGTGGGATTGCGGGTGGATAGGGGTGGTTGACCTGGGGATCGCGGGTGCGCGTGCTTACGTGCGCAGTAGAGTCGTGCTTGGTAGCCGCAGATGACGAAATTTTTGGCATCTCGGTACCAAGATAGTGAAAAATGTTACTAAGCATTTTTTCCGCTATCCTGTACGAGCGGGAGCCCTGACTTTCCCCCAAGTGTTCGGGCTCCCGCTCGTTCTATCTTGTTCTGCGCGGGCTCTCTTACGCGCGTGCCGCAGGCGGGTTGTGCGTCTCAAACGCCTCGGACATCGTCGAGCTCATCTGCGCCGGGCTAGCCTGAATGTCCCCCACATGGGGGTCACGGCCGTGAGTTCGAGGGTGATACTCAGTAGTGCCCCGTAGAGTGGTGTAGCCCGCGGTGGCTGGCCCCGTCGCTCGCGACGTGGGCGCGGCCACCGTGTGATCCTTCGAGGAAACTCTCACATCCCACTCGAAAGGCATCATCA
>JBKEBN010000073.1:0-3545 GCA_047973175.1 Leucobacter sp.
GATCGCCGACCAGACGGCGAGCACGGAGAACTCGTCGAGCGCGGCCTGCAGTTGCAGATCCATGGCTACTCCTTGCTCTCCGCGATCGCCGCGTCGAGGGCGTCGGTGATGTCGGTGACGGTCTGGGGTTGCAGCAGCTCACCATTCAGGAAGAACGTCGGGGTGCCGCGCACGCCGAGCGACATGCCGGCGTTGTGGTCTTCTTCGACCCTCGCTTGGGTTGCGGGATCGGCGACGGCCGCATCGAAGGCGTCCATGTCGAGTCCGAGCTGCTCGGCATAGCTACGGATCTTGTCGGCCTGCGAGTCTTGCTGCTCCGCCCATTCGGGCTGCGACTCGAAGAGCTTCTGGTACATCTCCTCGAACTTGCCCTGCTGTGACGCGGCCTCCACCGCGATGGCGGCGTTCATCGAGTTCGCGTGGTTGGTGATGAAGTAGCGGGGGACGTAAGTGATCTGGCCGTCGTACTGCTGACGGATCTCCTCGATCACCGGGTAGACGGCGCCGCAGGCCTCGCATTCGAAGTCGAGGAACTCGACGAGCACCGGCGCGCCCTCGCCGGCGTCGTCGAGGACGTGCGAGTTCTCCTGCACGAGCGGCACGTCGCTCTGCGTGGGAGTTCCGCCGCCCGTCCCGCTACCGTTCGACGCCTCGCCGGGCGCCTGGACTTCGGGGCGGTTGAGCACCGAGATGAGGATCAGGATGAGCGCGATGAGCAGCACGGCGGGGATCGCGATGAGCGCCGCCTTCTGCGAGGTGCTCAGTTTCTTGGTCGGTTTCTGCACGGTGTGCGGGGGCCGGTTCATGGGGTTCCCTTCTTGAAGTGTGGTGACGGTAGTTGCTCGGCGATGGCCGAGAGGTGGCTGGTGCGGAACTGCTCGATGGAGCGTTCGAGGGCGGGATCCTCGCCACGGGCGAGGCCTGCGTACTCGATCTTGACCTTGCGTTCGCCGACGACCGGGTCGGTGAGGGTGGCCTTCACCCAGAGCCGGCGGCGCGGTATGAGCAGGCCGGTGATGAGGCCCACGGTGGCGAGGATGGAGAAGATGAGCACCCAGGTGGCGCCGGTGTCGCGCTGGATCTGCAGGGAGACGAAGCGCTTGATCGGCTCCTCAGCGCCTTCGGTGACGGTGAGATCCTCGAAGGTGATGGTGCCCATCCCGTTCGGGAGGTCAGCGGTGTCTCCCGGGGTGAGCTCGATCGAGTCGACGCCGGTGTCGCCGCCGGTGATCTGGGTCATCGACTCGGTGTCGAGCTGGTACACCGAGCGCGGGGTGCCGTCGTCGATGCCGAGGTCGCCCGTGAAGACGTTGAATGTCATCATCGGGTTGTAGAGATCGGGGAACACGGAGTAGTAGGCGCCGGTGTCCAGCGTGCTCTGCGTCGGGTACAGGAAGCCGATGAGCCCCACCTGCTCGGGGAGCCCGTCGGGGACTTTGATGACGCCGAGCGAGGTCATTGCGGAGTCCTGCGGGAGGAACGGCTGGGGCTCCTGGTAGACGACGTCGCCGGCGGCGTTGCGGATCGTGATCATCGGCGCGTAGCCGTTGCCGAGGAGGTAGATGCGGTCGCCGTTCACCTCGATCGGTGAGTTCACCCGCACCGTCTCGGCCCGGCTGTCGTCGTCGCCGGGCTCGCGGATGGAGAGGTGTGCGGCGAAGTTGCCCGCCTGCCCTGCGCCGGGCAGCCCCGGATCGACGTACTCGACGTCGAATCCGTCGAGGCTCAGCGCGTAGGGGGTGAGCGAGCTCCGGTCGAAGTTCCGGCCTGGCGAGAATGAGGAGTAGGCGCTCTCGCTGTTCACAAAGGTGGTGCCTTGCACGATGACCCGGTCGCCGGTGTAGTTGAGGCCGGTGCTCAGGAGCACGGTGACGAGGATCCCGACGAGTGCCGAGTGGAAGACGAGGTTGCCGGTTTCGCGCAGGTAGCCGCGTTCAGCGGAGACCGACCAGGAGCTCGGGGTGTCGTAGCGTGCGGTGCGGTATCCGCGACGGCGCAGCTCGCTCTCGGCGATCGCAACGGCTTGGGCGACGTCGGCCTCGGAGGTGCGGCCTGCGACGATCTGCAGTTCACTCGAGGAATAGCCGACCATGCGCTGCAGCCGCGCCGGGGTCTTCGGCGCCGGCGCACGGAGCGCTTTCGCATGATGCTTGATCCTTGGGATGATGCAGCCGATGAGGGAGACGAACAGCAGCAGGTAGATGGCCGAGAACCAGGCCGAGCTGTAGACGTCGAACAGCTGCAGCGTGTCGATGGTGGGGGCGAGCTCGGGGTTGTCGTCGAAGTACTTGACGACGCCGTTGGGGTCGGCCTGGCGCTGTGGGAAGAGCGAGCCGGGGATCGCAGCGATCGCCATGAGCAGGAGCAGGATGAGGGCAGTGCGCATGCTCGTGAGCTGCCGCCATGCCCAGCGCAGCCAACCCCGCCAGCCGAGCCCGACCTCGCCTCCGCCGCGTTCGGTGGAGTCGACGTGATCGCTCGGGCGTGCGGGGAGGGTGTCGTTGTCAGAGCGGGAGTTGGACATTCGCCATCACCCCCTGCAGGGAGGACATGAGGCGTGTCCAGAGCCCGCTCACCATGAGCAGGCCGAGCAGGACGAGTACGACACCGCCGGCGATGTTGATGGTGCGGATGTGGCGGCGCAGGAACGACGTCGAGCGGGTCGCCCAGCCGAGCCCGAGGGCGAGCAGCAGGAACGGGATGCCGAGGCCGAGCGAGTAGGCGACGCCGAGCAGCCCCGCACGGATGGGATCGCCGAGGTTCCACGAGACGGAGATGATCGCGGCGAGGGTCGGCCCGATGCACGGCGTCCAGCCGATGCCGAGGGCGAGGCCGAGCAGCGGGGCCCCGGCGAGTCCCAGGCGTGCTCGGAAGCGGGGTCGGACGGTGCGCTGCATCTTGCGGAACACGCCGACGAAGGCGAGGCCCATGACGATCACCACGACGCCGAGGATGCGGGTGGCGATGTCCGCGTAGGAGAGGAAGACCTGGCCGAAGACGCCGCCGAGCACGGTGACGGTGACGAACACGACGGAGAACCCGGCGATGAACAGGAGCACGCCGAGGAGCAGGCGGCGGCGCTGTGCCGTGGTGCCGCCTGCGGGTGCGGTGCTCTGTTCGGCGGGGGCGACGGCGGAGCCGAGGTAGCCGAAGTAGCCGGGTACGAGTGGGAGCACGCACGGGGAGGCGAAGGAGACGAAGCCGGCGAGCGCGGCGATGAGCACCCCGGCCCAGAGTGCGCCGTCGAAGACGAGATCGCTCGGGCTCATGAGGTCTCCGCGAGTGCGTCGGCGACGAGCGTGTCGAGGATGGAGGCCGATTCGAGTTGCCCGATGATGCGGGCCGTGACCCGCCCCTCACGGTCGAGCACGAGCGTGGTGGGGGTGGCTTGGATCGGGGTGACGCCGGCGAAGGCTTGCTTGATCCGGCCGTCGTTCACGTCGATCACGCTCGGGTAGGTGATGCCGTTCTCTTCGGCGAAGGCGACGGCGGTCGCCGGCTGATCGTAGATGTTCACGCCGAGGAAGGCGACTCCCTCGTCTTGG
>JBKEBN010000100.1:0-3178 GCA_047973175.1 Leucobacter sp.
CGAAGATTGGCTCTATTTTCCCGCCGTCGTGCCGAACGTCGCGATCATTCGAGCTACGACCGCAGACG
The DNA here is from genome assembly GCA_047973175.1 of Leucobacter sp. GTDB lineage: Bacteria > Actinomycetota > Actinomycetes > Actinomycetales > Microbacteriaceae > Leucobacter. The sequence goes on from JBKEBN010000100.1 coordinate 69, forward strand.
AGTTCGGCAATCTGACCTACGAAGAAGAGGGATCCCCCCTCGGCGCACTCGACCAGGCGTACGCCGCGCACAACAACGGCGGCATCGTGATTGCGCAGGTCAAGCGCTTTGCAAAAGAGGAGAGCCTCAACCCGCAACAGGTGAGGGTACCCGGCATTCTCGTCGACGCGGTCGTGATCGCCCCCGATCAGCTTCAGACCACCGGCACAGTGTACGACCCGGCGATCTCCGGTCAGATCAGGCAACCGCTTGATCAGCTGCCTTCGGTGCCGTTCTCACTCGAAAAGGTCATCGCTCGCCGTGCTGCGCAAGAGCTCAAGAGCGGGGAGATCGTCAACCTCGGTTTCGGTGTATCCGCGCTCGTACCGCATGTGCTGGTCGAGGAGGGCATCGCTCGAGAAGTGAGCTGGGCGATCGAGCAAGGCGCGGTCGGCGGGGTGCCGCTACTCGACTTCGCGTTCGGCTGTTCGCAGAATCCCGATGCGCTCATGCCGAGCATCGACCAGTTCACACTGCTGCAGGGCGGTGGCTTCGAGCACTCACTGCTCTCCTTCCTCGAGATCGATGAAGAAGGCAACGTGAACGTGCATCACCTCCCTGGCAAACGTCACGTGACCGCGGGGGTCGGCGGATTCGCAGACATCACAACCGCGGCACCGGAGATCCTGTTCATCGGTTCCTTCACCGCCGGTCGCAGAAAGATCGAATTCGACGACGGGCAGCTGACGATCCGAGAAGACGGGCCGCATACCAAGATCGTCAAGGAGGCTTCCGCGATCACCTTCTCGGGTAAGAAGGCCCTGGAACGAGGACAGAAGGTGACCTACATCACCGAACGGTGCGTGATGAGACTCACCGAACGGGGTCTCGTCGTCACCGAGATCGCGCCGGGGGTTGATCTGCAGCGTGACGTGCTCGACAGGGCAGCCTTCACGCTGCAAGTGGCTGACGACCTACGCACGATGGACAGTGCGCTGTTTCAGCAGGATCTGCTGGGGCTGAGACTGCCCAGTCTCGATCTGCCCGAGCGGGTCCGTGAACTCAATGCCTGACCCGCACTGACGCTACCACCAAGGAAGAACATAGATGGCTAAGAATACCTACGACTACATCATCGTCGGTGCCGGTGCCGCTGGTTGTGCGGTTGCGAACCGGCTCAGCGCCGATCCGAGTGTGTCCGTGCTCCTGCTCGAAGCCGGGGGAAAGGACAACAACTTCCTCGTCCACATCCCAGTCGGATTCACGAAGCTCACCGGTCCGAAGGTGAACTGGATGTATGAGACGGTGCCGCAGCCGCAACTCAACAATCGGGAGATGTGGTACCCGCAGGGCCGGCTGCTCGGTGGCAGCACCTCGATCAACGCCATGATCTACATTCGCGGCAATCGCTACGACTACGATCGATGGGCCGAGGCAGGCAATGGCGAATGGGGCTTCGACCAGGTGCTCCCGTTCTTCCGCAAGGCGGAGCAGAATGAGCGGCTGAACGACGAGTATCACAGCACCCGAGGCGCGATGAACGTCACCGAGCAGGTTTCGCATAATGAGCTCAGCAAGGCTTTTGTGCGCGCCGCTCAGGAACTCGGGCTACCGTTCGTTCCCGACTTCAACGGTGCCGAGCAAGACGGCGTCGGCTACTACGACGTCACCCAGAAGAAGGCTCGCCGCGAAAGCGCCGCAACTGCGTATCTGCGTCCGGCGAAGAACCGCAGCAACCTCACGATCCACACCCACGCGCTCGCGACAAGGGTCATCGTGGAGAACGGGCGCGCCGCCGGTATCGAATACACGCACGAGGGAAAGCCCACTTCTGCTCGGGCAAGTCGAGAGGTGGTGCTTTCGGGCGGAGCGGTAAACTCGCCGCGCCTCATGCTGCTGTCCGGGATCGGCCCAGCCGACGAACTGCGCGCACTCGGTATTGAGGTGCGGCACGACCTTCCCGGTGTCGGCAAGAACTTCCAGGACCACATGGACGTCTACCTCACCGCGGAGACCACCCCGGTCAGCTACAACCGCTCCGACCGGCCGGTTCCGGCAGTGCTGGCCATGCTGCAGTACCTGCACAATCGTACGGGCCCCATCACCGCCTCCGTCTGCGAGGCGGGCATGTTCGTGCGGTCGAGCGATGCCGTACCGGCTCCGGATATCCAGATGCACTGCCTACCGGCCTACGTGATCGACCACGGCCGTATGCGGGTGCCCGGACACGGCATGACGATCAACACGTGCAACCTGCGCCCCAAGAGCGTGGGGTCGGTGACGCTCAGATCTGCAGACCCATCGGTCGCACCGGCCATCGATCCCGCATTCTTGACTGATCCCTACGACTGGGAGATCTCGATGGAGGGGTTCAAGTGGGGCCGCGAGATGCTGAACACCAAGGCCTACGCTCCGTTCATCAAGAAGGAGTACATGCCCGGCAAGAATGTTCGCACCGACGGCGAGATCCGCGACTACATCAGGCAGTGGGCGAAAACCGACTACCACCCCGTCGGCTCCTGCAAGATGGGGGAAGACGATATGGCCGTGGTCGACCAGCAACTGCGCGTGCGCGGCATGGAGGGGCTGCGCGTCATCGATGCCTCGATCATGCCCACTCTCATCAGCGGCAACACCCAGGCAACCTCGATCATGATCGGTGAGAAGGGTGCCCACCACATTCTCCACGGCGCTTCATCGATGATTCCGGAAGCGGAGCGGGTGTGACCCTCATGACCGAAGAACAGTATTTCGGCAGTGTCTCGGTGAGCTATTCTCGGGATGGCGCGATCGCGACAATTCTGGTGGATCGCGAACGGAAGCTGAATGCATTTACGCTCGCCATGCTCCGACAACTCGACGCCGTGTGCGACGAGATCGACCGCTCGAGTGCTCGCGTTGTCGTGGTGCGCACGGCAGGCGCTCGCGTGTTCTGCGTCGGTGCAGACATCACCCACTTCACCGGTATCAGCGCCGTCGACATGTGGCGCGAGTGGGTTGCAACCGGTCACCGTGCGTTCGCCCGTCTCGCCTCTCTTCGTCAGCCGACGCTCGCGGTCATCGACGGACTTGCCTTCGGCGGCGGACTCGAACTCGCCCTTGCATGCGACCTCCGGGTGATCAGCGAGGAA
>JBKEBN010000149.1:0-87598 GCA_047973175.1 Leucobacter sp.
GCTCGCCCTCGGCAAGGTCCTCATCGGTGACCTTCTTCATGTTGGGCTCGTCTGCCGAGGCGAACACGTCGACCGGTGCGCCGCCGATGATCTGCTCCGCGAGCGCGGAAGAGCCGTCGTATGACGCCGGGGCGAAGGTGACCTCGGGGTGCTGCTTCGTGAAGTCGCCCATCAGCTCTTCGAAAGCCGGTTCGAGCGACGCCGCTGCGAACACGGTGAGCTCGCCGCTCAGCGAGTCGGCAGGTGCCTCGCTGGTCTCGGCCGGAGCGGTGTCGGTCTTCTCCGAAGAAGAAGACGAGCAGCCCGCGAGCAGCGTCAGTGCGATGCCGGTGGCGGCGAGCGCGCCGACGATGCGACCGCCACGGGTGCGTGCGAGTGTTCGATTCATGTTGTTTCCTCGTTCTTTCGTTGCGTATCCGAGTGGTCTGGTTCTTGCTTCGATCGGCTCGATCCCCGAGCGAAGTCGGCGAGTTCGGGATCGCGGCCACTCACTGCCTCATCGGCCTCACGGCGGGTTCGGGATCGGCCCCGCCGCACGGTGCTCATCGGTGGTTATCAGTGCTTGTCGGTCTCGATGATCACCATGGTCGCCTTGATCACGGCCGTGGCTCTGGATCCCACCACGATGCCCAGCTCCTCGACCGCTTCGGCGGACATGAGCGAGACGACCCGGTTCGGCCCGCACTGCATCTCGACCTTGCCCATGAGACTGTCTTTCTGCACCCCGGTCACGATGCCCGTGAAGCGGTTGCGGGCGCTGCTCACCACCGTCTCGTCGTCGCTGCTCTGCGGTGCGAGTTCGACCGCCAAGTGCGCGAGCGAGGCACCAGACACGACCTGTCGGCCGCTCTCGTCCGTGCTCGATTCGAGCCGGCCGTCTGCCGCCCAACGACGGATCGTGTCGTCGCTGACCCCGATCAGGCGGGCTGCCTCGCTGATTCGAAAATGTGTCATGAACTTGACTATAGCAACGCATGTGCGGCTGAAAAAACCAGTTTCTCACGCAGGGCGGGATCGTGATCCAACAGATATACCAGCGCGGGGAGGCCGATCCGGTGCCTGACCGCCTTGAGCGGAACCCTATCCGCGCGATCAGTTAGCCCGTGGCCTCGGCCGTGACCGCGGCGGCCACCAGCCGATCCGGCCTGCTGTACACCACCATCGACTGCCCCCGCAGAAACCCGACGAGCGTCAGCCCGGACTCCTCCGCCAGCTCCGCCGCGAGCGACGACGGTGCCGACACCGCTGACAGCATCGGGATCCCGGCCATCAGCGCCTTCTGCGTCAGCTCGAAGCTGGCCCGGCCCGACACCATCAGCACGCACCCGCGCGCGGGCAGCCGGTGGTTCAGCAGCGCCCAGCCCACGACCTTGTCGACCGCGTTGTGCCTTCCCACGTCCTCGCGCAGCACGAGCATCTCACCGGTGGTCCCGTCGAAGAGCGCCGCGGCGTGCAGACCACCCGTGCGCTCGAACACCTCCTGGCCTGCACGCAGCCTGTCGGGAAAGCTCGCCAGCAGCGAGGGATCGATGCGCAGCGGGTCGTCGTCGACTCGATATTTCGAGGTCGTGGCCACGGCATCGATACTCGCCTTGCCGCAGACCCCGCACGAGCTGGTCGTGTAGAAGTTGCGCTCGATGCTCGGGTCGGGCGGAGCGACACCCGGTGCGAGGGTCACGTCGAGCACGTTGTAGGTGTTGAGGCCCTCCTCGTCTTCCGAGCCGGCGCAGTAGGTCGAGCGCTGGTAGTCATTCGGGTGGTGGATCACCCCCTCCGACACCAGAAAACCCGCCGCGAGCTCGAAATCGTGCCCCGGCGTTCGCATCGTCACGGTCAGCGCCTTACCCAGCACGCGAATCTCGAGCGGCTCCTCGGCGGCGAGCACGTCGCGTCGTCTGCGCGGGGGCTCTCCCACGGTGATGCGGGTGACACGGCGGCGAACTGCGATGCGAGACATGCCCTTATACTTAGCACGTTTCCTGCCCGCGAGTGCCGAAGCGGTGCTGTGCAGCACGGGGGCGACGTTAGCGGGCCGCAGCGCGGTCAGGTGCGTGGTCGCTGTTGCACCGGGATGAGGTGTGAAGGGTGTCACCGGGCGGCGATAGGATCGGCCCATGCGTATCACGGCCACCGAATGGCGACGCTGGATCCTCTCCGGCGTCGGGCACCTCGACAGTGCCGTGCTGCCGATCGCGGCCGCCCACGGTCGCACGCTCGTCGAAGACGTGCGATCCCGACACGACCTTCCGCTCTGGGATAACTCGGCCATGGACGGCTTCGCCCTGCACTCCGCCGACATCGCCGCCGCGAGCGAGGCCGCACCCGTCGCAATCGCGGTCGTCGACGAGGTGCTGGCCGGCAGTTCGTCGAACCCGGCTATTCCCCCCGGCAGCGCGGTGCGCATCATGACAGGTTCACCGGTGCCGAGCGACGCCGACGCTGTCGCGCAGGTCGAGCTCACCGCCGAGCACCGCGCGGTACCGCGGCCCGATGGGGCCGCTAGTGCCGACGGTGCCGCGGATGCCGCGGGTACCGCCGCGAAGGAGGCCGGGATCGCGGACCCCCCGTCACCCGACACCGTTTGGAGTGCGCGCACCGTCCGCTTCACCGCTCCCGTCACCCGCGGTGCCAACATTCGTCGCCGCGGCGAAGACACCCCCGCGGGATCGCTGATCGCCCGCAGCGGAGACGCACTCACCGCGGCCAGGCTCTCCGCTCTCGCCGCAGCCGGGGTCGCTGAGGTGCGGGTGAGCGAGCTGCCCCGCGTCGGCGTGCTCGTCACGGGAGCCGAACTGCGCTCTCCCGGCGACTCGCTCGCGCCCGGCCAGATCGTCGAGTCGAACTCGCTGCTCATCGCGGGTCTCCTGCGCGAGAGCGGCATCGATCCCGTCGCCGTGCACCACTGCGACGACGACGCGGCAGCCGTGCGCGCCCGGCTCGACGAACTCGCTCGCGACTGCGACGTGATCGTCACGACCGGTGGCGTCGGCCCGGGGAGTCACGACGTGATGCGCCTCGTCACCGCGGACAATCCCGGCGAGCCCGGCGTGCGCGCGGTGCGCGTCGCGATCCGTCCGGGCCAACCGCAGTGCTCCGGCCGCCTCGCCACCGGGGCGTGGTTGTTCGCGCTGCCGGGCAATCCCGTGAGCGCCGCCGCGAGCTACGAGCTCTTCGTGCGCCCCGCGCTGCTTGCGATGCAGGGGCGCACCGCGACGCAGCGCCCGCTGGTGCCCGCGGTCGCGGGTGCGGCCTGGCGCGGGGCCAGTGGCCGCTTGCAGGTCATGCCCGTGGTGGTGGATCGCGACGCTCCCGCGTCGGGCGCACTCGTCTGCTGCCCGGCGGTGAATCCGCGCGGGGTGTCGCACGCCGTGGGCGGGCACGGAGCCGTGCAAGCCTACGCACTGGTGGGCGAGGAGCATGGCGACATCGCCGCGGGCGACCCCGTCGAACTGATCTTCGTGGGGTCGCCGTGAGTTCGGCTGCGGTGCCGCGACGCCCGTCTGGTACGGCCTCGGGCTCCCTCGGATCGGGACCGGAATCGGGACCGGGATCGGGACCGGGATCGGGACCGAGATCGGGATCAGATTCAGTGTTGGGTTCGGGGGCGGAGTCGGGGGCGGAGTCAATGCCGGAGTCCGGGGCGGCAGTGTCGTCTGTACAGGCACAGGCATCGCAGATATCGGCATCGCACACACCGGCGTCTGCTGCGCTGCCGCGGTTCGACGCCGTCGTGCTGGCCGGCGGCCGCGGCAGCCGACTCGGCGGCGCGGACAAGGCCAACCTCGAGCTGCACGGCGCACGGCTGATCGAGCGCACGGTCTCCGCCGCACGCGCGGTCGGAGCCGAGCAGATAGTAGTGGTCGGGCCGCAGACCTCGGCAGTGCCGGGGGCGATCGTCGTGCGGGAGAATCCCTCTTTCGCGGGTCCGCTCGCCGCCCTTGCAGCCGGCCTCGACGCTCTGCCGGCGGCTGCGCCGTCCCCTACCGAGCACACCGGATCCGAGGGTGCAGCGGGTACAGCGCGCTGCCACGGCAAGCCGATCGATCACGGCGGGCAAGACGATCGCAGCGAGTGTCTCGGTCAAGGCACGCACGGCGGTGGATCCGCGCACAGCGGTCGAACCGCAGAGTGGACGCTGCTGCTGGCGTGCGATCTCGTAAACCCGGGTGGTGCGTGTCGCGCGCTGATCGCAAACTTGCGCGCGAGGTTCAGCGGTGGCGCTGCGCCGGGCGACCCGGGCAGCGGCAGCAGCACAGGCGACGGCGACGGCATCCTGCTCGAAGACCCCGACGGCCGCACCCAGTGGCTCGCGGGCATCTACCGAACCGCTGCGCTCCGCGCCGGTATTGCGGCAGTCGACGGCCCGCTCGACAACCTGCCGCTGCGCCGCGCGTTCTCGCTGGCAGAGCTGGTCGCGATCCCGACCCCCGCGGAGATCACGGCCGACATCGACACCCCCGAAGACCTCTCCATGGCCCGCACGATCCAGAGCCCGCACAATCCAGGACCGCACAGTCACGATCCAGAGCCCGCGCAATCAAAGGAGCACCCGTGAGCGAACAGAGGCACCTGCCACCCGAGGCGCTGAACGAGTGGCTCGCGGCAGCCGCCGGCGAGCTCGGCCTCGACCCCGACACCATCGACATCGCCACGGTGCTGAACGTGGCGCGCGATGTCGCGCACAACGTGGCGCGCCCGGCCGCCCCGCTCAGCACGTTTCTGCTCGGGGTCGCCGTGGGCCGCACGCTACCCGGCGCGGCGAGCGCAGAGGACGAGGACGCCGCCTCCGCGCTCCGAAGCCAGGCCGCCGTGCTCACCGCGCTCTCCGAGCAGTGGGCCGCTCGCGACGCTCTCTGACCCGCGACGTCGGCCACCGCGTTACCATCGCGGGACACTGGGGCACAGGCCCGCAGGGGATGCGCACGAGAACCCATGAGCAGCACGAGAACCCATGCCCTGCACCGTTCCAGACGTGGGTTTTGGTGCCGGGCATGGGTTCTCGTGTGAGGGCTGGGTCTCGCGCGCAGGCTGGGTCTCGCGCGAGGGCGAACCGCCTGAGCGCTCAGTGGCCGCGGTCGATCCACTCCTGGAGGTGCGGCTTCTCCGCTCCGATGGTGGTGGTGTCGCCGTGGCCGGTGTAGACGACGGTCTCCTCGGGCAGCACGAGCAGGTGCTCGCGGATCGAGTGGATGATCGTGTCGAAACTGCTGTACGAGCGGCCCGTTGCGCCCGGCCCGCCCTGGAACAGGGTGTCGCCCGTGAATACGGCCCCCAGCGCGGGCGCGGCGAAGCAGGTCGATCCCGGAGAGTGCCCGGGCGTGTGCTTCGCCGTCAACCGCACGCCGGCGACCGCGTACTCGTCGCCGTCGGCGATCTCGACGTCGGGAGCCTCGTCGTAGACCGCGTCCCACAGCATGCGGTCGGCCGGGTTCAGGTACAGGGGCGCGTTCAGCAGGTCGGCGGCCTCGCGCGCGGCGCGGATGTGGTCGTCGTGCCCGTGCGTGAGGAGCACCGCGTGGGTCTTTCGATCCCCCACCGCGGCGGCGACCGCGGCAGCGTCGTGCGCGGGATCGATGACGATCACCTCGGCGTCGTCACCCACGATCCAGACATTGTTGTCGACCTCCCACGTTCCGCCGTCGAGCGAGAACGTGCCGCTGGTCACCAGGCGTTCGATGCGCACGCCCGCAGTCTGCTCCGCCATTACAGCACCACCACCGAACGCAGGATGTTGCCGCCGGCCATCTTCCCGAAGGCCTCCTCGACATCGCCGAGGCCGACGCGCTCGGTCACGAAGCCGTCGAGATCGAGGCGGCCCAGCTTGTACTGGTCGATCAGCATCTGGAAGTCACGGCTCGGCAGGCAGTCGCCGTACCACGACGACTTCAGCGATCCGCCGCGGCCGAACACGTCGAGCAGCGGCAGCTCGAGCTGCATCTCGGGCGTCGGCACGCCGACGAGCACCACGCGGCCGGCGAGGTCGCGCGCGTAGAACGCCTGCTTGTAGGTCTCGGGGCGGCCCACCGCATCGATCACGACATCGGCACCGAAGCCGTTCGTGAGTTCGCGGATCGCCTCGACCGCGTCTTGCTCGCGCGAGTTCACCGTGTGCGTCGCGCCGAAGCGCTTCGCCTGCTCCAGCTTGGCGTCGTCGATGTCGACCGCGATGATGGTCGTCGCGCCCGCGAGCTGCGCGCCCGCGATCGCCGCCGTGCCCACACCGCCGCAGCCGATCACTGCGACCGACTCGCCGCGCTTGACCTCGCCGGTGTTGATCGCGGCACCGATGCCCGCCATGATGCCACAGCCCAGCAGACCGACAGCGGCCGCGTCTGACTCCTCATCGATCTTGGTGCACTGCCCCGCGGCCACCAGCGTCTTCTCCGCGAACGAACCGATCCCCAGCGCCGCCGACAGCTCGGTGCCGTCTTCGAGCGTCATCTTCTGCTTCGCGTTGTGCGTCGCGAAGCAGTACTGCGGCTGACCCTTCGCGCATGCGCGGCACTGCCCGCACACGGCGCGCCAGTTCAGGATCACGCGATCCCCCACCTCGACCTCGGTGACGCCCTCGCCCACCGCGGCCACCCGCGCGGTCGACTCGTGACCCAGCAGGTACGGGAACTCGTCTCCGATGCCGCCCTGCTGGTAGTGGTAGTCCGTGTGGCACACGCCGCACGACAGCACATCGACCACCACCTCGCCCGGACCCGGATCCGGAACGATGATCGTCTCAACCGTCGCGGGCGCGTTCTTCTCACGCACCACAACACCCTGCACCCGATACGACATGCGCACTTCCTCTCTAGTGTCGACACCGCGATGCGGCACTCCGAACGTGCCGCATCGCTGAGTTCTGAGACGGAGCCGAGCGGCCACCGCACACCCTTCTAGGCTACCCGTGATTCGCGGCGCGAACACTCCGGCGACACGAAGCGACCGCCGGTGTTTCCCGCGCAGCGAGAATCAGGCGATCCCCTCGCCGCGAAGGTTCGGCGCAGGGATCGCTGTTGTGAAGCAGCTGCCGTCGACCGGCAGCAACCGGCCACCCCTAAGTGATAATTACGACCTCCAGTATTATCACTTTGTCAAGTGTTGCGGAGAGACGCCCCAAGAGTGCCGGGATAATGTGAAGCGAACTTCCAGCGCGAACCCTAGATCGCGGTCGTGAGGTAGCCTCCGTCGACCGGCAGCACCGCACCCGAGATGAACGAGGCCGCATCCGACGCGAGGAACGCGATCACGCTTCCGATCTCCTCGGGCGCACCGAACCGCGCGAGCGGGGTGCGCGAGAGGATCCGCTCCTTCGCGACCTCGTCGAGACCGGCCGCGAGCGGGGTCTCGATCCACCCGGGAGCCACCGAATTCACCCGGATTCCGTCGGCCGCCCACGCTTCGGCGAGCGACTTGGTGAGTTGCACGATGCCGCCCTTGGACGCCGAGTAGGCCGCGCGGGTGCCGCCGCCGAAGAACGCGAACATCGACGCGATGGTGATGAGGGATCCGCCCGACTCCCGCAGCAGCGGCCGTGAGAGCTCGGCGACGCGATACACCGCGGCCAGCTGGATCGACAGCACCCGGTTGAACGACTCCCACTCGAGCTCGCGGTCGCCGAGGCTGATGCCGGCGGCGGGCACCAACACGTCGAGGCGATCCAGATTCTGGATCACGGCCCGCAGCGCCGCGTCATCGGTGACGTCGACGCCGTGCAGCTCGAGTTGCACGTCGGACGCGGGCTCCGTCTGGTCGGCACCGAGCCCGATGGCGACCACGTGCGCGCCCAGCCGAGCGAAGGTCTCGGCCGTGGCGAGGCCGATGCCGGAGGTGCCACCGGTGACGAGCACGGTCTTTCCGGCGAAGAGGTCTGGGGCGAACGCCCGCACTGACTCGGAAGCTGACGGTGACGACATCTGGGGATCCTCTCTGGGGGCGAGACCGCGCCGGGTGACACTCCGCACCGCGCGACGCTGCACCGCGCCGCTCGGGCTACGCCATCACCCTAGCGCAGGAGCTTCGGCCGGGTGCAGGATCACAGCGCAGGATCGGGGACGCTCCCGGCACGGGATCGCAGATACTTGCGGCGCGAGACCCCTCACGCTTTCAGCGTAGGATCACAGACGCTTGCGGCACGGGATCGGGGACACTCTGGCACGGGATCCCTCACCCTTCCGGCGTGGATTCGACCTCAGGCGTGCCGAAACCGCGGTTTACTCACGCCGTTAGTCGAATCCACGCCGGAAGGAGGCCGGAAGGAGAACGGCTCAAGCTCCGGTCACGACTCCGCACCGCTAGACAGACAGGCGAGCGAGGGCGCACTCAGCGGCGCGCCTTCCCTCGCCGTAGGCACCGTGGGTGCCCGCTGTCGCCGAGGTGTAGTCGCCCGCGAAATGCAGGCTCCCGACCGACTGCTGCAGCGTCTCGAGTGCGTGAGCCCGCTCCGGGGTGAGCAGCGCGAAGCAGTGCTCCCAGGTCTGCAGGTGAGCGCCGAGCACTCGACCCTCCAGCTCGGGAGCAACCCTGAGAAAGTCGCTCACCCAGGCTTTGGCGGCGGTCTCGTCGTTCATCAGATCGGGGCGGTAACCCGCCGAGTTGCCGAAGCAGACGAACTGCACGGTGTCGGGCTGCTCACCTGCTGCCGCCGGCTGCGGGTTGATCATGCCGTCGAACGCCACGTCGCAGGTGGCCACGAACGACCAGCGTGCGATCTCGGGCAGGCCGGAGGCGTCGACGGTCACGCAGAGCGTCGTCGAGCCGGGCATCAGCACCGCCTCCATCGCGTCGCGCTTTTCCCGCGGCAGGCCGGGCACCAGCGCCAGTGCGACCGGCGACGGGACGGCGAGCACGACCTCGCGGGCCTTCAGCGTCTCGCCGCCGGCCAGCGTCACCGCGTATCCGGGCTCTGCCGACTCGTCGTCCGACGCTTTCGGCACCACCGACGCGACCCGTGCTCCGAAACGCACCGTGCCCTCGGGCAGTTCTGCGTAGATCCCCTCCGGTATCGCGAGCATGCCGTCGAGCGCGTAGAGACGGTTCTCCTTCTCGTGCGCGAGATAGCTGGCGAAGTAGCGCAGCGCATACTGCGCCGAGAGCACGCTCGGATCAGCGACGCTACCGGCCTGGATCGCGCGGCTCAGGATCTCGCGCACCTCCGGATGCAAGGGGGCGATGCGCTCCCCCATCTTCTGATCGGTCAGTCCGGTCGCGTCTTCGGGACGGCCCGCAGAACCATACTCGTCGAGTGCGGCGGCGATGAACTCGCGCAGATCCGTCTTGGCCTCGTCCGAGATCGGCAGCGCAGCCACGAGGCGGTCGTTGTCGGTGTCTACGACCGTGATGCCGCCGACGTGCACGCCGAAGGTGTCCGGGCGAAAGGGCGCGGTGCGCACGTCGAAGCGCTCGGCGAACTCCTCGGCGGGTGTGCCCCGGTAGATGAAGAGCGCGCCGGTGTTCGAGGACAGCCCGCCCACCGGCAGGCTGAGGGTGCGGCCACCGATGCTGTCGGTGGCTTCGAGCACGACGAGGCTCAGGTTCTCGTCACGCAGGCGATGCGCCGCGGCGAGGCCGGCAGGGCCCGCTCCCACGATGATCACGTCGTACACGGGGATCTCCTTCGGCTGGTTATGAGTCGAGCAAAGCTCGGGTGCCGCCGCGTCGTGCGACGTTGCAGCACCCGAGCTCCGGGGAGTGGATCAGACCAATCGGCCGCTCAATCGGCCAGGTAGGGGTAGCGCCAGTCGGTCGCGGGCGTCAGGGTCTCCTTGATGAAGCGGCCGCTGATCCAGCGCTGCAGCGCGAGGCGCGAACCCGTCTTGTCGTTCGTGCCCGAGGCGCGGCTGCCTCCGAACGACACCTGGCCCATGTGAGCACCGGTCGGCTTGTCGTTGACGTAGGTCATGCCGGCCGTGTTGCGCAGGATATCGAGCGCGGTTGAGATCGCAGCACGATCGGACGCGAAGATGCTCATGGCCAGCGCGTAGTCGGCGGTGCTGTCGATCGTGGGCAGCAGCTGCTCGAACTCGTCGTCCTCGAACACGTAGATCACCGACATGGGGCCGAAGAACTCCTCCTTGAAGGTGAAGGCCTCCGGGTCGGTGGAGAGGTAGAGGGTCGGCTCGACGAACCAGCCGGTCTCGTCGTGCACCTTGCCGCCGGCGAGCAGTTCGTGGCTGTCGAGGGCGTCGGCCCGTTCGAAGGCGTTCTCGAGGCGACGCAGTGCGCGCTCATCGATCACGGCACCCACGAACGTCTCGTGGCTCGCGACGTCGCCGACCCTGAGGTTGCGAACGGTCTCGACCAGGTCGTCCTTGAGGCTCTCCCACACGGTGCGCGCGAGGTACACCCGCGAAGACGCCGTGCACTTCTGACCCTGGTACTCGTAGGAGCTGCGAATAATCGCGGTCTTGACGGCTTCGGGATCGGCGGTCTTGTGAGCGATGATCGCGTTCTTACCGCCGGTCTCGCCGACCAGACGGGGGAACGAGCGGTAGTTGTGGATGTTCTCGCCGACGGCCCGCCAGATATCGCGGAATACCTGGGTCGAACCGGTGAAGGTGAGGCCGGCGAAGTCGCGGTGGCTCACGGCCTGCTCGGTGATGGCCTTGCCGTCGCCGTGCACGAGGTTGATGACGCCGGCCGGCAGACCGGCCTCTTCGAGCAGTCGCATCACGACGTCGTTGCTGAGGGCCGACTTCTCAGAGGGCTTCCACACCACGACGTTGCCCAGCAGCGCCGGAGTCGTGGGCAGGTTGCCGCCGATGGCGGTGAAGTTGAACGGCGTGATGGCCAGCACGAAGCCTTCGAGCGGGCGGCTGTCGATCTGGTTGATGTCGCCGGGCTTCGACGGCGGCTGATCGGCGTAGATCTGCTGCGCGAGGTGGGAGTTGTAGCGGAAGAAGTCTGCGAGCTCGCAAGCGGCATCGATCTCCGACTGGTGGTAGGTCTTCGACTGACCGACCATGGTGGTGGCGACGAGTTCGTTGCGGTACTTGCCCGCAGCGAGATCGGCAGCGCGGAGGAAGATCGCGGTGCGCTCCCACCAGGGGGTGCGCGACCAGCTCTCGTGGGCGGCGAGCGCCGCGTCGATGGCCTTTGCCACGGTCGCGCTGTCGGCAGGAGCGATGCGCCCGTAGACCTTCTGGTGGTTGTGCGGGGCGACCACGTTCTGGGTCTCACCCTCGAAGATGCGCTCACCGTTGATCACGTGCGGAAGGTCGCGCACCTCGTTGCCGAGCTTTTCGATGTAGCCGAGCACCGCGTCGGCCTCGGGTGAACCCGGCCGGTAGTCGAGCGCCGGCTCGTTGACCGGTACCGGCACTCGCGGGTTGCCGGCGAGGCTGATGTGCTGACGAGACATATCTCTCCTTTGAATGTGCATTTGGGTGAAGCATTGTGACGCGGCGCTTATCGAAGTGGAGCACATAATTGCGCACTCCATGCAGTCTAATTTGAGATCACACATCACACAAGCGCCGAATCGAAACTGGTCGATCAGCAAGAGAAGGCGATCCGATGCCGCCGCGAAGCGTGAGCACTGCAGGCGAGAAATTGAAGCCGCGCTCCGGCAGACCAGGCGCGACCGCCCCCTGCGCCGACCCCAAACGCACCGACGAAACCCCCGGTCACAGCGAGTAGCCCGGATGGTGGGGCGCGAGCGTGGCCTCGCTCCCCACCATCCGGCAGGATCGGGAAGATCCCGCGCAGACTCGCGCCTGGATGCACTCACCTGCTTTTACTCGGTCCAGCAGATCGCTCGAGCACTTCGTCTCTATGATTACTGGATTTCCCACTGTAATATGTGATCACACATCACGCAAGCATTTCTTCGGGTTGCCGCTGACGAATATGCACAGCCACTCGCGCGCATTTTTGCCTTGCGGCAGGTGCGCGAATCCCTGTAGTGTTCGTGTCACCTCACTGGAACATCGATCGCATCGTCGCCGATGGAGGTTTGCTCGGTCCCGCGGCCCGTTCGTTCACTCACCCCCGATTGAACGGAACATCGTGACCACCAATTCAACAATCTCGGAAAGTCCGACGTCGACACCGTCGTTCAAACGCCGCTTTCTGATCCGACTCACCGCCGTCATGATCGGCGGCATGCTCCTCGACGGATACATCATGGGCATCATCGGCACCGTCATCCTCGACATCGGCGAAGAGCTCAGCTTCACGCCGGTCGAAGACGGCCTGATCGTCGCGGCGTCGCTCGTCGGCATCCTCGTGGGTTCGCCGATCGGCGGCTGGCTCAGCGATAAGTTCGGCCGCAAGCCCCTGTTCATGATCGACATGGCCCTGTTCGTCGTCGCCTCGGTGATGCAGTTCTTCGTGCACGACTTCGCCTTCCTCTTCATCATCAGGCTCATCATGGGCATCGCGATCGGCGTCGAGTACTCAGTCGGGTGGCCTCTGATGTCCGAGTTCTCACCGGCCAAACTGCGCGGACGCCTCATGGGTCTCGGCCTGGTCGCCTTCTACGCGGGCTTCATGATCGCCTTCCTCATCGGCTACTTCCTCGTCAACTTCACCGACATTCACTGGAACGTGATCCTCGGCACCAGCACGGTGCTGGCGGTCATCCTCTTCATCGCGCGTCTGGGCCTCCCCGAGTCGCCGCGCTGGCTCTGGAGCAAGGGCCGCAGGGAGGAAGCCGTCCGGGTCGCGAACAAGTATCTCGATGAGGAGGGCGTCATCGACATGCAGCGCGACCAGGGGCCGCAGAAGCACGGCAGCTTCGGCATGCTCTTCAACGCGCAGAACTGGCGCGCCACGGTCTTCACCTCGGTGTTCTGGCTCTGCGCTGTCACCCCGTACTTCGCGCTGGGCACATTCGCCGCAAGCGTGCTCGAACAGTACGGACTGAGCGACGGGCTCCTGGGCGGCGTCGGCCTCTCCGCCCTCGCCACCGCGGGCGTGATCGTCACCGTCGCACTCATCGACAAGCTCGGTCGCCGCGTTCTGACGGTACCCCCGCAGTGGCTCTGCCTCGTGCTGCTGCTCATCCTCGGCCTCTGGGTCGGTGCCCCCGCCTGGGTCGTCCTCCTGTGCTTCCTCTCCTACTCCTTCTTCAACGCGGGCTACAACACGCTCACGGGCATCTACCCGGGCGAGCTGTTCCCCACGGAGATTCGCGGCATCGGCACGGGATTCGCGACCATGGTGAGCCGTTTCGGCGCCGCCGCCGGCACCTTCCTGCTGCCGCTGTCGATGGATGCGTTCGGGCCGAACACTACGATTCTCTTCGCCGCGGGCCTGACCCTCGTCGGTGCGCTCGTCTCGCAGTTCCTGGCACCCGAGACGAAGGGCATGAGCCTCACAGAGACCGGAGCGATCTACACTCACTGAGCACCAGCACTTGAATCTCCCGTGAGAGACGCTTCTTCAGTGAGCACGACGAGGGGCTTGGTTCCCGGCCGTTCGGCCGGGAACCAAGCCCCTCGCGTTCAGGTCGGTGAATCAGCGATTCTGCGACGCGTGGAAGGCCACACGGAACTCCTCCGGCACGCCGCCCTTGCCCATCGACAGGTCGGCAGCGAACTCACCGAGCAGCGGAGCGAACTTGCCACCGTGGCCCGAGCACGCCGAAACGACAGTCACGCCATCAGCCTCGTCGATCAGGAAGTCCTCGGTGGGGGTGTTGACGAAGAGACAGGTGGTCTCCGCGTAGGGCGTGGGGTCCACACCGGGCAGGTACTCGGCCGCGTAGGCGACCATCTTCTTGCGCATCTCGGGCCGGATCTTGCCGTCCTGATCGAGCGCGGAGGGCAGCTTGGGGCCGCCGTTGAACTGAGCCATCTTCTGCCCGCGGAACTCCGCGTCGCGACCGCCGGGAAGACCGTAGGTCTCGAGCGTGTAGCTCTTGTGAATGAACGTGGGCCAGGCCGGGTACGCATTGCCGCTGTCATCGGTCTCGCGCCAGGGCATGTGGAAGGCCTGCTCTTGGCGCACGGTGATCTCGGGGAACTGCTCGACGAAGCCGGCCGGCAGCGCGAGATCGCGCAGCAGGTAAGGCAGCCAACCGCCCGCGGCCACGATGACCTTGTCTCCGGTCACCTTTTCGCCACTCGCCGAGGTCACGGTGAACCCGCCGCCCTGGTTGCGCTCGATCGAAGCGACGTCCCAGTTGGTGCGCACCCGCGCGCGACCGGTCGCCCGCGCGAGATCGAGCATCGACTCCACCGTGGTGATCGCGTCGAGCACACCCGAACCCGGGTGGTAGAGCACCTCGGTGTCGAAGTTGAACTGCGGAAAGCGATCCTTCGCGTCCGCGGCGCTGAGAAGCTCGTGCTCCACTCCGGACTCTTCGAGTACCTTCGCGAGGGCTGCGGGATCGCGCACCTCACCGTGGTCCAGAGCACCCGTAGGCGTGATCAGCTGCTTGCCGCTCTTGAGTTCGAGTTCGTCCCAGCCGTCCTTGGCGCGCACGACGAGATCGGTGTAGAGCTTCGACGGGTAGGCGTAGCGGAAGATGCGCGCAGAGCCGTGCGACCCGCCCTCTTCGTTACCCGGGGTGGTGCGCTCGAGAACGGTGACGTTCTCACCGCGCTCGGTCAGTTGCCAAGCAGCAGCGGCCCCGACCAGGCCGGCACCGATGACAATATGCTCACTCATGACGGTTTTTCTCCTATGAATTGTTCGTTCGGTTGCGATGCCAATGGCACCGGATCGCGAGATCCGCCGCCTGCATCACCTCTAGGAAACCGTGCCAATCGATAGGCGTCCAATACCATTGCGCTTCTCACTCATTCGCAGATCGGAACAATTTGCATGGAGCTTCGCCAGCTCAGGTACTTTCTCGCTGTCGCAGACGAGCTGCACTTCGGGCGAGCGGCAGATCGGCTGCACATCTCGCAACCGCCGCTCTCCGTCGCCATTCGCGCGCTCGAACAAGAACTCGGCACCCCGCTGTTCGTTCGCAGCACCCGTGCCGTCTCGCTGACCGCTGCCGGTGAGACGTTTCGGGATCGCATCAGCCCGGTCATCGACGAGTTCGACGCGGTCATCGATGAGCTGCACGAGGTGCGCGACGGCACGCGCGGCCGCCTCCGCGTCGGCTTCGTCAGCTCGGCGAGCTATTCGATCCTGCCTCGCGCCGTGCAGCGCTTTCAGCAGCGATTTCCACTGGTCGAACTTCACCTCACTCCACTCGCCAGCGCCGAGCAGCTCAGCAGGCTGCTCGACGGTCAGCTCGACCTCGGCATTCTGCGCGACCCGAGCCCGGTGCCCGGCATCGAAACCGCGCACGTGCTCTCCGAACGCCTGGTCGCCGTGCTTCCGGAGGGCCACCCGCTCACAGCCGAAGAAGTTCTCAGCACCGAACAGCTCCATGACGAACCGCTCGTGCTCTTTCCCTACCACCTCATGCCCGGCTACCTCGCCCGCATCATGCAGTTGTTGGAGGGCAGCGGCGTGCGACCGCGGATCGTGCAGCGCGCGGTGCACCAGGAGACCGTGATCGGCCTCGTCGCGGCGGGCGTCGGGCTATCGATCCTGCCCGAATCGGTTGCGAGCGTGCTCATGCCGGGCGCGGTGATGCGCCCCTTCGAACCCGGCCTCGACACCGAGCTGCACCTGGCGTGGCACAGCGACCCGACACCGGCCGTCTGCGCGTTCACGGCGTGCGCGAGCGGGCAGGGAGTCGGTGATGCCGGCCCCGATGACGCTGAAGACCGATGATGCGCGGCACCGCTACGCCGAACGGCGACGTCGAATTCTGCTCGCGAAGATCATGGCGATGGCGAGCGCGGCCAGCAGCGGCACCGCCGCGGAAAATGCCATGCCGATCCTGGCACCGTACGCGGTCGTGACGACACCGAGTATCGGGCCGCCAAGTGCCTGCCCGCCAATGGCGATGAGCAGGTACAGCGCCATCACTCGGCCGCGAATCGCGCGGTTCGAAGAGAGTTGAATCAGAGAGCTTGCCGACGTCCACATCAGCACGAGGCACATGCCCGAGAGCGCGAGCAGCGCGACGAACACCCACTCGACACCGGCCGCCGCGGCGAGCAGCTTGAAGCCGCTGAAGCCGAGCACCGCGAAGACATAGCTGCGCAGTCGCAGCGTCGTGCGCCGCATCGATACGAATGCGCCGATCAACGCACCGGCCGCGAGCGCCGAGTTGTACACGCCGTAGCCGCTCGCGCCCGCACCGAAGACATCCTCCGACATCGGCGCGAGCACGACCGGCCAGTTGAGGCCGATTCCCGCGACGAACACCAGCAGCAGCAGTGTCCAGAAGATGATCGGTTTGCGCCGCACGTAGCGCAGCGCTTCGACGACCTGTCCTTTCGCCCGGGGCGCGGAAGGCGCGAGCAACAGCCGACCGCGGTCGATGAACAGCAGCAGTGTCAGCGACACCGCGTAGAACCCCGCGGTCACCGCGAACACCCACGGTCCACCTGCGACGACGAGCAGTACGCCGCTGATCGCGGGTCCGATCATCGAGGCCGTCTGAAAGATAGCGGCCTCGGTGCTGATGGCGGTGCGCAGCAGCGACTGGTCGACGAGCTCGCTCACGAACACGCGCCGCGCCGGCTCGTCGACCACCTGCACCAGGCCGACCGCGGCCGCGACGACGAAGAGGTGCCAGACCTGAACCGCACCGGTAAACGTGAGCAGCGCGAGCACGCCGCTCGCCGCGAGTAGAAACGCCTGCGCGGCCATCACCAGTCTGCGCACCTCGTAGCGGTCGACGATCACACCGCCCCACATGCCGAGCAGCAGGGTGGGGCCGTACTGCACGACGACGATGAACCCCACCGCCGTCACGCTGCCGGTCAGCTCGAAGACCAGCCAGTCCACCGCGATGCGCTGCACCCACGACGCCGTCGTGGCGAACAGCTGGATGACGGCGTACAGGCGATAGTTGCGCACCCGGAGTGCCGCGAACATGCTACCCCAGCCCGCGCGTTCGAAGTGTACGGGGATTCCCTCGGTACGAGGTATCTGCTCTTCCCGCGTCACGGGCGGGCCGCCCGAGTTCTCGTGGCGCTCACTCCCCCGCGTCCGCAGACCAGAGATCTCCCATAGTGAAGCCCTCGGGGAACGGGTCGTCGTGACGCAGCACGTAGGTGTTGAACCCGGTGATCCACGCCTGGCCGGCGATCGTGGGCACGACGGCGGCACGGTCGCCGATCGTCGTCTCCTCGATGAGCTCGCCGACGTAGGTGATGCCGAGCACGTTCTCGTTTCTGAACTGCTCACCGATCGCCAGCTCCCCCTTCGCCCACATCGCGGCCATCTTGGCGGAGGTGCCCGTGCCCGTTGCGCAGCGGTCGATGCTGCCGGTCCAGGTAGCGGGGTTCTCGAAGTCGACCTCGCCATTGGCCACCATCACTGCGTTGCAGCGATCGGCTCCCCTGGTCGACGGCCCCGAGATCTGGGAGATCGTGATGCCGATGCCGGGGTAGTCGGGGTGCGCGACGGGAAGCTGATCCTGCGCGGCCCGCAGAATCAGCGCCGAGATGCGCGTGATGTCCCTGCCGCGCTGGGGCATGAGTTCGAGGCCGGAGAACTGCGCGGCGTCTGCGATCACGTAGAACATGCCGCCCCAGGCCACATCGACGGTGACCTCGCCGAGTTCGGGCACGTCGATGACCGTGTCGAGGTAGACCGCGAAGGCCGGCCGGTTGGTGAACTTCACCTGTTTCACCCGCCCGTTCTCGCACTCGGCGCGAATGCCGATGAGGCCCGCGGCCGACTCGAGCTGAAACTCGGTGACCGGCTCGGTCATGGGCACCATGCCGGTCTCGAGCAGCACCGTCGCTACCGCGATCGTGTTGCCGCCGCTCATCACCGGGTACTCGGTCTGCTCCATGACGATGAAACCGGCGACCGCATCGGGGTGCTTGGGCGGAACCACGAGGTTGCAGCAGAGCGGCGGGTACCCGCGCGGCTCGCGCAGCATCAGCTTACGCAAACCGTCGTCGTGCTGTTCGAGCCACAGCATCTGCTCGTAGACCGAGTCGCCGGGAATGTGCGGCACACCGCCGGTGATCACGCGCATCGGTTCGCCCGAGTGCGTGTCGACTGCGTGGATGGTGCGTTTGAAGGACATCGTATTCAGGCCTTTCGCGAAAGTAGAAAAGAAAGATGAGGGGAAGAGCTGGGGTGCCGACGTGCCGAGTGCCGCGTCGTGATTCGCTGCTCGGGATCAGGCCGCGGCGCGCAGTCTCGCGAGCAGGTCGTCGGCGATCTCGACCTCGTCGGGAAGCTCGGTGAGTTCGAGTGCGGGAAGGCGCACGCCGTGCTCGTCGCGGAGCAGGCCGAGCTGGCTGGACAGACGCTCGACCGAGCCGCCGAACTTCTCGGGATCGATGCAGAGCAGGAAGACTCCGATGCCCGGGCTCTGGTCTCCGCTGTCGAAGGCGGGAGCATCCACCGAGAAGTTGCCGCCGGCGAGCGTGGCGAGGATCTCGATGAGGAGCGCGATGTTGCCGCCGCGGTGGCTGCCGAAGGGCAGCAGGGTGCCCTCGATCGCCTCGGCGGGATCTTGTGTGGGCTCTCCCGAGCTGTTCAGCGCCCAACCCGCGGGAATATCCTGCCCGGTGTCTGCGGCCCGGCGGATGTTGACGAACGCAGTGGCCGACGACGCCTGGTCGATCACGGCCGGCAGCGTGCCGGGACGGGGAAACCCGTAGGCGAGCGGATTGGTGCCGAGCAGGCGGCTGGGCGATCCGCCGATCGACATGAGGGCCGGGCTGTTGGCGGCGGCGAAGCCGATGAGGCCCTCGGAGGCGACGGCGCGCGGGTAGTAGCCGAGTTCGCCGCAGGTGAAGGAGTTGCTCACCCAGAGCGCGGCGATGCCCAGGTCTTTCGCGGTGGCGACGAGGTCTTCGCGCACCGTCTGAAACGACTCCTGGGCGAGCCCTTCACGCGCATCGACGGCGAACACCGCACCGCCGGGTCGCCGCACCTCGGGAGCCGCGTTCGAGATGCGTCCCTCGCGGTAGCCGTCGAGGTAGTCGAACAGGTGGCCTACGCCGACGGCGCGGTTGCCGACGCGCTCGGACTGCACGGTAGCGTCGGCGAGCGACCTCGCCGAGGCGGTGTCGGCACCCGCGCGCAGGGCGGCCTGTTCACAGAGGTCGGTGAGTTCGACGGTGGAGATGCGAGTCATTGGTCTGGTGTCCTTGGCTGTGCGGAATCGGTTTCGATGTCGGTGGTGGTGCGGGGCGGTCGGGTCTGCGAGGGGCCCGGAGCGTGTTCGCCACCGGGCCCCTCGTGTGTCGGGTAACTACTTACTTGACGCGGTCTCGCGCGGTCGGATCGGTCTCCGCCGCGGTTTCTTCGAAGCCGTTGTCGGTGAGTGCCTTGACGAGCGAACCGTCCTCCTGCATGCCCTCGATGACCAGGTTCACCGCCTCGATGAACTCGGTGTTGCCCTTCGGAGCGAGCACGATCGACTGCGGCGGCTCGACGGAGGCCGCGATCTTGTCGTTCGACTCGAACTTGACGTTCTTGAGCGTCGTGTCGTTGTTCGCCTCGAGAATCTGTCGCGCACCGCCCGAGGTCATGATCGCGGCCTCGATGCGGCCGTTGGCGACGTCCTGGTAGGCGGCGTCTTCCGACGCGTAGAGCTGCACGTTGTCTTTGCCGAGCGCGTTCTGGAAGTCTTCGACCCACAGGTAGCCCTGCACGGTGCCGACCTTCTTGCCCTTCATATCCTCAAGCGAGGAGATGCCGTCCTTGCTGACGATGAACATCTCGTCGCGGTACACGGGTACGCTCACCTCGTACAGTTCGAGGCGCTCCTTGTTGAGGTAGATGTTGCCCTCGGCCATGTCGACGGCACCGTTGCGGGTGTTCTCGTAGATGGCCGGCCAGCCCTGCACTTCGAGGTTCAGTTCGAGGCAGAGCTCGTCGGCGATGCGCTGCATGATCACGCCGTCGACTCCGGTGACCTCGCCTCCGGCCTGCGATACGTAGGGCGGGTACTCCGCGACGGCCGCGGTCAACTTGCCCGGTTTGACGGTCTCGACGCCCTCCATGATGGGGGTGCAGTCGTCTGCCACGGCGCTCTCCTGCGAGGTGCCGCTGGAGCAGGCGGTCAGGGCGCTGAGGCCGAGCATCAGCGCTGCGGCACCGGCTGCGTAGCCGAGAGTGGTCTTGGTCTTCATCGTGGTGTTTCTCTTTCTGTTGGTGACTCACGTGAGTGGGTCTGGTGAGTGAGTGCTGTTGGCGGGTGAGGATCAGGCCTGGGCGGTGCGGTGCTCGATGACGTGCACGAGACGCGACACGATGATCGAGACCGCTGCGTAGATGAGACCGGCGACCGTGAACACCAAGAGGTATTGCAGTGTGACCGATCCGATCTGGTAAGCCTGGTTGAGCAGCTCGGGGAGCGAGATGGCGTAGCCGAGGCTGGTCGCCTGGAAGATGATGATGCTGTACGAGACGATGGGGCCGATGACCGCGCGAACGGCCTGCGGCAGCACCACGAAGCGGGTCTCGTCTTTGCTCGTCAGTCCCAGAGCATGCGCGGCTTCGATGTGTCCGCGAGGAACACTCAGAATTCCGGCGCGGAAGATCTCACTCGTGTACGCGCCCGTGCTGAAGGAGATCGCGACCACGGCGGTGACGAACGAGGTCCAGACCACGCCGACACCGGGAAGCCCGAAGTAGAGCAGGTAGAGCAGAACGAGCAGGGGAACACCGCGGCCGAACTCGACGATGCCGATGCAGATCCAGCTGACGGCCTTCGTCTTGTTTAGCATGCCGAAGGCGAGGATCACGCCCAGCGGCAGACCGAAGAGCAGCGAGAGACCGGTGACGGCCAGGGTGACGCCCAGTCCGCTGAGCAGCTGGGGCATCCAAGAGAGTACCTGTTCCATGATCACACCGCGATTCTGGTACGGACGAGGCGCTCGACCCAGCGAGCGAGGACGGCGAGCGGAATGCCCAGGAGCAGGTAGACGAGACCCGCGGTGAAGAAGATCGGCAGGCCGGGGTTGCCCTGCTGAGTCAGCACGAGCGCCTGAAACGCGATATCCGACACGCCGATCACCGAGGCCACTGCGGAGTCTTTGAGCAGCCCCACCAGGAAGGTCGCCGAGGGCGGCAGTGCCACGCCCATGCCCTGCGGTGCGATGACCCGCCAGAAGGTGTCGCCGCCCTTGAGGCCGAGTGCCTGTGCAGCCTCTCGCTGGCCCCGCGCGACCGAGCGAATGCCCGCCCGATAGTTCTCGGCCATGTAAGCTGCGGCGACGATCCCGAGCGCCACGCACGCGGCGAGCAGCGGCGGCATCTTCACGAACTGCTGCAGCCCGAAGTAGAGGATCAGCATCCAGGCGATCGGGGGAATGCCGCGCGCGATCTCGACGTAGGCCGTCGCGAGCCACCGCAGCGGCGCGATATTCGAGAGCCGCGCGAGTGCGATGGGGATGCCCAGCACCGCGCCGATGGCGAACGAGCCGAGGGTGATGACGACCGTGGTCACCAGTCCCGTCAGGAGAAATGGAACAATATTCGTCATCGCATCACCGATTCACCGCGGTGAGAAACTGCTTGAGCCGCTCGTGCTGCGGGTTGTCGAAGATCTCCTCGGGCGTGCCCTCTTCCACGATGCGGCCCTGCGCCATGAACACGGTGCGGTCGGAGACCTCGTGGGCGAACGACATCTCGTGCGTCACGACGAGCATGGTCATGCCGCTCTTCGCGAGCTCTTGCATGACGCGGAGCACCTCGAGGCCGAGCTCTGGATCGAGCGCCGACGTGGGTTCGTCGAACAGCATCACGCTCGGTTCGAGCGCGAGGGCACGGGCGATCGCGATGCGCTGCTGCTGGCCGCCGGAGCAGTTGGTCGGCTTGGCGGAGGCCTTGTGATCCATGCCGACGCGCGCCAGCAGCTCCATGGCGCGCGCCTCCGACTCGGCCCTGGAACGGCCGAGCACGCGCTCTTGGGGCAGTGCGACATTTCGCAGCACGGAGAGGTGCGGAAACAGGTTGAACGACTGGAACACCATGCCGATCTCGCGGCGCAGGGCGTTGAGCTCGGCGCGGGTGGGCTTGTTCGCTACGGCCACGGCCGGCTTGCCTGCGAGGTAGATCTGGCCGGCCGTGGGTGTTTCGAGGTAGTTCACACAGCGAAGCAGGGTGCTCTTGCCCGCACCCGACGGGCCGATGAAGGCGATCACTTCGCCCTGCTCGACGCTGAGGGAGGAGGGGTGCAGCACTGTTTGGCCGTGGAAATCCTTGCGGATGCCGTCGAGCTGGAGCTGCGGAACGCTGTCCGGAATGGTGTGGGGAGCCGTGAACAGGGGCTCCTCGAACGGAACGGTGGGTTCTGCTGAAGAATCAGCCATAACTCGGTCTTTCTTTCGTGAGATCGAGCTCCGCCGAAGGTCGAGCGACATCGGCGGGCTCTGCTGCGGTGAAGCGCACATCTCTGTGCGCCGGTCGGGAGTGGGAGTCAGTGGTCATATGGGCGCGAAGTAAATGTAATGTGTGATCACATATCCAGTCAAGCAGGACAGTGTTTCTGCACGGCTACAGATCGGTAACGATGCCCACCCGAAGGCTCCGTGCCGCACTGGAGTGCGGGCACAGAGCCCCGGTGATCGCGCAGATCAGAGTTCGAGGTTTGCGAGCACGTCGGCCAAGGCCTCCGCCCCCACCTCGGCATCCGCGTCTTCCACACTCTCCTCGAAGGAGTGCGAGATACCCGTCGGGTTGCGCACGAACAGCATCGCGGTGGGCACGAGGGCCGCGAGCACGCCCGCGTCATGGCCGGCCCCGGTGCTGAGCACAGGGGCATCCGGCAGCACCCGCTCAAGACGCCCGCGCAGTTCGGTGTCGAAGTGCACTGTGGGGCTCAGCGACTCCTCTGTCACGCGCGCACCGCACCCCTGCTCCTCCGCAAGCCCGCGAGCCGCTGCTGCGATGAGCCCGACGATCTCAGCGGTGACGGCGTCGTCGGGGTGGCGCACGTCGAGCCACAGATCGACACGCGAAGCGATGACGTTCGTGCCGCCGGGGATCGGCTCGATGCGGCCCACGGTTGCGCGAGCGTCTTCGTAGCGCCTGGCGATGCTCGGGATCGCGGCGACGAGCGCACCGGCCGCCACCAGCGGGTCCCGCCGATCCCGCATCAGCGTCGCTCCGGCGTGATTGCCCTGTCCCTCGAAGGTCACGCGCCAGCGCCCGTGGCCCAGGATCGACGAGCCGATGGCCACCGGTCGGCCGAGGTCGATGAGCCCTCTCCCCTGCTCGACGTGCAACTCGACGAACGCACCGATCTGCGCGAGCCGCGCGTCGTCACGGCCCACGAAACGGGGGTCTAGGCCGTCTTTCTTCGCCAGTTCGGCAAAGGTGCCGCCCTCCGCGTCGGAGAGGGATCGGGCACGATCCGGATCGATCGCCCCCGTCATCAACCGGGAGCCGAGGCAGGCGACCCCGAACCGGGATCCCTCTTCTTCGGGAAACACCGCAATGGCGATCGCTCGATCGGGCTGCACGCCGCGTGCGCGCAGAATGTCAACGGCAGCGAGCGCCGAGGCGACGCCGAGCGGACCGTCATAGGCACCGCCACCCGGCACGGAGTCGAGGTGGCTGCCGGTGACAATGGCACCGGTGCGATCTCCGGTCGGGGTGTCGAGCCAGGCCCAGATCACGCCGTTCCGGTCGGTCTCGATGTCGAGCCCGCGCCTCGCGGCCTCCGCGAGAAACCATTCCCGCAATTCTATCTCGGGGTGGGAGAACACCGGCCGAGAATAGCCGCCGCGCTTCGCGTCGCGGCCGACATCTGCGATATCGCGCATCAGCGGGGTGACGCGGGGGTTGGGATGCTGCTGAGTCATTCTTCTGACCTCGTTCCTACTGGTCTGCGTTCTGCTCTGCGCCGGGTTGCTGAGCGATCGTGCGCACCCGCGCTGCGAACGGGCCGCCGAGCGAGAACACCTCGACGGGGGTGCCGGTCACCGCGACTTCTGCTTCGATGCGCGCGATGGCCCGACCGTCTCCGCTCACAGGGTCTTTGGCGAAGCTCGTGACGTGACCGACGACGCGACCTTCGAACCGCACCGGCTGGCCGTAGACGATGCCCGGGCAGCCGGGAGTGTCGAGTTCGAGCGCCACGACTCGCGGGTGGCCCGATCGAGCCGCTGAGGAGTCGCTCAGACCTGCTTCGGCGGGCGTGTCGGTCTCGCCGAAGTCGGTCCCGTGCTCGGGAACGCCCGCCGCGATTCGCAGTGCCGCACGCGCCTCGTCTCCGATCGCCACACCGCCGGCCGCAGCCAGCTCATCCCAGACGTGCAGGCCGAACTGCGGCGCGAACAGCAGCAGCACGTCATCATCGGAGACGAGCGGAGAGGAAACGGCGCGCACGGGAGCACCGACCAGATCGATCCGCGCCTGCCCGAGTGCACCGAACGCACCGAACGACGCGGGAACCTTCGCGACGGTCCTCAGCAGCGCACCGGCCTCCGGCCCGACGAGTGCGAGTGCGGTGTAAGCGTCCGAGACGTCGGAGACGCGCACGGACTCCGGCAGTGCGGCACGCAGCAGGTGAGTGTCTCGGGGAGAAGAGACCAGTGCCAGCGCCGCATCAGCATCCGTTCGAATGAGCGTGTAGTCGCCGGCGACGCCGCCCTGCGCGGTGAGGAGACGAGCAGCGACCCGCTCCCCCAGCGCGGGTGCCGAATCCCAAGCGAATACGCGGGTGAGCGCGTCGATCGGGCCGACGAGCTCTGCCACGCGCACGTCGGCGCGATCCACCACCGCGGCACCGTTCACCGCGGCCCGGGCCTCTTCAAGAACCCGTCGGCTGGTGCCGAACTCCCACCAGTTGCCGGTGACGTTGCCGGTTACCGGCGTATTCGGGTCGCCGAACCAGAGGGGACGCTCAAGCCCGCCGACCTGCCCGAAAGTCGCGTCGAGCTGCTGCTGACGCACGTAGAAGGGCGACACGGCGAGACCGGGCAACTGCGCCGTGCGCTTTCGCGGGTGCGCCATGCGATAGCTCTCACCCCGGCTCTCACTGGCGAGTGCGAGGCCGGCCGAGGCCGTGAGGCGCTGCTGATCGAAACGACGGTAGTCGAGCGACGAAGTATCGATGCCGGCGTCGCCGGTGGCCACCCAGTTCGCAAGAATCTCTGCAACACCGGCCGACTGGGTCAACCAGACGGAGAGCCCGAGCCACAGGCCGTCGACACCGTCGACGTCGCCGATGAGCGGGTTGCCGTCGGGCGTGAACGAGAAGATGCCGTTCATACCTCCGACGTGGTCGACCTCTCGAGAGGCAGGGAGCACCCGGTTGACGGCGGCCCAGGTGAACTCGAGATCTTCGCGCGTGACCGGGTGGATCGCGGGATGGACTCCGGTGCGGGCGAACTCCTCGGGATCGGCGATCTGCGACTGCTCAACCGGAATGACGCGGTGCTCGTAGCTGCCCCAGATGTAGCCGGCACCGTACTGGCGCAGGTAGAGGCCGGCCTCCTGGTAGCGCAGGATCGGGAGCTCGACCTCGACGGAATCGTCGAGACCGCCGTCGGGCAGAGCCGAGGTCCACGACTCGCAGTGCTCCATCGGCACCATGGGCAGTTCGAGGCCGAAGCGTTCGCCGATGCGCGGACCCCACATACCGGTGCAGACGATCACGACATCTGCGGGAATGAAGGTCACTCCCTCGGGCAGGGAGTCGCCCCTCGACCGGATGCCGCGCACCGGCGGCACAGCGCGCACCTCGACCCCTCGCACCGCACCGTCTTCGACCCGCACGTCAGTCACCTCGGTCAGCCCGTAGACCTTCGCGCCGTGCTCGATCGCGCGACGGCCCTGCACTTCGACGGCGCGCTCGGACTTGACGGCACCGTCGGTCGGAGTGTGCAATCCCCCCAGCACAGCAGAGGAATCCAAGCCGGGAAAGAGTTCGGCGCAGCGCTCAGGAGCAACCAGTTCCGAGGGAATACCCCAAGACTGCGCGAGATCATAGCGGCGCTTCAGGTAGTCGAGTCGTTCCTGAGTGCTGGCGATCTCGAGGCCGCCGACGCGCTTCATCACCCATTCCCCGTCGAGGGTGACGCCGTCGAGCTTGTTCAGGGTGCGCCGTGCGAGCTCGGACATCACCTCGGAGCCCGTGGTCTGGAAGGCGAAGCCCGGGGCGTGCGACGACGCACCACCGGTGGTCCAGAGCGGCCCCTGATCCACCACCGTGACCGAACGCATGCCGTGCACGCGCACCAGGTCATCGGCAAGGGCGATACCCACCACCCCGGCACCGATGACGACGATGCGGGTTTCAGGGTCGAGGTGTTCGTTTCCCACGTGATCTCCATTGTTCTCGGGGACAGAGACTGTCCTTTTTTTGATATGTGATCACACATTAAACTAGGTTTTACCGACCCGCAAGTGCAATCGGTAAAATTTGTTCCAGCGCCCAGAGGAGACACCGTGCAGCACACAGATCACCCACCCGCCGGCAGCGACGCGAACGCACTGCACCGCCACTGGCTCCGATACCGACGCTTCGCCGAGCTCGAAGGCACCCCGTGGGCCAACGGCCTCGGCGTCACCACCGAGATCGTCTCGGTGAGCGAATCGGCTCGCCTGCTCGAGCGGCTCGGCCTCAGCACCGACACGGGATGGAGACTCAGCGTCGCCACGCTCGATCAACCCGCGGCCTTCTCGAAACTGCCCGGCCTGAACCGCACCTTCATGCCGATCGGAGGCGATGTGGTGCTCGCCGTCGACGGCGTCGAGCACCACATCAGATCGGGCACCCCGCACAGCTTCAGCGGTGACGCCGAAACCGAGCTGCGCGTGCTCAGCGAACCGTGTCGGGCGGTCAACTTCATGTCGACCGGGCTCGGCCTGGGGATGAGCCGCAGCCTGCCCGAGCACGCCACGCCCATCGCGCTCATCGCGCTCGCCCCGGCAACCTCGGCAGACTCAGCCGGATCCATCGCCTCGGCCCCGGTGCCTGCGGGACCCGCCGAAGAGGAGGGTGCGAACGCGAACGGAATCGCAAAGTTCGACCTGCTGATCCCGAGCCTCGCGGAAGAATCGCACGCTGAGACCCGAGCACCGGGCTCCGCTGCGGTCATATTCGATCTCGGCTAGCCCCTCCCACCGGCGATAGGCACGACTCCTGACTCCGAACTCCTTGCAGATTCTGTGATCACATATTACAATTTTCACTGCCAGTCCGCATTCACTGCATTCGAATCGGGCTGGAAGGAGGACGCGGTGAGTTGCGCGAGGTTCCGTTTTCCAGACAGCGGGGCTCACCGCGCCCTCCGGCTTCGATACAGCACATCCCGAGACCGTTCGCGTGCGACGATCACTGATATCTATAGAATCGACTGGGAAACACCCTGCGGTGCCCGCACCGCGTCTCACACTTGAAATCAGAATTCCACCGGATGCAGCCGCTACAGAATCAGACCGTCACCCCCACCCTCGTCGCCGACCAGGTGTATGAGGTGATCGAGCGGGCGATTCTGACCGGCGAACTCGGGGCCGGTGCCCCACTGAGAGTTCGCGACGTGGCCGCCATGGTCGGCACGAGCGTCATGCCGGTGCGCGAAGCCATTCGTCACCTCGAAGAAGCGGGTCTCGTCGAGCGGATCCCCCACCGCGGTGCCGTTGTGAAGACCTTCACCGCCACTGAACTGATCGACATCTACGACGTGCGCAAGACGCTCGAAACCGACGCAGCAGCAAAGGGCACCGAGAACGTCACCAAAGCGGGTCTCCGCAAGATGGAATCCACGTATAAGAAGCTGCAGAAGGCCGTCACAGACGGCGACGTGGTGCTCGCGCTCGATCTCGACGAAGACCTGCTGCGGGTGGTCTACGGCGCTTCGAGAAACCCGGTGCTGCTGCGCATCATCGAACAGCTCTGGCTGCAGTGCCGCCCCTACAAGGTCATCGGAGCGAGCGAAGCACTCGCGCACGAAGACATGTCGCTCTGGGAGCCCCAGGGCGCGCTCATCGAAGCCGTGCGAGCGGGCAACACCGAGGCGGCAGTCGCCATCACGGCCGAGTCGCTCGCAAACGCGCGCAAGCGGCTTGAGAAGCGGCTCGAAGAGACCACTGAGGCAGAGTAGTCCCGGCCTCTGTGCGACTGCGGAACCGGAATCCAGTGCCCAACCGCCAGAATCTGTGGGTCGCTTTCTGTAGCTACCGGCTACCCGCTGCGCGGTAGTGACAGAAAGCGACCCGCAGATGACGGATATTGGATCGAGCCGCGGCCGTCAGCTCGCTCGCACCCAGTCCCTCAGCACCCGATGGTCCTGACGGGCTGAGCCCGTGCGAGTTAGGGTCCGACAGAAAATAACCGCTGCGATTGAGGTTTCTGAGCGGGATGCATGATAAAGCTGGGGTTCGTCAACGTAGCACCACTACGCCGACGAACCCCAGCTGCGATCATGCGCCCGATCAGGAAGCGACACGCAGCGGTTATTTACTGGAGGGCCCTTACTCGACCGGGTTCAAGATGATCCGCGCATCGAGCGCCAACGCTCGTGTGGGCGACACCGCGACGGGGTTGCACTCGATCTCGCCGATCTCCGGGTGCGCAGCGGCATACTGCGACAGCTTCGAGACGAGCGATGCGACGGAATCGATGTCGACCGCGGGCTTTCCCCGATACCCCGCGAGCATCTTCGACACCTTGAGGCTCCTGAGAAGCCTCGAGGCCTCGAAGCCGTCGATCGGAGCAAGTGCGCACTGCGTATCGGCGAGCAACTCGGTCAGAGTGCCCCCGGCTCCCACGAGCACGATGGGCCCGAACGACGGGTCACGTCGCACCCCGACGATCAACTCGACCGCGTCAGACAGGTCTGCCATCTCCTCGACGGACACGGAGGGCGGGGCGAGTCGCAGCTGCATGTCATCCCACGCTTCGCGCTGTTTATTCGCGTCGGGTATGTTCAGCGCGACACCGCCGCGATCACTCTTGTGCTCATCTCCAAGCGCCTTGAGCACTCTCGGAAACCCGAGGCTCACCGCTTCCGATTCCAGTTCTTCCGAGGTGCTCACGCACACGGCGTCTACGAACGGGATCCCCACGGCGGCGAGCGCCTGGCGGGCGTTCCAGTAGTCTCCGGCCGCGAGCTTCTCTGCCGGTGTCGGCGGCTCGATGATCGGCTTGAGTTCGCGCACTGCCCGTTGCGCGAGCCGATGCAGCACCCACGCGGCGGTCTCAACGTGGCGGTAAACTGCCACGCCTCCCTCACGGAGCGCTCGTGCCGCGGGCGACTGATCGAACATGAGCTGAGCGACGAGCGTGTTGCCCGTGGAACACACAGCAGAGGCCAGATCGCGTGCCGCCTGGACCTCTTGCTGGGCGAGCTCTTCGGAGTATTCGCCGTAGCCTCCGAGGTATCCGGTGAGGAGCGTGAAGTCGACGTCGTCGCACGTCGCCAGCGCATTCACCACTTCGACGAAGACCCGAGGGTCTCGCTCTCCGGCTCCAGCAGCGTCGATGGGATTCGCCGTGCCGCCGCTGTCGGGCAGAATCCTCTGGACCCGCACCTGAGTTTCTGCGGAGAAGACATCTACCGAGAGCCCAACCGCGTCCAGCGCATCGCTTGCGAGCGCGGCGTGCCCGCCCCCGTCGGCGAAGACCGCAGCACGAGTGCCCTGCGGAGGAACGGTCTTGAGCAGCCCCTGCAGCAGATCGGCCGCCTCTCTCGGAGAGGAGACGAACTCGACACCGGCCGCATCGCACGCCGCCTGTACGACGGTGTGAGAGCTCACCATCGAACCGGTGTGAGAGGCAGCGCCTCTCGCCGAAGCCTCCGATCTACCGGCGGCAAGAAGCACGATGGGTTTTCCCGCCACTGCGGCGCGGTGCGCCGCAGTCACAAAATGGCGGCCGTCGCGGATTCCTTCGGTATAGATCGCGATGGCGCGCGTGCCGGCGTGCTCGACACAGGAGTCGATGAGTTCCGCAGCGTCAAGGTCCGCCTGATTTCCAAGGCTCACGAACCGAGAGATGCCCAAACCGCATTCTGCGAGCTGGTCGGCGAGATCGAGCGCAACGTTTCCACTCTGCGAGAGCAGTGCGACCTCACCCGGTTCGAAGCGATTCACCGTGGCGTCCAGGCCGGTGGTGCTGTCGAAAACCCCCAGACAGTTCGGCCCCACCAGCACGCTGCCCGCGGACCGCACGCGCTCGGCAATGCTGCGCTCCAGGAGCCGGCCCTGCTCACCGCTCTCACCGATGTTCGCGGTGATCCCGACGATCGCCTTGGCACCCGCAGCGAGGGCATCGTCGACCGCAGACTCGAACGCTGCGGCGGGAACGGCGATTACGGCAAGATCGACATCACTCTCGATCTCACTCGCTGACGAGTACGCTCGATGCCCCAGAACACGTTCTCGTCTCGAGTTCACGAGGTACGCGGGTCGGCTACCGGCAAGCGCGCGAGTCGATAGCCAGTTCCCATATTTCTCGGGGTCGTCACTCGCTCCGATCACGGCGATGGACCGCGGATCGAAGAGGGCCGCAATGGATCGGCTTCGGTGCTCGCCAGTGCCGCTTGGGAGATGGGTCATGCGTATCTGCTCCGTTGATTCAGTAGGGTGAGGTGAGGGGTCTAGTCGCGGTATAGGCCATCGCGGGCGTCGAGCCAGTCGATCGGGCCGCTCCGCTCGATGCTCTGCTTCTTGGAACGGGCTCTTCCAGATGTTCCGGAGGCGAGCAGCATCATGTGCTCCTCGTAGGAGTCCAGAAGATCTTGTATGAGTTCCCTCTTCGAGTACCCGTAGACGTCGTGGTGCTGCGAACCTGCTGCCTGGAAGATCTCGGCCCGGTAGTAGGCGTCTGCCACATCCGTGTCCATGAACGCGTAGCTGGGGACCGGATAGGCCACTGGATAGACCTGGTAGTGGAAGGTCTCCTGATCTTCGAAGGGCACCTGCAGATCGATGAACGGAAGCTCCGTCTGGGGGTCTTTGCCCCTGGTCAGCACGACCGCCGCGCCCTGTTCGCGCAGTTCGTCGGCGACATCTTCGAGAGCAGAGGTCGCCTTGCCTCCGATGAACTCTGAAACCTGTTCGGCGGTGGGATAGCTTGCGTGCCTGGCCAGACGTTTGCGCCAGTTGTCGCGCTTGCCGCCCGAACGCCCCGCGAGTAGCCCGCGCATCACATTCTCACGAGATTCGGTCGCCAGCCGTTCCTGTCGAAGCGTGCGCCAGATGCTGACCATGATGAAGTACATGACGACCGAGAACGGAAGCCCGATGATGACGGTTGCGGCCTGCAAGGTGTAGATGCCGCCGATGAACAGCATTACCAGCGTGAGCGCTCCGGTGAGGACCGCCCAGAACACGCGCAGCCACGGCGCACTGTCCTGGTTGGCAACGTTCATGCGCGAGGTGAAGTTCGCGACGACCAGTGCGCCCGAGTCGGCCGATGTGATGAAGAAGACGAGACCGGTGATGAGTGCCAGCCCGATGACGAAGAATGCCCCCGGGATAGTCTTGCAGCAGCACGAAGAAGCCTGACTCCGGCACCTCGATGGAGCCCTGCAGATATTCGGGGTCCACCCGGAAGCGAGCAACAGCGGCGTTGCCGAACACCGAGATCCAGATCAGGATGAACGCGAACGGAATCAGCAGGCTCCCGCCGAGGAACTGGCGAATCGTGCGGCCGCGGGAGATGCGCGCCTTGAAGAGGCCGGCGAAGGGTGCCCAAGCCACCCACCAGACCCAGAAGAAGAGCGTCCAGTCGGCCAGCCAGTCCGAAGCCGGGTAGCTCGACTGGCCGTTGTCGTAGGCGAAGGTGTTCATCATCATGTGCGGGAACCGAGCGATGAAATCGCCCACGTTCTGCACCAGGGCGTTCAGCTGGTAGCGGGTGTCGCCCGCGAAGACGACGTATGCCACCAGCAGAATCGCGAGAATGATGTTCAGTTCGGAGAGCCGGCGAATACCCTTGTCGATACCTGACACCGTGGAGACGATCGCAATGAGCACAGCGATGCCGATCAACGCGGTCAGCGATGCCGTTCCGGTCGGAAGCCCGATGTACATCGACAGGCCGTACTGCAGAAACATGACGCTGATGCCGAGAGACGTAGCGATGCCGAACACGGCACCGATGACAGCCGCGATCTCGACGATGTCTCCCACCGCACCCTTGATACGACGGCCGAAGATCGGTGCCAGTGCCGAGCGAATGCTGAGTGGCAGATGATAGCGATAGGCGAACAGGCCGAAGGCGAGCCCCATGAGTGCGTACATCGCCCACCCCATGAGTCCCCAGTGGAACATGGTCCAGATGACCGCTTGCCGAGCCGACTCCGCCGACTCCGGTGCACCCTCTGGCGGGGTGAAGTAGTTCGTCGCCGGGCCCGCCACCGCGAAGAAGGTGACGTCGGTGCTGATCCCGGCAACGAACAGCATCGAAGCCCAGGTGAACATGTTGTACTTCGGCTTCGAGTGATCCGGTCCGAGCTTCGTCTTTCCCGATTTCGATATCGCGATGATGACGATGAACGCGAATATGATCGCGGCCGTGAGAATGTAGTACCAGCCGAGCGTATCGGCCACCCATCCCATCACACCGAAGATCACGTCACCGGCCTGATCCGGCGCAAGCCACGCCCAGATCACGAAGGCCACGATGACCACGGCCGAACCGATGAACACTGGTAGGTTGAGCTGCGCGGCACCCTTTTTCTTGCCGAGGTCGATCATCGACGTCGGAGGCGCGTTTGGCTCTGGAGTCGGTGGAACGGAGGTCACTGTGTTTCCTTTCTTCGTGCGAGGAGCAACAGCCGACTGCGTTGTCGGAAAGCACCTCGCGTGTACGGTCTGAGAACTGCTCAGTTCTGTGCGTAGCGCTCGCTGCGCCACTTCAGCGCGGCCTTGAGACCCTGCGTCTTCGAAACTTCGTCGAAGGCCCGCTGCTCGGGAGTGTCGGCACCGTTGATCAGCGCTGAGATCTCGATGCCGCTCCGGATGGCGGCACGGAGTCCCTTCGCCTCTTCCGCACGGTTGAGCATGCGCTTCGTCATCTGCAGTACGGCTAGTGGTGTGGGAGCGATTCTGCTCGCGAGCTGCGCACCCGCCTCTCGCAACTCCTCATCGGGAACCACGCGATTCACCAGCCCCATCTCGCATGCCGCCGCAGCCGTGACCGAATCACCGGTGAACAGCAACTCCCTCGTCTTCTTCGCACCGATGAGGAAGGGCAGGAGCAGGGTCACCGGGCCGGATCCGTAGAGGATCTCGGGTTCACCGAGCCGAGCACTCTCTGCCGCGATGATCATGTCGCACGCCATAGCGAGTTCCAGAGCACCACCCAGGCAGTGACCGTGCACGAGTGCAATCGTGGGCTTGGGCAGTTCCCAGAGGCTCATCGTGAGAGCGCTGTCCCGTTCCAGCACGGGCAGCCACTCATGAGGCGTTTCCGTCGCTGATTCGATCTCCTCGGTCATGTCGAAGCCGGCTGAAAACGAGCGGCCCTCACCTGAGAGCAGTACGACCTTCACTGCGTCATCGTGCGCAACACGCTCCAACGCTGTTTGCAGGGAGTCGATCAACTCAGCGTTGATGGCGTTGAGCTTCTCGGGGCGGTTGAGCCGCAACTCGACGACGGGACCGTTCTGGATATACAGGAGTGATTCGATGGACTCGGTCATGCTTGCGCGATCCTCTTCTTCGAGTATCAGGAGTGAGTGGAGGGTGAGGGGCAGACCGTGAACGGGCACGACAATTAGCCCGCCCCTCACCCGAGGGGAAGTTGCGATCAGTTCGGATGCGGTAGGAGTAGGGTTACGGCACCAGAACGACCTTGCCCTGGACGCTGCCGGTCTCCAGGCGTTCGAGCCCGGCCCTCGCCTCCGCCAGCGGAAGCACCGAGTCGATGTGGGGGCGAATACTGGTGTGCTCGAGCAGCGCAAGAAGCCGGCCGAGTTCGTCGCGGCTGCCCATCGTCGAACCGAGCACGCGCAGCTGGAGGAAGAACACGCGGTTGAGATCCGCGGCCGGGTTGGGGCCGCTCGTGGCACCGCAGGTCACCACAGCACCGCCGGGCTTGAGAGCCCTGAGAGAGTGAGCCCAGGTCGCCTCACCGACATTGTCGACGACGCCGTCGACTCGTTCCGGCAGCCTTGCCCCCGACTCGAAAACCTCATCGGCACCGAGGCTTCGCGCAAGCTGCTGCTTCGCTTCATTTCGCGTCGTGACCCAGACGCGCAAACCGGCGGCTTTCGCAAGGGTGATCGCAGCCGTCGATACCCCGCCACCCGCACCCTGGATGAGCACTGTCGATCCCGGAGCCAGATCGAGTTTGCCGAAGAGCATCCGATAGGCGGTCAGCCATGCCGTCGGAAGGCAAGCAGCCTCTTCAAAGGAGATCGAGGCGGGCTTTGCGACGAGGTTTTTGCGGGGAACAACGACCTGCTCAGCGAGGGTGCCGTCGTATCTCTCCGAAAGCAGCGAGCGTCTCGGGTCCAGCGTGTCGTCCCCGGTCCAGTCGGGCGAGGAGATCACCGAGTGCACGACGACTTCGTTTCCGTCTTCGTCGATACCCGAGGCATCGCCACCGAGAATCATCGGAAGCTGATCCTCTCTAAGCCCGACACCCTTCAGCGACCAAATGTCGTGGTGATTGAGCGCGGCCGCCTTCACCGTGACGGTGGCCCACCCCTCCGGAGGCTTGGGAGACGGTCTTTCACCGACCACGAGCCCGCTGAGCGGGCTGTTCGGGTTGATCGAATCTACATAAGCTGCAAGCAATGCTTCGCCTTTCTACTTTTTCTTTGATGGTGTGCGCTGCCTCTGGGCGGGCAGCTCAGGTTGATTTGCCACCGATGACTCCCTGACGTGCAACGAGGTTTCGATGATCCGGTGCGGCTTCTCGGGTACTCGCCCCTCAAGCACCGTTGCAAGAAGGTCGACTGCCTCTTGCGCGATCTCGTCGGCGTGAAGGCTCAACCGTGTCACGTTCTCCATGTGGGAGTCTGTCGCGAACTCGGCACAGTACGCGACAAGGATCTTCTTCTCCGGTGCGAACCTCTGGTGCCGCTGAACCGCTCGGACGACATACGATCCGACCGGAGCCTCGGTCGTATACACGGCGTGCAGATCCTGCGAGAGCAGCTGAGCAACGGCGGCTTCAATGCTGTCGCTGTCCAATATGTTTGTGCGCGAGACGCAGCCCACAACCTGCGGATGCGCCGCGATCCACGCATCGAACCCTTCCAGGCTCCGCAAGGTGTAGTCCTCTGCGCTATCGGCGACCAAGATCCCGATTCTGCGAGTGCCCTGGCTGAAGAAGTGCTCGCAGACTTTTGAGACCGCTTTTGCCTGGTCGTTTCCGACGCACAGTGCCGTCGGATCGTCGACCTGCCGAAGATCGCTCACGAACGGAATTCCGCGCGCGTGCAGCTCTTTCGCCAGTGGGTCGTTCGGTGGCGGATCCGTGAGAATCGCGCCGTCCAGCGGAACATCATCGAGTACCTCTGCCTCGCCGGGAGGAAGCGCCACGAGCGCGAACCCGCGTTCCTGCGCCGCAACCGTGGCCGCGTTGAGAAACCTCGTGTAGTAGCTCACCGTCAGAAACTGCAGGGGATCGCCACCGAAGGTGCGTATGGCCAAGCCGATCATTCCCAATCGATTGCGCTGCAGCGACCTGCCGAGTGCACTCGGATAATAACCGAGCGCACTCGCAACTGCGCGCACTCGCGCACGAGTCGCCTGGTTCATGCGTCCCTTGCCGTTCAGCGCATCAGATGCCGTGCCGACTGAGACCTCTGCGATCGCGGCGACATCAACGATTCCGGGACGGCCCCTGCCGTTTCCGCGAGTCGAACGCCGCTCCTCGAAACGACGTTGAGTATCCTCGATGCTGTCTTCCATGATCCGCTACTCCCGCTTATGGCACTGTCGGTCAGAACACGAGTACCGTTCGTGCGGCCTCACCGCGCCCCATGGCTTCGAACGCCTCGTTGACCGACTCGAGGGGTGCGGTACGCGAGATCAACACGTCGAGGTCGAGTTTCCCCTCCATGTACAGGTCTACCAACTTCGGAAAATCCACCGCGGGATGACAGCTGCCATAGCTGCTTCCGATCAACGACTTCTCGCGATCCGACATGACGAGAGGGTCGATCGAGATCCTCACTCCATCGGGTGCCTGCCCCACGACCACCGCGGTTCCCCCCGGGCGAATGATGTCGTACATGGCTTCGATCGTCTGCTTCAGCCCGATCGCTTCGAACGCCCAGTCGAGCCCGTCTTCACCGACGATCTTCGCGACCGAACCTGCGAGGTCTTCGGTGCGCGTATTGATCGTGTGCGTTGCTCCGAGCTGCTTCGCGCGTTCGAGTGCGGCGTCATTCATGTCGGCAGCTATGATCTTTCCCGCAGAGATGAGGTTCGCGCCCATAATCGCAGAGAGACCGACCCCACCGCACCCGATCACCAGAACGCTGTCGCCCGAGCGCACCTTCGCGGTGTTGATAACGGCACCGACTCCGGTCGCAACCGCGCAGCCCACCAGGGAGATCTTGTCGAGCGGAGCATCCTTGCGCACCGGCACCGCACCGGTCTCGGGAACGATGATCCTCTCGGCGAAGGAGCCGATCGCGGAGTAGCTGTACACGGGATCGCCGCCCCTACTGAAGCGAGTGGTGCCGTCGAGCATAACCGCCCCGTAGGAAGCCTCGGTCACCTGGGGGCACAGAGCAGGTCGCCGCTCAACGCAGTAGCGGCATTTGCCGCAGTAGGGCACCCAGGAGAGCACCACGTGGTCACCGACCTCGACGGTCGTCACCCCGGGTCCGACTGCCTCGACGACGCCGGAGCCTTCGTGGCCGAGAACAACTGGTGTCGTCGCCCCCACTCCCCCTTCACCACGTGATAGTCGCTGTGGCACACGCCGGTCGCGGCGACCCTCACCTGCACCTCCCCCTCACGCGGTCCTTCGAGCTCGATCTCCTCGACATTGATCGGTTCACCGACCCCTTCGAACACTGCGGCTTTGATCTTCACTGACCGTTCCTTTCTGTTGGTCTATCGAAGTCGAACGATTCAGCGTTTCGGAAGCTGAACCGACTTCAGCTCGATGAACTCCTCGAGCCCGTATTTTCCGAGTTCTCGGCCGACGCCCGACTGCTTGAATCCTCCGAATGGAGCTCCCACGTTGAAGTCGCCACCGTTCACATCAAGCTGCCCCGTGCGGATGCGGCGCGCGATGGAGAGCGCCTCCTCATCGGTTGCGGCCCAAACCGCTCCGTGAAGTCCGTAGTCCGAATCGTTTGCAATATCGACGGCTTCCTCAAGCGTCGCGTAGGCAATGATCGACAGCACCGGCCCGAAG
Source organism: Leucobacter sp. (assembly GCA_047973175.1). GTDB lineage: Bacteria > Actinomycetota > Actinomycetes > Actinomycetales > Microbacteriaceae > Leucobacter. The sequence goes on from JBKEBN010000149.1 coordinate 37,268, forward strand.
ACCTCTTTCTGCGCGATCTCAAGATCCGACGTCACCCCGGAAAGCACCGTTGCACGGGGATACGGCCCCTCCGATATCCCTTCGGGACGACCGGTCCCACCTGCGACGGCCCTCGCGCCATCGGCAATCGCGCGCTCGATGAATCCCTGGATCTCCTCGTACTGCCGCTCAGAAACCACCGGCCCGAGAGACGGCTCAACCTCAACCGCGGCCTCTGCGGCGCACCGTTCAGCCTCAGCCAGCACATCTACTGGAATCAGCAGGCGCGTCCACGCGGAACAGGACTGGCCGCAATTCGCCATGCAGTAGGCAACCGTGCTCCGCACCGCGGTCTCGAGATCAGCTCCGGGAGCAACCAGGCTCGCAGACTTCCCTCCGAGTTCAAGAGAGACGCGCTTGATGCCCTGCACCGCGCGTTCGGCAACTTGACGACCGGCCTCGGTCGAACCCGTGAAAGAGACAACATCGACCCCGGGGTGCCCGGCCAGTTGCATGCCGACAGCTGTGCCCTTTCCCAGCACGAGATTGAACACTCCAGCCGGAAAGCCCGCCTCGTCGACGAGTTCGGTGAACCTCACGCTGGAGATCGGTGCGAGCTCCGGCGGCTTGACGACGACGGTGCAACCCGCTGCCAGGGCGGGAACGACCTTGGCAACCAACTGGTAAATGGGGTAGTTCCAAGGAGTGATCGCCGCGACCACGCCCGCAGCCTCTTTCACTATCAGAGAGTTGTCGAGCTCCTCCTCGAATTCGAACCGCTCCAGAACTTCGATCGTGTTCTCAATCATCGCGATCGGGGTCCCGATCTGCTCGGCAAGTGCGAATTCGAAGGGAGAACCCATCTCGAGCGACACGAGTTCGGCGAGTTCGGTCGCGTGCTCCTCGACGAGTGAGAGCAGAGACCTCAGATACGCGGATCGCCGCCTCGGTTCCAGGTGCGCCCATCCGGAAAAAGCCTCTTGAGCCGATGCCACCGCTGCGTCCACCTGCTCCGGTGCGCAGCGTGCCTGAGTTGCAACGACCCGCCCGTTGGCAGGGCAGACGACATCTACGCGAGATGCGTCGGATGAAACCTGCTGCCATTGCCCGTCGAAGTAGACCGAATCGAGTCGGATCATCAATGCCTCCCAGCGCCATTGCCCGTACTGCCCTTGCACAGCTCGTAGCCCGGAAGATCACTCCCGAACCCCGCTCGAAGAACCTCTGAGTGGCTGCTTCTCGCCGTTGATTCCACGCTAAGTGACGAAACGTTTCGTCACCAACGCCGATTTTTCCGGACGACGAAACGATGCGTTTGGCACCATTTCAGGGGTCTCGTGGTCGGTGAAGCCACGGCAGGCAGAGCGAATTCCGGCGAAAGCATTTCGTCTCTGAGAAACTTCGCACCGGAATCGGCGCTCACCGTCACCGCGAAGGGAGATCGTGCACAACACCTGCGCGCCCCGTTCCACAGCAGTGCGCCCCGTTCCAAATGTTTGGAACGGGGCGCACTCGGTAGCACGGGGCGCGAGTGAAGCACTCGGCCGCGAGCGGTTCAGCACTCGATGACGTTCAGGGCGAGGCCGCCGCGCGAGGTCTCCTTGTACTTCGACTTCATGTCGAGGCCGGTCTGGCGCATGGTGGTGATCGCCTGGTCGAGCGTCACCCTGTGCGAGCCATCGCCCGCGAGCGCCAGCCGTGCGGCGTTGATGGCCTTCACTGAGGCGATCGCGTTGCGCTCGATGCAGGGCACCTGCACGAGCCCGCCGACGGGGTCGCAGGTGAGCCCCAGGTTGTGTTCGAGACCGATCTCGGCCGCGTTCTCGACCTGATCCGGGGTGCCTCCGAGCACCGCGCAGAGACCCGCGGCGGCCATCGAGCAGGCTGAGCCGACCTCGGCCTGGCAACCCAGTTCGGCACCCGAGATAGAGGCGTTGCGCTTCATCAGTGAGCCGACGGCACCGGCGGTCAGCAAGAACTCGACCACGCGGGCGTCGGTGTCGGTGCCGTCGTCGATGAAGCGGGCGTAGTAGTGCAGCACCGCGGGGATGATGCCGGCCGCACCGTTCGTCGGTGCGGTCACCACGCGACCGCCCGAGGCGTTCTCCTCGTTGACCGCGAGCGCGTAGAGATTGACCCAGTCCATCGCGAGAAACCCGCCCGCGTCGCTGCCGGCCGCGGACTGCTCCTGCAGTCGCCGCATCAGGTCGGGTGCCCGCCGCTTCACCCTGAGCCCGCCGGGCAGGATGGGCTCGGTGCGGTGGCAACCGTTCTCGACGCACTCCTGCATCACGTCCCAGATCGCGAGCAGTCCCTCGCGCACCTCCGACTCCTCGTGCTTGACGAGTTCGTTGGCGAGCATCACCCCCGCGATCGACAGCCCCGACTCGGAGCAGCGAAGCAGCAGCTCTTCCGCGTCGTCGAAGGGCAGCGGCTCGCGCACGCCGTCGTTGCGCGGCGGCGTGTCGAGCTCCTCCGCTGTGACGACGAAACCGCCGCCGATGGAGTAGTAGTCGCGCGAGTAGAGCGTGCCGCCCGAGCGGTCGTAGGCCGTGAGCGTCATGCCGTTCGGGTGCCCCGGCAGCAGCTTGCGCCCCTGCAGTCTGATGTCGGCCGCGAAGTCGAAGCGAATCGGCCGCACGCCGCCGAGCTGCAGCGTGCGGTTCTCCTTGACCCCGGCGACCAGCTCGGGCACCACATCGGGGTCGAGCGTCTCGGGATCGAATCCGCTGAGCCCGATGAGCACGGCGATGTCCGAGCCGTGACCGATGCCGGTCGCGCCGAGCGAGCCGAAGAGGCCCGCTTCGACGCGACCGACCGATTCGAGCATTCCCTGCTCGTCGAGCTCCGCGACGAAGCGCCGCGCCGCTCGCATCGGGCCAACCGTGTGCGACGAAGAGGGCCCGATGCCGATGGAGAAGAGGTCGAGAACGCTGAGTGTCACTATGGAACCTCGGCCCCCGTCGCCGTGTCGTCGAGGTCGACCTCGGCCGCCGTGTACTCCGTCATGGCGTCGATGAGCCAGCGCACGGTGTAGTCGGCGAACGAGGCGCGGGGGTAGAGCCGGTAGCCCTGCTCTGCCGAGCGGTGAATGATCAGCGCGACCTGGCCGAGCTGCGTGGAGAGCGCCGCCCCCACGGGGAACTCCCGCGGGTGCAGGTCGGCGCGGCACCCCTTCTCGAGCACGTCGCGGGCGTGGCCGCCGCTCAGCTCGAGAACGGTGCGGTTGGCCGAGAGATCGACCGCCTGGCCGGGAAGCCCGTCGAGCGCGGTCTCCGCGGCGTCGGTGTCGCCGGGCTGCTGGCGGCGCGAGACGTCGACCGCGAGAAACTCGTCGGGGCTGAGCCAGATCACGTGCAGTGCGTCGGCGTCGCCCGTGACCTCGCCGAGTCCCTTCGGCAGCGTCACGCCAAGCGCCGTCTCGAGCGCCTGGGCCGACGGGCTCCCGGGCCGGGCGCGCAGCCCGACCTGCAGCGCGAACGGGATCTCGCGCAGTGTGACGGCCGCCGGAGCCTCGGCCGACGCCACGCCCATGGCGTAGGCGAGGTGAGCTGCCGGCGACACGCGCAGTCGGTCCAAATCAGCGGTGCTTGCGACCGCGGTGCTGTCAGCCATCGCGACGGTTCCCTTCGGGATCGTAGAAAACGGGAGAGGTGATCTCGACGTCGATGAGTTCGCCGCCGAGCGGTGCCTGCACGATCTCACCGTGCCGGTTGCGGCCGTTGACGACCATCGCGAGGCCGAAGGTGCGACCGAGCGCCGCCGAGTTGTACGACGAGGTGACGTGCCCGATCATGGGCACCGGGCCCTGCTCGGGGGTGATCGGCGTGCCGGCCGCGACCAGCTGCGCGCCCTCGGGCAGGCGGAAGGTCTTGTCCACCGGCAGCACGCCGACGAGGTGCTTGCGATCTTCGCGGGCGGTGTCGATGCGGCTGTAGGATCGCTTGCCCACGAAGTCCTTGAGCTTCGACACGATCCAGTCCATGCCGGCATCCTGGGGGGTCACCGTGCCGTCGGTGTCCTGCCCGACGATGATGAAGCCCTTCTCGGCGCGCAGCACGTGCATGGTCTCGGTGCCGTAGGGCGTGATGTCGAACTCGGCACCAGCCTCGGCGATGAGCTCCCAGGTCGACAGACCGTAGAAGGTCTCGACGTTGACCTCGAACGCCAGCTCGCCCGAGAACGAGATGCGGGCGATGCGCGCGGGCACACCGTTCGACAGCTCGACCTGGCGAAACTCCATGAACTTGAACGCGTCGTTCGACACGTCGAGCCCGGGGGCGACCTTCGCGATCACCTCGCGCGACTTCGGGCCGACGACGGCGATCGTCGACCACTGCTCAGTCACCGAGGTGAAGACGACGTCGAGTTCGGGCCACTCCGTCTGGTGCCACTCCTCCAGCCACTCGAACACCTTCGCGGCGCCGCCGGTGGTGGTGGTCATGTAGAAGCGGTCGTCGGCGACGCGCAGGGTCACACCGTCGTCGAACACCATGCCGTCGGGCGTGCACATGAAGCCGTAGCGGGCCTTGCCCACGCCGAGCTTCGCGAAGCCGTTGGTGTAGATGCGGTTCAAGAACTCACCGGCGTCGGCTCCGCGCACCTCGATCTTGCCGAGGGTCGATGCGTCCTGAAAACCGACCGACTCGCGCACCGCGCGGCACTCGCGCAGCACGGCGGCGTCCATGTTCTCCCCCGCCTGCGGGTAGTACCACGGCCGCTTCCACTGGCCCACGTCTTCGAACTCGGCACCGCGAGCGACGTGCCACGGGTGGATCGACGTGAGTCGCGCGGGGTCGAAGAGCTCGCCGCGGCGGCGACCCGCGAGCGCCGCGAAGGCGACCGGGGTGTAGGGGGCGCGGTGAGAGGTGGATCCGAACACCGACATGTCGGGCTGCTTCAGCGCCGCGGCGATCACGCCGATGGCGTTCACGCCGCTCGTCTTGCCCTGGTCGTTCGCCGTGGAGATGGAGGTGTAGCGCTTGACGTGCTCGATGCCGCGCATGCCCGCGCCGGTGGCCCGGTAGACGTCGGCGACGCTCTGGTCGCGCTGCAGGTCGACGAAGTGGTCGCGCCACTCCCCCGGATCGTCCCCCTCGCCGGGCACGAGCCAGACGGGGCGCACCGAGCCGGTCGCGTAGGCGTTCGCGCTCGAAGATGCCTCGGGCGTCATGAGCGGTGCCCTGAAGCCGCAGACCTGCGCTGCGCGGTGGCCCGCGTGAGCCCCCTGTGAGAGTGCGTCGCCGAGCGCGTAGTCACCGGTCACGGCCCCGACGAGCGCCTGCTTCGCGACGGGTGCCGCCGGCACGAAACCGGCCGCCTCGTCGCTCCACTCGACCTTGCCCTGGCGCTGCGTGTGCAGGTGCACCACCGGCGAGAAGCCGCCCGAGACCGCGAGCAGGTCGACCTCGATCGTCTCTGCGTCGCCGATCAGGGATCCCTCGTCGTCGATTGCCGAGACGGTCACCGAGCTGATGCGCCCGGCAGCACCGCTACCCGCGGTGTCTGCCACGACCGATCCGAAGATCGCGCGCGCACCGGTCCGGTCGAGCGTCACGGCGGCCTGGGCCGAGGCCTCGGCGCGCGAGTCGATGACGGCCGCGACCTCGATGCCGGCCGCGTGCAGGTCGTCGACGAGAGCGTAGGCCGCGTCGTTGGTCGTGGCGACGGCGACGCGCGATCCCGCGGCGACACCGTAGCGATTGAGGTAGCTGCGCACCGCACCGGCGAGCATGATGCCGGGGCGGTCGTTGTTCGCGAACACGATCGGCCGCTCGTGGGCACCGGTCGCGAGAATCACCTGGCAGGCGCGAACGTGCCAGATGCGCTGCTTGGGCTGCCCCTCGCGCGGCTTGCCGTTCTGCGCCTCGGCGAGCAGCGCGTCGTTGCGATCCTCGACGGCGACGACGTAGTTCGAGTCGTAGCTGCCCACAGCGGTGGTGCGCGGCAGGTAGGTGAACTCGGGTGCTGACGACGAGCGCTCGACGGTGGCCGCCACCCAGTCGATCGCGTCGAGGCCGTCGATCCGCTCGCCGCGCGAGTCGAGCAGCGAGCCGCCCGGCACCGACTGGTTGTCCATGAGGATCGTGCGCGCACCGCTCTTCGCGGCCTCGCGTGCGGCCGCGACGCCGGCCGGGCCGGCACCGATCACCAGCACGTCGGTGTGCACGTGCTTGTGCTCGTAGCGCGCCTCGTCGGTGCTGGGATCGAGAACGCCGAGCCCGCTGAGGTAGGAGGCCTCGAGTCCCTCGGTGATCTCGACGACGGTGGCAGAGAGCATCGACTCGTCGATGTCGCCGACGAAGCGACGCTTCACCGTGACGAGGGCGTTCGGCTCTTCGACGCCCGCGGCGATGATGCCGCGCGGGCGGCCGAGATACATCGAGTCGCCGCACTCCACGCGACCCGCGGCGATGAGCGCGCTCGCGATGGTGTCACCGGCGAAGCCGCTGTAGGCCTCGCCGTCGACGGTGAACGAGATCTCGCGCGAGCGGTCGATTCCGCGCGCGATGTTGTGCGCGGAGGCGCTGTCTGAGCTGAGGCGGGCCCCGGTCATCGGGCGCTCCCTTCGGTGGCTGCTGAAGACCCGTTGTCGAGTCGGGGGGCTGGCTCGCCGATGCGATAGGTGGCGAGGATCTCGTTGGTGACGGTGTCGCGCACCACGTTGAACCACTTGCGACTGCCGGTCGGGCAGACCCATCTCTCGAAGAAGACGCCCTTGGGATTGTCGCGGTAGAAGAGGTACTCGGCCCACTCGCGGTCGTCGAGCGCGTAGGGGTCGGCGGGGTAGGCGATGTGCGCCTGGCCGCCGTAGTGCAGTTCGGCCTCGTCGCGAGGGCCGTCATCGGGGCAGTTGATGAGAAGCATCGTTCGTGCGTTCCTCTCAGTGCTCAGTGGGCGACGGCGGCTGCGCCGTGCTCGTCGATCAGGTGGCCCGTCTCGAAACGGTCGAGTGAGAATGCCGCGTTCAACTCGTGCGGGTCGTCGCTCGCGATGGTGTGGGCGAAAGTGTAGCCCGCGCCGGGCGTGCCCTTGAAGCCGCCGGTGCCCCAGCCGCAGTTGACGTACATGCCGTCGACCGGCGTCTTGGAGACGATCGGCGACGCGTCGAAGGTGGTGTCGACGATGCCGCCCCAGGTGCGCAGCAGGTGCGCGCGCGCGAAGATGGGGAACAGCTCGACCGCGGCGGCCATCTGCTCCTCGATGACGTGGAAACCGCCGCGCTGGCCGTATCCCACGTACTGGTCGATGCCGGCACCCATCACGAGTTCGCCCTTGTGCGCCTGCGACACGTAGACGTGCACGTGGTTCGACATGACGACGGTCGGGTGCACCGGCTCGAACAGCTCCGAGACGAGCGCCTGCAGCGGGTGCGACTGGATCGGCAGCCGAAACCCGGCCATCTCGGCGAGCATCGACGAGTGACCGGCGGCCGCGAGGCCGACCTTCTTCGCCTCGATGCACCCGCGCGAGGTCTCGACGGCGACTACGCGATCGCCGTCCTTGACGAAACCGGTCACCTCGCAGTTCTGAATGATGTCGACGCCCATCTCATCGCACTTGCGCGCGAAGGCCCAGGCGACGTGATCGTGCTTGGCGATGCCGGCGCGCGGCTGGTAGGTCGCGCCCATCACCGGGTAGCGCAGGTCGTCGCTCGTGTTGATGATGGGGCACAGCTCTTTCACCTGGTCGGGCGTGAGCCACTCGGCGTCGACGCCGTTGAGCACGTTGGCGTTGACCCGGCGCTGCGACTCGCGCACGTCCTGCAGGGTGTGCGCGAGGTTCATCACGCCGCGCTGCGAGAACAGGAAGTCGTATTCGAGCTCCTCGGGCAGCTGCTCCCAGAGCTTCAGCGAGTGCTCGTACATTCCCGCCGACTCGTCCCACAGGTAGTTCGAGCGGATGATGGTGGTGTTGCGCGCCATGTTGCCGCCGCCGAGCCACCCGCGTTCGAGCACGGCGATGTTGGTCATGCCGTGGTTCTTGGCAAGGTAGTAGGCTGTTGCGAGCCCGTGCCCGCCGCCGCCCACGATGACGGCGTCGTACCCGGGCTTCGGATCGGGGTTGCGCCAGAGGAATGCCGGGTGCTCCGGCAGCAGGTCGGCCATTTACTCCGCTCCGATCGACTTGAGGTTGGGGTAGAGGGGGTGTGTGGTGGCGAGTGTGGTGACGCGGTCGCGGAGGCCCGCGAGAGTCTCGGGGTCGGGGCCCTCAGCCTGGGTGCCCGCGATCAGGGTCTCCGCGATCACATCGGCGACCTCCGTAAACGCTTCGGACCCGAACCCGCGAGTCGCGAGCGCGGGCGTCCCGATCCTCAGCCCGCTCGTCACCATCGGCGGCCTGGGGTCGAACGGCACCGCGTTCCGGTTCACCGTGATATCGACCGCCGCGAGAAGATCCTCAGCAGCCTGACCATCAAGCGAGGAGTCCCGCAGATCCACGAGCACGAGGTGCACATCCGTGCCACCCGTCAACACTGTGATCCCGCACGCGGCAACATCCGCCCGCGAGAGCCGCTCCGCGAGGATGCTCGCACCCGCGAGGGTGCGCAACTGGCGTGCTTTGAAGCCCTCGCTGGCAGCGATCTTGAACGACACCGCCTTGCCCGCGATCACATGCTCGAGCGGGCCGCCCTGCTGGCCGGGGAACACAGCCGAGTTGATCTTCTTCGCGATATCGGCGTCGTTCGACAGGATAATGCCGCCGCGGGGGCCGCCCAGGGTCTTGTGCGTGGTCGACGTCGTGACATGCGCATACGGGACCGGGCTCGGGTGCAGGCCCGCGGCCACGAGGCCCGCGAAGTGCGCCATATCCACCATCAGATACGCCCCCACCGCGTCCGCGATGCGACGGAACTCGGCGAAGTCGAGCTGACGGGGGTAGGCCGACCAGCCCGCGATGATGAGCTGCGGGCGGTGCTCCAGCGCGAGGCGCTCCACCTCGGCCATATCCACCCGGTAGGTCTCGGCATCGACACCGTAGGGGACGATGTTGTAGAGCCGACCCGAGAAATTGATGCGCATCCCGTGGGTCAAATGCCCGCCGTGCGCGAGGTTCAAACCCAGCACGGTATCGCCCGGCTTGATCAACGCGTGCATCACCGACGCGTTCGCCTGCGCGCCCGAGTGGGGCTGCACGTTCGCGAACTCGGCACCGAACAGGCTCTTGATGCGGTTGATGGCGAGCGTTTCGATCTCGTCGACGTGCTCGCAGCCGCCGTAGTAGCGCTTGCCAGGGTAGCCCTCGGCGTACTTGTTCGTGAGCACCGAACCCTGCGCCTGCATCACGGCCTGCGCCGCGTAGTTCTCCGAAGCGATCATCTCGAGACCATCACGCTGACGCACGAGCTCAGCATCGATATGACCAGCGACCTCCGGATCGAGCTCGGCGATGGTGTCATTGAGCTCTGCCGGGGCGATGCTCTCGAATGCGGCACCGCTCTCGAAGGGGCCTGGTTGCGTCATTGAAACTCCTTCAACATTTTCGACGATTGATCGCCAACTAATATATCACTACGGCCCTTATATGCTAGACCAAACGGGAAAGGAAATCCATGCCCCCGATGGCCGATGTTGCAGTTGAAATGTCCAAAGCGGACCGCGCCTACGAGGCCCTGCGATACCGACTCATCATGCTCGACATTCCGCCCGGTGAGGCCATTAACGAGGTGCTGTTGACCGCCGAGCTCGGCCTGGGACGCACCCCCATCCGCGAGGCGCTGAAGCGCCTCGAGAACGATCATCTGGTCGTGTCTTTCCCTCGACGCGGCACCTTCGCCACGAACGTCGACATCAAAGACCTCGCCATGATCTCCGAGATTCGCACGGTGCTCGAACCTCTCGTCGCGCGCAAGGCCGCCCGCACGCGCGGAGGCTCGCTGCGCGCCGGCTACGAGGAGACGATCGCCGCGATCCAGCAGCTGCACCCGCTGCGCGACCAGCGCAAGCTGCTCGAGTTCGACCTCGAGGTGCACCGGCTCATCTACTTCTCCACCGACAATCGCCACCTGACCGACACCCTCATCCGCCTCGACGACCTGGCCACCCGCATCTGGTGCGTAGTTCGGGATCGCATTCCCGACATTTCCGGCCACCTTCGCGAGCACATCGACCTGCTGCAGTCGATTCTCGACGGCGATGAAGACCGTGCGGCCGCCCTCGCGGGCGAGCATGTGCGCCACTTCGACGAGAGCGTGCGCGCGGTTCTGTAACCGCCGACGCCCCGAACTCCGAGGCTGCAGACTCCGAGTTCCCAGACTCCGAGACGTCAGGCTCGGAGCAACAGCCGGGTGCGAGCGCACCGTCTGCGCGGCTGCGCCGACGACCCCGCCACCAGCGCCTCCGGCGTCGCCGCACACCCGAGGTTCGATGCCTCGCATCGAACCGGCGCAACAGGCGTCAGCCATTCGCGCGAGCCTGCCGCTCGGCGCTCCCCCGTGAGTGAAATTCACCCTCATAGATCACAGTTATATCACGATATGATCTCTGATCGATGATCATCGATCAATTTAGGTGTTGAGTTGGTCTTGAGTTGCTCGAGCGTTCGGGGTCGAACGCCAAACCATGAGGGAGAACTTGAACTATGGTCTTCAGCTTCGGGACGCAGACATCCCCCATCTCGCTGACGGGAGGTGTGCAGGTTTCCGGCCTCGGCAAGAGCTACGGCAAGCACCGAGTGCTGTCAGACGTGAACCTCACGATGGACGAGGGTGAGGTCGTTTCGATCATCGGCCCGTCCGGCGGCGGCAAGAGCACCTTCCTGCGCTGCCTCAACTACCTCGAGGTGCCCACCGAGGGCACCATCACCATCGGCGGCGCGCGCGTCGTCGCGGGCGAGAAGCGCCCCGACAAGGCCAGCCTCGACCACCTGCGTCGCGTCACGGGCATGGTCTTCCAGAGCTTCAACCTCTTCCCGCACCTCACCGTCATGGAGAACATCACGCTGCCGCAGCGCAAGGTGCTCGGGCGCAGCAAGGAAGAGTCGCAGGAGGTCGCCGAACAACTGCTCAAGCGCGTGGGCCTGCCCCACAAGGCCGGCGAGTACCCCGCCCGGCTCTCGGGCGGTCAGCAGCAGCGCATCGCGATTGCGCGCGCACTCGCGCTCTCGCCGAAGGTCATGCTCTTCGACGAGCCCACCTCAGCCCTCGATCCCGAGATCGGCCTCGAGGTGCTGGCGGTCATGCGCGACCTCGCCGACGAGGGCATGACCATGCTCGTGGTCACCCACGAGATGCACTTCGCGCGCGACGTCTCGGATCGGGTCATGGTGCTCGGCGACGGCGGCGTGCTCGAGCTCGGGCCGAGCAAGCAGGTCATGTCCGAGCCCACGCACGAGCGCACCCGGCAGTTTCTCAAAGCCGTGCTGGATCGGTGACCCCGCAATGTTCTTCGACCTTCTCGCCACCATCTCCCGCGGCATCGGGCTCACGCTCTACGTCACCTTCGCATCACTGGTGATCGGCGGCGTCATCGGCCTAGTGCTCGTCGCCGCGGCCCGATCCCGCTTCGTCGTGATCCGCGGAGCGGCAACGCTCTACATCAACATCGTTCGCGTTATTCCGCCGATCACCTGGCTCTTTCTCATCTACTTCGGGCTGCCGCAGTACGCGCTGCGACTCACCACCCTGCAGGCCGCGATCATCGGCTTCTCCCTCATCGCCTCGGCCTTCATGGCCGAGATCTACCGCTCCGGGCTGCTCAGCATTCCCGCCGGTCAGCGAGAGGCCGCCTACGCGCTGGGGATGAGCTCGGGCACGACCGCGTTCCACGTCATCAGCCCGCAGGCCTTCCGCGTCGCACTGCCGGCGATCGCCACCTACGCGATCGGCCTGCTCAAGGACTCCGCGCTCGCCTCGACCATCGGCGTGCAAGAGATCACGTTCTTCTCTCAGCAGACCGCCAAGCAGTTCCACCACGGTCTCCTGTCGTTCACGATCGCGGGCCTGCTCTACATCATTATCAGCCTCATCATCGCGGTCGTCTCGCGACGCGTCGATCTCACGCTCCGCAGAAAGATTGGGGTGGCCTGATGGAATTCATCACCGACTGGATCGAGTGGCTCCCCCGGTTCGCACCCGGGCTCGGCGTCAGCCTGCAGCTGACCGGTCTCGCCCTGCTCTTCGGGTTTCCGCTCGGCCTGCTGTTTGCGGTCATGGCCGAAACCCGCTTCGCGGTGTTTCGCTGGATCTCATTCGTGCTGGTAGAGGTGGGCCGCGGCCTGCCCGCCCTGGTGCTGCTCTACCTGCTCTACTTCAGCCTTCCCGAGGCCGGCGTCACACTCACCGCGCTCACCACCGCCATCATCGCGATGACCTGGAACACCGCGGCGTACGCGTCGGAGTATTTCCGCGCCGGGCTCGCCGCGGTGCCCAAGGGGCAGAAGGAGGCCGCGCTCACCTCCGGGTTCAGCCGCTGGACGGGGTTCAGAATAGTCATCCTGCCCCAGGCCCTGCGCATCTCGGTGCCTCCGCTCGCCGGCCTCGCCGTGCTCGTGTTCCAGGCCAGCGCCCTGGCGTTCGTCATCGCGGTGCCCGAGCTCATGTCGAAGGCCTTCGAGGTCGCCTCGATCACCTTCCAGTACCTGAGCGTCTACATCCTCACCGGCCTGATCTACGCCGCGGTGACGCTCGCGTTCCTCGGCCTGGTACGAGTGCTGGAGTGGCGTTTGAACCGTCACCTCAAGCGCTCGTAACGGCCGTTCTCAACTTCTCATCTCACCATCCCCGAACGCGCCTCGCGTTCGATCAGAAAGGAAAACCATGTCCATTTTCCCGCGCAAGGCCGGGCGGCTGTTCGCTCTCGGCGTCGTGTCGCTCACCGCTGCCGCATCGCTCACCGCGTGCTCGTCGGGCGGCGGCGAGGCCGCTGACTCCGACTGCACTCCGGCCCACGAGTTCACCACGGTCACCCCGGGTGAGCTGACCGTCGCCAGCTACGACTACCCCCCGGCCACGCTCGTCGAGGGCGACGGCCTCACCGGCACCGAGGGCGACCTGCTCACCGAGATCGCCAAGCTCGAGTGCCTCAAGCTCACGGTCGTCACCTCGGGCGGTGCGGGCGCGGTGATCCCGTCGGTCGAGACCGGTCGCGCCGACCTCGGATCCGGCAACTGGCTGCGCACCAAGGAGCGGGCCGAGATCGTGCACATGAGCAACCCGCTCTGGAGCGACCCGCAGGCCATCGTCTCGACCAGCGGCATCACGAGCGACGACCTCGAGGGCAAGAAGGTCGGCTCGGTCGCCGGCAACCTCTGGAACGACAGCCTGCAGAAGTGGCTCGGCGACGATTTCAAGGTCTACCAGGACGACGAGTCGGTCTACGGCGACCTTGCCGCGGGCCGCATCGACGCGCTCGTGGCCTCGGCCGCATCGGCGAGCTACCGCTTCCAGTCCGTGCCGATCGAGGGTGCCACGATCGTTGACGTGACGCCGAACAAGAACGTGCCCCAGTTCGACAAGGTGGGCCAGGTCATGTGGCCGTCGAGTCTCGACAACGAAGATCTCGGCAAGGCGATCGACGAGAACATCGAGACGCTGCGCGAAGACGGCACCATCAAGAAGATCCTCGAGGAGTACGGGATCGATCCCGCCGTGGGCGAGCCCGGCGAGCCGAACGAGCTCTAAGAGCTAACAGCGCACTACCGGAGGCTGGGTGGCGATCCGTCGTCACCCGGCCTCCGGCGTCCCCGTCAACACGTCTCCACCCGCATTTTCGCCACCACATCTCCAGAGGATCACGCCAGTGCCAGAAGTCATCATCGTCGGCGGCGGCCCCGCCGGTCTTGCCACCGCCTATTTTCTCGAACGCGCCGGCGTTTCGGCCGTCGTGCTCGAAGAGGAGTCGCACTGCGGCGGCAGGACGCTGACCCGTGTCGTGCACGGCGAGCCGATCAACCTCGGGGCGATGTTCGTCTACGCCGGTACACCGGCCCACGAGCTCGCCTCGGAGCTCGGTGTCGAACTGCTCCGCTTCGAACCCGAGACCGTGGGCATCAGCGTCGACGGCACGACCGTCGTCTCGCGCGACAACGCCGAACTCGCGAACAGCCTGCCGCTTTCCGCCGAGTCGCGGCAAGCACTCAGCGATTTCTTCGAGCGCGCCGCCGAGGTCTATTTCGAGAACACGAACGAGGGGAACCTCGCTCCGACCTCAGCCGCGATGAGCGTGACCTCGGCGCAGGATCAGATCGAGGATCTGCCGCCCGACGTTCAGCAGATCCTCGTGTCGGCTATTCGCGGCGGCTCGGTCGCCCACCCCTCCGAACTGAGCGCCGCCTACGCGCTCAGATACTTCGCCAGCTACCTCGTGCACGAGAAGAACAATCGCCTCTTCGCCGCCGAGGGCATGGCCGCAATCCCCCGCGCACTCGAGCGGAGCCTCACGACCACCGAGGTGCGCACGAACTTCCGGGTCGACAGGGTGAAGCGTTCAGACAGCGGCGACTGGGTGGTGAGCGGACACGACCTCGCGGGACACCCGGGGTTCGAAGAGGAGTATCGCGCCCCGCAGGTCGTGCTGGCGATTCCTGCGCCCAGGATCTCCGACGTCGTCGATCTGCCGGAGTGGAAATCCGAGGCGCTCGCGCACGTGAAGACTCCTGGTTCGACGGTATGGGGGTCGTCGTCGACACGTGGACCGCTGCGGAGGCGGCGTCCGCAGCGTCAGCGGCATCAGCGGCGGACGCGATCCCGAACTCGGCAGCACAGGCGAACTACGACGACTGGGCCTTCGTCATCACACCGGGAAGACCGTTCGACGTCGTCATCAACCCGCGGCCCCATCGCGACGGGGGGATCGCGCAGTTCGTCTGCTACGGCAACGTCTCCGGGTACCTGTCAGAGGCCAATCGCGCCGACTCGGGTGTGCTCGACGAGTGGATCGAGCAGTTTCTCGCGGTCGCGCCGGGCCTGCGAGGGCACATTCTGGGTGCCGAGATCCGCTCGTGGGAGCACTGCTTCTCGCTGCTCACCCCCGAGCGGCACACCGCGCTCGCCGAGATTCAGCGCCCGGTCGACGGCACGCTGCACTTCGCGGGAGATTACTCCTCGGAATCGGCCGGCACGCACGGTGCCTATGCCGAGGCGCGACGCGTCGCGGAGGAGATCGCTAGTTTGCTTCTTCGCTGATCGCGTTTCGAATGCGCTCGATCGCCGCGTCGAGCGACTCGGCCGTGATCTCTGCGGCGGCGGGGGCGTCGCCGCGTTCCAGGGCGTCGATGAGGCTGAGCTGGTGCACCAGCAGCGGCCCGGTATCGCCGGCCTCGAGCTGGGCTCGCACCCCCGCGATCTTGAACGGACGGCAACGCGACCAGAGCACGCGAATGGTGTCGATCAGCACCGGGTTGCCCGACGCCTGATAGATCTGCTCAAGAGCTTCTTCGTCGCGATCAATATATTCGGAGACCTCGTTGCTGTCGAGTGCCTCAGACATCGCGGCACAACCGCTGCGCACCCGAGCGATGTCTTCGGCCGTGACGTGCGCGGCACCGAGCGCGGTCGCCTCGACCTCCAGCAGTTTGCGCACGGTGTAGATGTGCAGCAGCTCTTCGTAGCTGAGCATCTTCACCACGGCACCGCGGTACGGTACCTCTTCAACGAGCTGGAGCGCCTTCAAACGCTTGATCGCCTCGCGCACCGGCATGATGCTGGTGCCGAGATCGACCGCGAGCTCTCCCGGCTGCAACCGGTACCCGCCCGGAAAATCGCCGCTCATGATCGCGGAGTGAATCGCCTCGAAGACCTGATCTCCCACGCGCGGATTCGAGTCGAGTCTGGGTAGCGCCATGCCCACCAGTCTAACCCGGCCGTAACACCCGGTTCACACAGGGAGCACGCGGTTCATATCCGGCTCACTGATCACGCGGACGAGCTGCGTTCGTCGTCCTGCGCCCGACTCGCTGGATTCGGCGTGAGATTCTGCGACTGCGCGCAGAATGACGGGGAGGCCGAGTCCTATACCTATCCGCGCGAACGAAGGGGGCTGTCGAACCCTCATCGGCTCGACAGCCCCCTTGAACACGGCACCCTGCGAACGCTGCGCTAATCCTTGATCAAGAAGGGATCGCCCGGTTCGGCGGCAGCCGGATCCAGACGGTGCTCCTCGAGAATCTCGGCCAGACGCCCGCTCTCGCGCAGCCGGTCGATGGTGGCGTTGAGCGCGGCGAGCAGGTCGTCCTGCCCCTTCTGCACGATGAAGGCCGACTGACCGGGCTTCAGAGACGCGGCGACGGCCTTGTCGGGCTCCGCTTCCTTCACCACCAGATCGTTCTCGCGCGTAAACTCCTCGCCCACGCCGACCGTGTCGACCGCGGCGTCGATGTCGCCGTCCTCCAGCGCCCGGAACATCGTCAGCGGCGAGTTGTACAGCACCAGGTTCTCGGCGAAGAGGTCGCGCAGATCTGCGACGTACTGATAGCCCACCACCGTGCCGACCTTGCGGCCCTCCAGCTCCGCAAAGCTCGACGCGCCGTCGGGTGAGATGATGGCCACCTTGTCGGCATAGATCGGCTCCGTCAGGTCAACGATCTTGGCTCGCTCTTCGGTGCGGTACCAGTTGCCCGCGCCGACATCGGCGGCCCCGGCCTGCACCGTCGGAATCACCGCTGCGGCAGCCGTCGTGTGCACCTCGAGTTCCAGGCACTCGTTGGCCGCGAAGTCGGCGAGAATATCGCCGTCGACCCCGACCAGTGTGCCGCCGACCGTGTACGCGGTGCCGTCGACCGTCTGCTTACGGTCGAGCACGTTGGTGTACGGCGGCAGCGGGTAGGTCGATACGGTGAGCACGCCCTCGCTGATCGTCGTGAAGTCGTGCTCTGGCTCGCAGTTGGCCGGCACCGATGCCGAATCCGAACTGCTACAGGCCGCGAGCCCCACCGTCACGAAGACGGCGGCCGCGAGACCTGCACTCGCTCGTCGAAACATACTGCTCTCCTTGGGTGGGTTACGGAACCACGACCACCGGCACAGGTGCGTGCTGCACGAGTCGGTTGGCGGTGCTGCCGAAGATGGCCTGCTTGAGGTTGGAGTCGCCCGTGCGGGCGATGATGATGATGCCGTGATCCTCTTTCAACGCGAGTTCTGAGAGTACCTCCGACGGGCGACCGAAGTGGATCGAGGTCTGCACTTCGAGCCCTTCGGCGAGGTTCTCTCGCTGCAACTCCTCGACCAGCGGATCGAGCATCGTGCGCTGCACCGACTCGCGCTCTTCCTTGATGCGGGTGGGCCGCTGCTCGAGGTCGCGCAGATTCGGCGAGTCGTACCAGCGCGACCAGTTGACGACGTGCACGATGTGCACGCGCCACTCTTTCAGCCGTGCCCGCTCCAGTGCGAACAGCAGCGCACGTCGCGACTGCTCGCTGCCGTCGACTCCTACAATGACGGATTCCATGATGGGACGCTCTCTCTATCTCGTTACTCGAAACTCTGCTGCTGACGGTGTCGCCGAGCTCACGGGCTGGGTTCCTTCCAGGCGGTGTCGGTCTTGGCCTCCACCTCGAACTCCTTCAGCTCGTCCTCCCACCACTCGGCACCGGTGATCCCCAGTTCCTTGGGGTCGAAGGTGGGATCGATGCCGAGTGCGCGCTGCCGGTCGTAGTCGCGGTTGATCTTGCGCACCACCGGGGTCAGGATCAGCACGGAGAGCAGGTTCACCCAGGCGATCAGACCGTAGCCGATGTCGCCGATCGCCCACATCATGTCGGCGCTGATGACGGAGCCGATGAAGGCGATTGCCAGGGCACCCACCTTGAGCAGCAGTTCGAGCCAGCGGCTCGTCTTGTCTCCCTGCAGGAAGACCAGGTTCGTCATGGCCACGTAGAAGAAGAAGATCTGCGAGGTGAAGGCGAACATGAAGACCGCGGCCGCGATGAACACGGCACCCCAGCCGACAATCGTCACGTCGATGGCGTTCTGCACGAAGTTCGGGCCCGCGATGATGCCGGGCACGTGGTCCACGATGAAGCCGCCGCGAATCTGGTCGATCACGTGGTAGCTGTTCGTCAGCACAATCATAAGGCCCGTCGCCATGCAGACCAGCAGCACGTCGATGTAGATGCTGAACGCCTGGATGATGCCCTGCTTGCCGGGGTGGCTGGCCCGTGCCGCGGCGGCCGCGAAGGTGCCCTCGCCGAGACCGGTGGCGGAGGCGAAGATCGCGCGACGCACGCCCCAGGCGACCGCGTAGCCGATGACGCCGCCGAAGACCGAGTCGATGCCCATGCCGGAGCTGACGATCAGCCACAGTGCGGCCGGCACCTCGGTGATGTTCATCCCCACGACCACGAGAGCGAGGAGCAGGTAGCCGATCGCCATGAAGGGAACGACGGCCTGGGCGACGCTGACGATGCGCTTCGTGCCGCCCAGGATCACCAGGGCGAGAATGCCCGTGACGATGAGGCCGGTGATCCAGGGCTCGAGACCGAAGGCGAGCTGCGCGCTCGAAGCGATGTTGTTCGCCTGGATACCGGGGAAGATGAAGCCGTAGCCGACGAAGGCCATGATCGCCAGAACGGCCGCCAGCCAGGGCAGTTTGAGGCCGTACTTGACGTAGTAGGGCATGCCGCCGCGATCCTCACCGTGCACTCGGCGCTTGTAGACCTGCGCCAGAACGGCCTCGGCGTAGGCCGCCGTAGAGCAGAGGAGACCGGTGATGGCCATCCACAGCAGCGCTCCCGGCCCGCCCGCGGCAATGGCGGTTGCCACGCCCGCGATGCTTCCGACGCCCACTCGGCTCGAGAGGGTCAGGGCGAGTGCCTGGAAGGACGAGAGGCCGCCCTCTCCGCCTTCGCCCGTGCGCAGCTGCTTGATCATGTCTGGCAGCCGCCGGAACTGCACGCCCCGGGTGAGCCAGGTGAAGAACAAACCGACGGCCAGGGCGAAGTACGCCATGGGCGTCCATACCCAGTTGCTGATTGCAGACAGTATTTCCATGCAAGTCTCCGTTGACCTCTGCACCCGGAGGTGTCCCGTTATCGAGTTCTTCGTCAGGCTACTGAAGAAGCTTTGAGCACTGAAGAAGCAAGGCGATAGATGATCGATGATCACTTATCTTGTTTCACCGTAGAGGGCGCTCCCCGCACCTGTCAAGAGTCGTTTTGCGCCCCGGAGCGAACGTTGCCGCACAAAACCGCGACGAGAGAACTCGGTGCTTTCGTGGTAGATACGACACTTGAAATGCTTGTATGATCATTGATCACGTACACATTCGGCGTCCATCTTCGAGGAAGCGAGAAGCTGTGAAAGACGCGGTAATCATTGGAGGCGGCCTGGCGGGTCTCTCCGCCGCATGGCGGCTACGGCACTGGGACGTGCAGATACTCGAGACCGCGCCTCGCGTGGGCGGCCGAGTGCACAGCGAGACCCGCGGGCCCTACGTGCTCAACTGGGGCGGCCACATGTACGCCGGCGCGGGCAGCTCCACCGAGAAGCTCATCGCAGAGACCGGCACCCGGGCCATGGCGATCCCCGGCTCACTGCAGGGCATGGCCATGAACGGCAAGTTTCTCACCACGGGGCCGATCCAGAGCTACCCCTTCCGCATTCCGATGAGCGGCACCGATCGCATGGCGATCCTGATGTCGGGTGCCAAGCTGAGCCTCGACGTCTTCCGCTATGCCGCTGCGGTGCGCACGCGATCCGGCGAAACGCCCGAGCAGCGTCAGCAGCGCATCTTCGATTTCGAGAACGACCGCACCTTCGCCGAGTACATGGGCGACATTCCGCAGGCCGCGAAAGACTTCTACTTCCCGGTCGTCATGCGCTCGACGGCCGACCCGGATCAGATCTCGGCGGGTGCCGGCATCGGCTACTTCAGCCTCATCTGGAACATCGGCCAGGGTCTCAGCAACGCCATCGTGGGCGGGGCATCGACGATGACCGAGAGCATCGCGCAGGTGATGCAGGATCGCATCGACCTCGGAGCCGAGGTCGATGAGGTCGTCACCCACCGCGACCACGTGGTGGTGCGCTACACCCAGAACGGCACGAGCCACGAGGTCTCGGCACGCACCGCGGTGCTGGCCACACCCGCCCCGATCACCCACCGAATCGCGGTAGACCTCCCCGATGAGCTGCGGGAGGCACTCGCGCAGATCGAGTACGGACCGCACGTCGCCGGCGCGTTCCTCACGAACGAGCATGGACCGATGCCCTACGACAACACCTACGGCATCGCCACCCCGGGCCGGTCGTTCACGGTCGCCCTCAACCAGGGCAACCTGGTGCACGGTCACGCCCCCGAGCGCCGAGCGGGCGGCAGCATGATGACCTTCTCCCCCGCGAGCCTCGGCCGCAAGCTGTTCGACCTGCCCGAGGAGCAGATCATCGACATCCACCTCAGAGATCTCGACGAGATGTTCCCCGGGTTCCGCTCGATCGTCACCGAGGCGCACATCGAAAAGTTCGAGTTCGGCTCCCCCTACTGCTTCCCGGGGCGTCGCAAACTGCAGCCGATCCTCACCCGACCGACCGAGCGCGTCTTCCTCGCGGGCGACTTCCTCGGCACGCTCTACACCGAGACGGCGATCTCCTCGGGCTTCACCGCGGCGCAGCGGGCGATGAGCGTGCTCGCGAGCGAGCGGCAGTCGCGCTCCGACACCTGACCCACCGAGACCATTCGCGCGCACCCCGCTGCGGCGACCCGACCATCACCAGCAACCGACACCACCAGCAACCGAACAGGAAGAGTCACATGACCCAGAATCTTCGCGGCGTACTCACCGCACTCGCCACCCCGTTCGACGCCGACGAGAACATCGACCTGCCGCTGCTGCGCCGGGTGATCGACCGGTCGGTCGACAACGGCGTCGACGGCGTCGTCGCGGGCGGATCCACCGGCGAATTCGCGTCGCTCAGCACCGACGAGCGCCGACTGCTCGTCGACACCGTCATCGAGCACACCGCCGGCCGAGTGCCGGTGGTCGCGCAGACCGGTGCCACCACCACCAAAGAAGCGATCCGCCTCTCGAAGGCCGCGCAGGCGAGCGGTGCCGACGTGCTCATGCTCGTCACGCCCTACTACGAGCCGCTGTCGCTCGATGAGACCGTCGACTACATTCGCAGGGTCGCTGCGGCGGTCGAGATCCCGATCATGCTCTACAACATTCCCGCGGCCACCGGCGTCAACCTCGACCCCGGCACCATCGCGGCCCTCGCCGAAGAGATTCCGCACGTTAAGTACGTCAAGGACTCGTCGGCCAACTGGGAGCAAGCGCTGCAGCTGATTCACCACCACGGCGACAAGATCGACACCTTCATCGGCTGGGACAGCTACCTCTACAGCGCCCTCGTCGAGGGAGCCGCCGGCGTCATGGCCGGTGCCGCGAACGTCGTGCCCGCAGAGATCGTGTCGGTCACCCGCAAGATTCAGAGCGGCGACCTCGAGGGTGCGCTCGCCGAGTGGCGGCGACTCTACCCCGTGATCGACGCGATGATCTCGGTGCCGTTCATCCCCGCGGTGCGCACCGGCCTCGGTTTGCAGGGGCTGCCGATCGGCGACCCGCGCAGCCCGCTGTCGCCCTCGTCAGCCGAAGACGTCACCGCCATTCAGGCCGCCCTGGCCGCGCTCTAGGTGCCGCTTCCCCCCCCATTAATAGGTGATTGAGCGGAGCGGGAGCGCAGTCGAAACCACGCACCGCGTACCTTCCTCCATCAAGGTGGTTGAGCTCTCCCTAGGTGGTTGAGCGGAGCGTGAGTGGAGTCGAAACCACGCACTGTGTCTCTTCCTCACTTGAGGTGGTTGAGTGGAGCTTTTTCTAGGTGGTTGAGCGGAGCGCAGCGCAGTCGAAACCACGGCCGTGTCTTTCCCTGTATCAACGTTGTTGTTGTAAGTAGTTGAAGGAGTTAAAAAGTATGAGTGGTGACCTGTTAACAGCAGACGGCTACCGTGAGATCGCGGCGGGCTTGCAGTTGCCGTGTGGGGCGTTTATTGCTGGCGGGTTCCGGCCCGCGCTGTCGGGGAAGACGTTCACGACCACGAATCCCGCGACTGGTGAGGTGCTGGCGGAGGTTGCGGCGTGTGGCCCGGCCGATGTGGATGTCGCGGTGGCGGCGGCGCGGGCCGCGTTTGATGACGGCCGCTGGTCGGATTTGCATCCGGGGGCGCGGAAGGAGGTGTTGTTGCGTCTGGCCGCGCTCATGGAAGACCACGCCCGTGAACTGGCGGTGATGGAGAGCCTGGATAGTGGGAAGACGATCTATGACTGTGAGACGGTGGATGTGCCCGAGACGATCGCGGTGCTGAAGTGGCATGCGGAGTTGGTCGATAAGATCTACGACCAGGTCTCTCCGCCGTCGGCGGACCATATCGCGATGATCGTCCGCGAACCCGTCGGTGTGGTCGGTCTGGTGCTTCCTTGGAACTTCCCGCTGTTGATGTTGGCGTGGAAGATCGGGCCCGCCCTCGCCGCGGGCTGCACAGTCGTCCTGAAACCCGCAGGCGAAACCACCCTGACCGCGCTCTACGTCGCGGAACTCGCCACGCAGGCCGGCCTCCCCGCCGGGGTCCTCAATGTTGTGCCGGGTTCGGGCAGCGAGGTGGGGGAACCCATCGGCCTGCACCCCGATGTCGACGCGGTGAGTTTCACGGGGTCGACGGTCACGGGGCGTCGGTTTCTCCGGTATGCGGCAGACAGCAACCTGAAAGACGTCACCCTCGAACTCGGCGGCAAGAACCCCTGCATCGTCCTCAACGACGCCGAACACCTCGACACCGTCGCCGAGCAGGTCCTCGCGGGCGCGTTTTGGAACATGGGCGAGAACTGCTCCGCCACCTCCCGCCTCATCGTCCAGTCCGGCATCAAAGACGCCCTCATCGAACACATCCGCGCCCAAGCCGCCGGATGGGTCGTCGGGGACCCCCTCGACCCCGCCACCCGGGTCGGAGCACTCGTCTCGAAGGCGCACTACGAGAAAGTATCCGGCTACCTCGAAATCGCCCGTCAGGAACTCATCCTCCTCGGCGGGACCAGCCCCACCCCCGGCTTCATTGAGCCCACCATCGTGGAAACCCGCCCTGATTCAGTGCTCGCGGTCGAGGAGATCTTCGGCCCCATCCTCACCGTCATCACCGTCGACAGTTACGACGAAGCCATCCAAATCGCCAACGACACCGTATACGGACTCGCCGCCGCCATCTTCACCGCCAACGGCACACAAGCCCTCCGCGGAGCCCGCGCCCTCCGCGCCGGCACCGTCACCGTGAACAGCTTCGGCGAAGGCGACCTCACCACCCCCTTCGGCGGCTACCAACAATCCGGCTTCGGCGGACGCGACAACTCCATCCACGCCCACGACCAATACACCCAACTCAAAACCATCTGGCTCACCCTCACCTAAACCAGACACCCCCCTCTCATAGGCGGTTGAGCGCAGCACAACGCAGTCGAAACGAACCCAGAGCCTCCACGGATGAGCCTCCACGGAACGTCCTGGTCCGTAGTTTCGACTGCGCTGCTCCGCAGCTCCGCTCAACCACCTATCTGAGGTGGTTGAGCGAAGCGCAGCGGAGTCGAAACCACAGCCGCAACTCTTCAGGAAACCTTCACTCTGTGATTTCGACTGCGTGCTCCGCACTCCGCTCAATCACCTAAAAAACCAACCGGCTAAGAACGCTCCGCCATCTCAACGACGTTCTTGAGCAGCAGGGCGCGCGTCATCGGGCCGACTCCGCCGGGGTTCGGCGAGATCCACCCCGCGACCTCGGCGACTCCGGGGTCTACGTCGCCGACGACCCTGCTCTTCCCGGTCTCGGGATCGACCCGGCGTGACACGCCCACGTCGAGCACCACCGCACCGGGTCGCACGTCGCCGGGCTGCACGATCCCCTCGACTCCCGCGGCCGATACGATCACGTCGGCTCGCCGCAGTTCCGCGCCGAGATCCAGTGTGCCGGTGTGCGTCAGCGTGACGGTCGCGTTGTACTCGCGACGCGTCAGCAGCAGTCCCATCGGACGGCCCACCGTCACTCCGCGGCCCACGACGACCACGCGCTTGCCCGCCCACGAGAGTCCGTTGCGCTCCACCAGCTCGATGACGCCGCGCGGCGTGCACGGCAGCGGGCTCTCGATCGGCGTGTTCGCGTTGAGCACCAGCCGGCCGAGGTTCGTGGGGTGCAGCCCGTCGGCGTCTTTGCCGGGGTCGATTCGCTCGAGAATGCGATCGGTGTCGATGTGAGCGGGCAGCGGCAGCTGCACGATGTAGCCCGTGCACTCGGGGTTCGCGTTGAGCTCGTCGATGACCTCTTCGAGCTCCTCCTGCGTGATCGACTCGGGGAGATCGCGCCGGATCGAGGCGATGCCGACCTCGGCGCAGTCGCGGTGCTTGCCGCCGACGTACCACTGCGAGGCGGGATCCTCACCTACCAGCACGGTCGCCAGCCCCGGCACCGTGCCCTGCTCGCGCAGTACCGCCACGCGCTCGCTCAATTCGGCCTTGATCGCGGCCGCTGCCGCCAGGCCGTCAAGCTCTCTGGCGGGTGCTGTCGACGGCCCCGCTGATGATGTCGCTTCTGCCGATTCCGCCGCCGATTCCGCTGCCGTCGTTGCTGCCACTGTCACTCCAGTCTCGTCATGTCCCGGTTGCTTGCGCTCCCGCGATCGTACCGCTAGCATCTTACACAGTTGATATATCAGTTGCCTATTATAAGTAGGTCGCTTTTTCTTGACAGCAGTTCAGCGAAGGCTGCCGACAGCGCAGTCCCCCGAGCAGTTAGGCGGTTCCATGACCATCCCCACCCCGAACCAAACGTACGTTCTCACCTTCACCTGCCCGCAGCGCGCAGGCATCGTGCACGCCATCACCGGAGTGCTCGTGCCTCACGGCGGCGACATCATCGACCTGCGCCAGTTCGACGACCTCATCACCGGTCACTTCTTCTTCCGCGCGAAGTTCTCGCTTCCGGAGGGCACCGACAGCAGCGTGCTCCAAGACGAGTTCGTCGCGCTCGCCGAGAGTCTCGACGCCGAGTGGTCGCTGAAGCCCGAGGCCCAGAAGGTGAAGACCCTCGTCATGGTGTCGAAGTTCAGCCACTGCCTCAACGACCTGCTCTTCCGCACGCGCATGGGCGAGATCCCCGCCGACATCGTCGCGGTCGTCTCCAACCACCCCGACCATCGCCAGCTGGTCGAGTGGCACGGCATCCCCTTCTTCCACGTTCCCGTGACGGCCGACACCAAGCCCGAGGCCGAGGCCAAGCTGCTCGACATCGTCGATCGCTTCGAGGTCGACCTCGTGGTGCTGGCGCGCTACATGCAGATCCTCTCCGACAACCTCTCACGCGAGCTCAGCGGTCGGGCCATCAACATCCACCACTCCTTCCTCCCCTCTTTCAAGGGAGCGAAGCCCTACCACCAGGCGTGGGAGCGCGGCGTCAAGACCGTGGGTGCCACCGCGCACTACGTCAACCACGAGCTCGACGAGGGCCCGATCATCTCCCAGCAGGTGCAGCCCGTCGATCACGCCTTCGCTCCCGAAGACCTCGTTGCCGCCGGTCGCGACACCGAGAGCAAGGCGCTCGCGGAGGCCGTGAAGTGGCACTGCGAGTCGCGCGTGTTCCTCAACGGCAACCGCACCGTCGTGCTGCGCTAAAACTACGCCCCCGATCCCTGGGGTGAGGAGACCCTGCCCAGATCTCCTCACCCCAGTTCTTTTCGCCCCGCAGCCCCATCGACCGGCGCGATCCAGAATCGGTCTCCCTTTGTCTGCTTAAACCACGGGTTTTAAGCAGACAAAGGGAGACCGATTTTTTGCGTAAGGATTGACACTTCGAGGCGTCAAAAATAAAATGAACACAGTGATCGTACAATGAACACCAACGGCGGTGACGCTCTCTCTGGACTCACACGCACGTTCTCCCTCCGTCGCGCATCCGCTTCACTCGCGCGAGCACGCACCTCAGAACCAACGCCCCAGAACAGGAGCAATCCATGACCCGATCCCTCAGCGGAGTGCTGACCGCACTGGTCACTCCCTTCGATCGCGACGAGAACATCGATGCCGAAGCCCTGCGAAGGGTCGTGGATCGCTCAATCGAGGCCGGTGTCGACGGCGTCGTGGCCGGCGGTTCCACCGGCGACTTCGCGACGCTCACGCCGTCTGAGCGGCGGTTTCTCGTCGACACGGTTGTCGAGCACACCGCGGGCCGGGTTCCCGTCATCGCCCAGACCGGCGCGATGACGGTGCGCGAGGCGATCCAGCACTCGCGCGCCGCGGAGGCCTCGGGCGCCGACGTGCTCATGCTCGTCACCCCCTGGTACGACCTGCTGTCGGAGGACGAGGTGTTCGCCTACTACGCGGAGGTCGCCTCGTCGGTCGAGCTGCCGATCATGCTCTACAACATCCCCGACCTCACGGGCTTCAATCACTCCCCCGAGTTCGTGGGGCGTCTCGCCGAGGCGCTGCCGAACGTGAAGTACATCAAGGATTCCTCGGGCAACTGGGATCAGAACCTGCGTCTTATTCACGAGCTCGGCGACCGCGTCGGCACCTTCGTGGGCTGGGATCCCTTCGCCTACAGCGCGCTGCTCGAGGGAGCCACGGGTGTCATGGCGGGCACGGCGAACGTCGTGCCCGCAGAGCTCGTGTCGGTGAAGAACCGCATCATGTCGGGAGATGTGGTGGGGGCCACGGCCGAGTGGAAAGACCTCTACCCCGTCATCTCCTCGATCTGCAACGCACCCTTCAACGCCGCCGTCAAGGCCGGCCTCGACATGCAGGGGCTCTCCGTGGGAGCGTCCCGCCGCCCCGCCGCCTCCCTCGATGCCGAGAACGCGGCCAAGATCCAGTCCGCCCTGTCCACCCTCAATAGAAAGAGAGACCGCATGTCCAACCCCTCCGAGCAGGTTCGTCGCGGCGACGGTGCCGCGATCGTCTCCGACGCCGAGCTGCCGCCGCTGAATCACTTCATCAACGGCGCTTTCGTGCAGCAGGCACCGGCCGGCACCGACACGCTCGTCGATCCCGCTACCGGTCGCGCCATCTGCGAGGTCGCGTCGGGCACGGCAGCCGATGTCGATGCCGCGGTCACGGCTGCCCGCGAGGCGCTTCCAGCCTGGCGTCGCCGCACGCCGAAGGATCGCTCGACCGTTCTGAATCAGATCGCCGACCGCATCGAGCAGAACGCCGATCTGCTGGCGCGCCTCGAGCAGGCGAACGCGGGCAAGCCCCGCATGGTCGCGGAAGACGACATCGCCGGCTCGGTCGACACCTTCCGATTCATGGCCGGTGCCTGCCGCGCCTTCACCGAGCTCGGCTCGGCGGAGTACGTCGAGGATCACACCTCGTTCATCCTGCGCGAGGCCGTCGGTGTCGTCGGTGCCGTCGTGCCGTGGAACTACCCGCTGCTGATGGCCGCGTGGAAGCTCGCGCCGATCCTCGCCGCCGGCAACACGGTCGTCATCAAGCCCTCCGAGCAGACCCCGCTCACTCTGCTGAAGTTCGCCGAGCTGGTGCAGGATCTGCTGCCGGCGGGCGTGCTCAACGTCGTCACGGGCCTCGGGCCGACGGTCGGCGCGGCCATCTCGGAGCACCCCGGCATCGACCTGGTCGCCCTCACCGGCAGCGTGCGCGCCGGCAAGGAGGTTGCGACCCACGCGGGCGACACGCTCAAGCGCGTGCACCTCGAACTCGGCGGCAAGGCTCCCCTGGTGATCTTCGCCGACGCCGACCTCGCCGCCGCGGCCGAGTCGATCCGCGCCGCGGGCTACTGGAACTCGGGCCAGGAGTGCGGTGCCGGCACCCGCGTGCTGGTGCACGAGTCGGTCGCAGACGAGTTCACCCGCCTACTCGTCGACCAGGTCAAGACCCTGGTCGTGGGCACGCCCGACGCCGGTGACGACGTCGAGATCGGCCCGGTGGTGTCTGAAGCGCACTTCGAGCGCGTGAAGGCGGCCCTGGAACAGGCCATCGCCGACGGCGCGACCCCTGCACTGGGCGGAGCCCCGCTCGAGGGCGACGGCTACTTCATCGCGCCGACGGTGCTCACGAATGTCGCCGCCGGCTCACGAGCCTCGCAGGAGGA
Source organism: Leucobacter sp. (assembly GCA_047973175.1). Classification (GTDB taxonomy): domain Bacteria; phylum Actinomycetota; class Actinomycetes; order Actinomycetales; family Microbacteriaceae; genus Leucobacter. Next base: position 65,257 of record JBKEBN010000149.1, read on the forward strand.
GATCTTCGGACCGGTCGTGACCGTCGAGACCTTCACCGACGAGGATGAGGCACTGCGTCGCGCCAACGAAACCCCCTACGGGCTGGCCGCCTCGGTGTGGACCGGCGACGCCGCCCGCTCGATGGCCCTGCCGCGCGAGTTCGACTTCGGCACCGTGTGGGTCAACTGCCACCTCGTGCTCTCCAACGAGGTGCCCTGGGGCGGCTTCAAGGGTTCGGGCTACGGGCGCGACCTCTCGGTGTACGCGCTGAACGACTTCTCGCGCACCAAGCACGTGCAGGTCAGCCACGTGCGCTGATCCCGCATCCGCAGATTCGCAGATTCGCAGACAGCATGAAAACGCACCGGCACCCCTCCTCGGAAATGAGGCGGGGTGCAGGTGCGTTCAGCGTGTGCGGGTTCGGATCAGGATCCCACTCCGCCCTCTTCCGACGGAGGCTCTGCCGCTTTGCGCTTCGCCTCGGCGTCGGCCTGAATGGCTTCGGCCGTGGGCACCGAGATCTGGCTGGTCACGAAGCCGAAGCTCGCGCCGTCCGAGTGCTTGTCGACACCCGATACGACGGCCTCTTCGAGCAGCCGCGACGCGAGCGCACCGCGAATGACGAGCGGATCTCGCGACAGGTCTTTCCAGAGCGCGGCGCAGAGGATCACCATGACGATCACGAACGGCAGCGCCGAGACGATGGTGATGTTCTTGAGGCCGTTCAGCGCCTCGGATGGATCGTCGCCGCCGGCCATCAGCATGACCGCCGCGACCGCTCCCGTGCCGACGCCCCAGAAGATGACGGAGCGCTTGCTCGGCTCGAGCGTACCGTTCTCGGAGAGGGCTCCCATCACGATCGAGGCCGAGTCAGCACCGGTCACGAAGAAGATCGCGATCAGAATCACCGCGAGCACCATCAGGATCGTAGCGATGACGGTCGGCAGCGGCAGCGCGTTCAGCAGGTCGAAGAACACGAGGTCGAAGTTGATCTCGGGTGCGCCGTCAACGATCTGCACCAGCTTCTCGACGTCTTTGTGCCCCTGTTCGGCGCGCATCTGCAGGCCGATCGCGCCGCCGCCGAAGATGGCGAACCAGATCAGCGAGACGACCGAGGGAACCACGAGCACGCCGACGATGAACTGGCGAATGGTGCGACCGCGCGAGATGCGCGCGATGAAGATGCCGACGAACGGTGCCCACGAAACCCACCACGCCCAGTAGAAGACGGTCCAGCCCGAGAGCCAGGCCGACACGTCGTCGTTGCCGACGCCCGTGGTGCGAGAGGCCATGTGCGGCAGCATCTCGATGAACGAGCCGACCGCGGTCGGCAGCACGTTCAGGATGAAGAGCGTCGGGCCGCCGACGAACACGATCAGCGCGATGAACACCGCGAGCACCATGTTGATGTTCGAGAGCCACTGAATGCCGCGCTCGATGCCCGAGACGGCGGAGCCGACGAAGGCCGCGGTGAGCACCGCGATGATGCCGACCAGTACCGGCGTCGTCACCTGGCCGATGATGCCCGTCGACTGGATGCCGCCGCCGATCTGCATCGCACCGAGGCCGAGCGAGCACGCGGAGCCGAAGAGCGTCGCGAGGATCGCCAGGATGTTGATGACGCGGCCTCCCGCGCCGTTCACGACCCGCTCGCCGAAGAGCGAGGTGAACATCGAGGAGAAGAGCATCGACCGGCCGAGCCGGTAGGTGCCGTAGGCGATGCCGAGGCCGACGATCGCGTACATGGCCCACGGGAACAGCGTCCAGTGGAAGAGGGTCTGCCCCATTGCGACGTTGAGTGCCTCGCTCGACGAACCCGACACCGTGTCGGGTGGAGGCGACAGGTAGAAGAACAGCGGCTCGCCGACGCCGTAGAAGACGAGGCCGATGCCCATGCCGGTGGCGAACATCATCGAAATCCAAGAGATGGTCTTGAACTCAGGCAGCTCGCCGTCCTTGCCGAGCGGAATCCTGCCGGCCTTGCTGATCGCGACCACGATGACGAAGGTCGCGAACAGCGCTCCCGCGACAACGAACAGCCAGCCGAAGTTGTCCATGGTGCCGGTGAGCAGCGAGGATGCCACCTCGCCGAGGCCGTGCGGGGAGACGAAGCCCCAGATGATGAACGCTACCGCGATCGCGCCGGCGACGCCGAACACGATCCAGTCGACGCCTTTGCGCCGCTTCCCCTTTGACCCGTCAGAGCTCTGTTGCAAGAACGCAATGTGCTCCTCCGTGGTCTGGGGACGTTTAGAGGCTGCCACGAGCACTCCTTTCCCAGGAGCCCGATGCGATCCGGATCGCAGAGAAAGCTGACGGCGCGTCGGGCTATGAAATAAAACTCATATATCTGGCGCTCTCGCGCCGACAGTCAGAGTAGCCCCGGGTTCATCGCCGAACCAAGCAAAAAAGGGAGATTGTAACACGCAAGTTTGTGCAGATAACAGCACAAGAACTCCGCAGAAAGCCGGGTTCACAGCGCCGGCTCAGCCCGATTCCAATCGGTAGCCAGCTGCAAAAACCCTGATAGATCACTGCATATCGGCTACATCTTTCCGACCAGCCGGGTCGCGAGAATCTCGGCCGCGATCTCGCGCAGCGTCTGCATCGACTCCCGAATCAGCGTCGACTCCGCGCCGCCGCGCCGCACGACGGCCACGATCCTGCGCGAGGGGCGCGCCGATCCCGCGATGCGCACCCGCGTCACGTTCTCGGCACCGGCAACGCTCACGAGCCGCGGCACCAGACCGAGTGCCATGCCCGCGCCGACGAGCGCAATGGCGGTCTCCCACTCGACGACCTCGTGAGCAACCCGCGGGGTGAGCCCGGCAGCGGTGAACGCGGCGGCGAACAGCGCACGGTAGGGCCCGCCCTCGGCGTCGGAGATCCAGTCCTCGCCCGCGAGCTCCTCGAGCGCCACCGCCTCGCGGTGCGCGAGCCTGTGACTGCTCGGCATCATGATGTCGAGGGGGTCGTCGAGCAGGCCCACCTGCTCGAACCGCGGGTCGTCGTCCGAGTGCGGGCCGGCCTGCATCGCGACGATGACGGCGAGGTCGAGGCGCTCGGAGACAAGCAGGTCGAGGCAGCGCGCGGGATCGGCCTCGACCACGTGCACCCGCACGTCGGGATGGGTCTCGCGCAACCGCGCGGCGAGCGGCGCGAGCAGGTTCGCCGCCGCGGTCGAGAAGCCTCCGATGCCGAACCTCGTCTGCGTCTGCCGCCCCTCGCTCATGGCCGCCGCCCGGATGCGCTCCCACTCCTCCACCAGGGTGTCGGAGCGACTCACGAGATATTTGCCGGCCGCGGTGAGGCGCAGGCCACGGCCGTCTTTCACGAGAAGCTTCATGCCAAGCGAGCGCTGCAGTTCGCGCAGCTGCGCGGAGACGGCGGAGGGCGAGAGGCCCGTGAGTTCAGCCGTCGTCGAGATGGTGCCGCAGGAGGCGAAGGTGCGGAGCGTCGCGAGCCGATGATCAATCATGCAAACATTCTGCATGAAATTCGGCATTAGTTTGCAATTCCTCCGCACGACTTTAGTGTGATGACTGTTCCTGACGTTGTGAGCCACGGCTCCCGGTTCAATCAATGGAGATCACATGAGCTACACCCTGACCAAGCCTCGTAGCGACAAGTCGCGCAACACCGGATCGATCGTCTCCCCCGAAACCATCTTCGAGCTGTCGGAGCTGCTCGAGCGCCGCCGCGTCGGCTACTCGCTCGAAGGGCCGTTCTACACCGATCCCGGCGTCTTCAAGGCCGACATGGAGGCGATCTTCGGCAACTACTGGATCTTCGCGACGAGCTTCGCCGAGATTCCCGAGCCCGGCGACTACGTCACCATCGACTTCGGACCGTACGCGATCATCGTGCTGCGCAACGACGACGGCGGCGTCAACGTGCTGCACAACATCTGCCGCCACCGCGGCGCGCGCGTGCTCACCTCCTCGACCGGCAGCACCGGCAACATGGTGTGCGGCTACCACTCCTGGACCTACGCGCCCGACGGCACCCTCATCCACGCCTCGACCGCCCCGGGCGAGAAGCTCGACAAGGAGTGCTTCGGCCTCAAGCGCGCCCACAGCCGCGTCGTGGCCGGGCTCGTATTCGTGAGCCTCGCGGCCGAACCGCCCACCGACTTCGACGACGTGATCCCGCTCATCGAGCCCTACCTCGCACCCCACGACATCTCGAAGACCAAGGTCGCCTACCAGCAGAACATCATCGAAGAGGGCAACTGGAAGCTGGTGATGGAGAACAACCGCGAGTGCTACCACTGCGACGGTCACCCCGAGCTCGCCTGCTCGCTGTTTCCCACCTGGGGCCTCACCGACGATCTCATCCCGCCGCACCTCGAAGAGGTGTGGGATCGCAACGTCGCCGCCAAGCTCGCGCTCGAAGAGCGCTGCGACCGCTACGGCCTGCACCACGAGGTCATCGAGCAGCTCGACACGCGCGAGGCCGGATTCCGCATCTCGCGCGAGGCGATGGACGGTGCGGGCGAGTCGTTCTCGGCGACCGGCCGCCGCCTCTCGAAGAAGCTGCTCGGCAGCCTGCGCGACTTCCGACTCGGCCGCTGCTCGCTGCACCTGCAGCCCAACTCGTGGTTCCACTTCCTCTCCGACCACATCGTGACCTTCGCCGCGTTCCCCATCGCGCCGGGCCAGACCCTCGTGCGCACCACCTGGCTCGTCGCCGACGACGCGGTCGAGGGCGTCGACTACAACGTCGACGAACTCACTCACGTGTGGAAGCAGACGAACCTGCAAGACAAGGCCTTCGTCGAGATGTGCCAGCTGGGTGCCGCCAGCCCGGCCTACGAGCAGGGCCCCTACATGGACAGCGAATACCAGGTCGAGGCGTTCATCAACTGGTACGCGAACCGCATGCGGGAATACATCGCATGACCCTCAGCACCTCACCCATCTCCACCCCGGAGCCGCTGCGCATCCGGGGACTGGAGATGCCCTGGAACCGGGCGCTGAACTCCGCGGTCGACGCCTCGGCGTCGACCAGGGCCGCGCGGGCGCTCGGGCCGTGGCGACCGCAGGAGTTTCTCGCCGAGTGCGTGGAGGTCGTCTCCGAGGCCGGCGGCATGATGACGTTCGTGTTTCGCCGCGCCGACGGGGCTCCGCTGTCGTTCAGGGCGGGGCAGTACCTGAACATCGAGTTCCCCGTGCACGGCCCCGACGCCGATCCGGTCGATCGCAGCTACTCGATCTCGAGCGCGCCGACCCAGCCGTGGACGTTCTCGATCACGGTCAAGCGCGACCCGCAGGGTCTCGTGTCGCCGTGGATTCACGACAACGTGCGCCCCGGCATGCTGTTCGACATGCTGGGCCCGGTGGGCGCGTTCCACCTGCCCGACGCCGACCGGCGCGCGCGCTACCTGTTTCTCGCCGCCGGTGCCGGCATCACGCCGCTGATGTCGATGATCCGCACGATCCACCACCTCCCCGGCAAGGTCGACGTCGTGCTGCTCTACCACGCGGCGCAGGCCGGCGGCTTCGCCTTCTCGCAAGAGCTCGAATACCTGGCGGCGACCGACTCTCGCTTCAAGGTCTACTGGTCGCTCGGCGACCACGAAACCCCGGGTAACTGGGAGTGGATGGCGGGTCGCCTCACGGCGCGCATGATCAACGAGGTCGCCCCCGACGCCAACGGACGGCAGGTGTTCGCCTGCGGGCCGGAGGGCTACCTCGGCATCGCCGAAGAGATTCTGCCGAAGGTCGGCGTCGACGACACCTCTATTAATATCGAGTACTTCAGCGGCGACCGTCAGACGCTTCGCGAGTACACGGAAGAGGTCGCGATCGCGTCCGAGGCAGCCGAAGAGGCATTCGCCGAGGGCGCAGGAGAGGAGCCCGGGGCCGATCTTTACGGCCCCGACGCGGAGTACGAAGCAGACGGACTGGGTGAACCGCTCGACGAGCGCGGACTCTCTGCGGTGAGCGGACTTGCCGGTGACGGGGCTGCGGGAGCGGGCGACGCAGGTGGCGCGGCGGGCGAGGTCGGTGCTGCTGGCAGCGCAGCAGGCAGCGGTGCTGGATCGGCCGATGCCGCAGCTGGTGACGGCGACGCCGAGCTCGACACCACCGAGTTCGCGACCGTCGGATCGGGCAGCCTCACCATGTCGTTCGTGCAGAGCAAGCTGAACGTGCTCATCGAACCGGATCAGCGCATCCTGCGCGTCGCGCAGGATGCCGGGATTCGCATCCGGGCGAACTGCCAGGAGGGCATGTGCGGCTCGTGCAAGACCGTGAAGCTCGAGGGCGAGGTCGACATGCACCACCAGGGAGGCATTCGCGCCCGCGAGATCGAGGCCGGCAAGTTCTTGCCGTGCTGCTCGACCCCGCTCACGGACCTCGTGATCGACGCGTAGGGCGGGATCCCGAACCCCAGCCCAACCCCGCGAGTGGCGAGTGTTCGTGGTTTCCCGCCAGAGATACCACGAACACTCGCCACTCGCTCTCGTCTCCAGCGACTGCGGCCTACGCCCTGCTCAACGGTCGCTCCCTGCTCAGCGATCCCACACCCGGCCCGGACAATTCCGTCCTCCCTGTTCCCAACCCGGCCCCGAACCCGCTAAACTCATATATCAGTCGTATTTCAACACTGAGACCTCGACTCGGTGCTCGATCCCGGCCGCCGACTCCGATACTCGGGCCCAGCTTTTCGTAACCGCCCCTACCCGTATTCGAACAACTCTGAACTAGGGAGTTCCGCAATGACCTCATCCGCCACTCCCCGCGTCGTCATCATCGGTGCGGGTATCGTAGGCGCGAATCTCGCCGACGAGCTCGTCCAGCGCGGCTGGAACAACATTCTCGTGCTCGAGCAGGGCCCGCTGGGTCTGCCCGGCGGGTCGACCTCGCACGCACCCGGCGTCGTCTACTCGACCAACCCCTCGAAGTCGATGACCGAGTTCGCGCAGTACACCATCGACAAGCTCGACGGGCTCATCGGCCCCGACGGCAAGGGATCGTTCCTGCACGTCGACGGCCTCGAGGTCGCCACCACCCCTGAGCGCCTGCACGAGCTGCACCGCCGCGCCGGCTGGAACCGCTCGTGGGGCGTCGAGGCGCACGTCATCGACGCCGCCGAGTGCAAGAAGCGCTACCCGCTGCTCGACCAGGACGTCGTGCTCGGCGGCCTCCTCACCCCCGGCGACGGCCTGGCCCTCGCCAAGCAGGCGGTCAACATCCTCATCGAGCGCACCGCCGCCCAGGGCGTCGAGTACCGCGACCGCACCACCGTCACCGACATCGAGCAGGCGAACGGCAAGGTCACCGCCGTCATCGCGGGCGAGGATCGCTTCCCCGCCGACATCGTCATCACCTGCGCCGGCTTCTGGGGGCCGAACATCGGCAAGATGGCCGGGGTGCCGATCCCGCTGCTGCCCCTCGCCCACCAGTACGCCTGGAGCACCGCGCTGCCGTCGCAGCAGGGCAAGAACGAGCTTCCGGACGGCGCGCAGCTGCCGATCCTGCGCCACCAGGATCAGCGCCTCTACTTCCGCGAGTGGGGCGACCGCATCGGCATCGGCTCGTACGCGCACCGGCCGATGCCCGTCGACCTCGATACGCTCCCCTGGGTCGCACCCGACGACATCACCGAAGACCGCATGCCGTCGAGCCTGCCCTTCACCCCCGAAGACTTCGTGAACGAGTGGGAGCAGTCGAAGATTCTGCTGCCCGAGCTGCGCAGCACCGAGATTCAGAAGGGCTTCAACGGCATCTTCTCGTTCACGCCCGACGGCGGCTCGCTCGTCGGCCAGGCGCGTAACCTCGACGGCTTCTTCGTCGCCGAGGCCGTGTGGGTGACCCACGCCGCCGGCATCGCCAAGGCAGTCGCCGAGCTCGTCTCGCAGGGCTACTCGAACACCGACCTCAGCGACAGCGACGTCAACCGCTTCGAGAAGATCCAGACCACGCCCGAGTACGTCTCCGAGACCTCGCAGCAGAACTTCGTCGAGATCTACGACATTCGCCACCCCCTCGAACCGCGCCTCTCGCCGCGCGACGTGCGCCTCAGCCCCTTCCACGAGCAGCTGAAGGCGCTCGGCGGCGTGTTTCTCGAAAGCGCGGGCTGGGAGCGGGCGCACTGGTTCGAATCCAACGCGCACCTGCTCGAAGAGCTGCCCGAGGAGTGGCGCTCACCGCAGCGCGACGACTGGAACGGCAAGTTCTACTCCCCCATCGCCGCGGCCGAGGCGTGGAAGACCCGCACCGGCGTCGCCATGTACGACATGACCTCGCTCAAGCGCCTCGAAGTCACCGGCCCCGGTGCCGCAGCGCTGCTGAACCGCCTCAGCACGGGCGACATGAACCGCCTCCCCGGTGCGGTCATCTACACCCTGCTGCTCGACGAGAACGGCGGCGTCGCGAGCGACATCACCACCGCCCGCCTCGACGAGCAGACCTACCAGGTCGGCATCAACGGCGGCATCGACCACACCTACATCGAGCGCGAAGCCCGCCACCAGAGCGAGGCCGACCCGTCGCAGTGGGTGAGCGTGCGCGACATCACCGGAGCCACCTGCTGCATCGGCCTCTGGGGCCCGCTCGCCCGCGAGGTCATCAACAAGATCTCCGAAGACGACTTCACGAACAACGGCCTCAAGTACTTCCGCGGCAAGCGCGTCTCCATCGGCGGCATCCCCGTCACCGCGCTGCGCCTCTCCTACGTCGGCGAACTCGGTTGGGAACTGTACGCCTCGGCCGAGGTGGGTCACAAGCTGTGGGACATCATCTGGGAGGCCGGCCAGGAGTTCGGGATCATCCCCGGCGGCCGCTCGGCATTCGCCTCGCTGCGTCTCGAGAAGGGCTACCGCCTCTGGGGCACCGACGTCACCACCGAGCACGAGCCGAACCAGGCCGGTCTCGGCTTCGCGGTGAAGAAGGGCAAGGAGGGCTTCGTCGGAGCCGACGCCCTGGAAGCCCGCGCGGCCGCCGCCACGACGCGTCTGCGCTGCCTCACCATCGACGACGGCCAGACCGTGGTGCTCGGCAAGGAGCCCGTGCACGTCGGCTATGAGATCGCCGGCTACGTCACGAGCGCCGCCTACGGCTACTCGATCGGCAAGCCGATCGCCTACGCCTGGCTGCCCGAGAACGTCGAGGTCGGAGCGAAGGTCGACATCGAATACTTCGGCCGGCGCGTGCCCGCGACCGTCACCGCCGAGCCGCTCTTCGACCCGCAGATGACGCGCCTGCGCGGCTAACTGATCGCGCGAGCCGATGGGGCGAGCGGGCGGCACGCCTTACGACGCCGCCCGCTCGCCCCATCGGCGAAACCTCTACAATCGTCTGGTGCCCCAAACCTCGAAGCCCTGCCTCCCGTTCGAGGTCTGGGCGCTCGTGGCCGGCGGCTTCGCGGTGGCGCTCGGCTACGGCGTGGTGGCACCGGCGATCCCGCAGTTCGCGCTCGAATTCGGCGTGACGGCGTTCGCGGCCTCTGCCATCGTCAGCGCCTTCGCGCTCATGCGGCTCGTCTCGGCACCCTTCGCCGGATGGATCGTCGGCCGCCTCGGCGAACGCCGCACCTACACGATCGGCATCCTTATCGTCGCGGTCTCGACCGGGGTGACGGCGCTCGCGGCCGACTACGCGCAGTTCGTGGTGCTGCGCGGCGTGGGCGGTATCGGCTCGGCCATGTTCACGGTCGCGGCGACCGCTCTGCTCGCAAAGGTGAGCCCGCCGCACGCGCGAGGCCGCGTCGCGAGCCTCAACGCCGCGGGCTTTCTGCTCGGCGGCCTGCTCGGACCAGTCTTCGGCGGCATCGTCGCGAGCTTCGGGCTGCGCGCCCCGTTCGTCTTCTACTTCTTCACGCTACTCATCGCGGCCGCGGTCGTCGGCATCGCCCTGCGCGGCTCGCAGGCCGCGGGCGCACCGAAACCAGTTGCCATCTCAGAACCCGCTCCCGAACCCACAGGCGTTTCAGCGCCGACTCCCACTCACACGCGCAACCCCGACCCTGCCTCCGGCATGCGCCTCGCTGAGGCTCTGCGCATCCCGCAGTACCGCGCACTGCTGTTCTCGATGTTCACCTTCGGCTGGGCCGCGTTCGGCGTGCGCATCTCACTGGTGCCGATCCTCGTCGCCCTCGCCTTCGGCGGAGACGCGACGGTCGCCGCCTGGGTCCTCGCCGCTTACGCCGCGGGCAACGCGGCGCTCATCCTGCCTTCGGGCCGCTGGAACGACGCCGTCGGGCGCAAACCCATGCTTGTCACCGGGCTGTCCGTGCTCGTCGTCACCTACGCGGCGATCCCGGCCGCGCCCACGATCTGGGTGCTTGCGGGCGTCATGCTCGTCGCCGGGGCGGGCTCGGCACTCGCGGCACCGGGGCAGCAGGCCGTGCTCGCCGACGTGCTCGCCCAGCGTCGCGGCGGCCAGGTAGTGGCCGGCTATTCGATGATGAGCGACCTCGGCGGTGTGCTCGGACCGCTGATCGCGGGTGCGGTGGTCGATCTCGCGGGCTTCGACCTGGCGTTCGGGATCACGGCCGCGCTCCTCGCGGCCGCCGCGATCGCCTGGACGCTCGTCCCCGACTCCCGCCGCCTCCACGCAAGTGGTTGACCGCAGCACGCAACACGCATCCCCGCCAGGAAGGCTTCGTTCCCTGGTCGGAAATGCACGCTAAACCACGGGTTTCGCCTACATTTCCGACCAGGGAACAACCCCGATCCCGAACCGACGCCGCTGGGGCGAACGGAGTTGGCGAGCACAGCCGCCAACCACCGCCCGCCTACCCGAGCGGCGGGGCCTGCCTGAGCTTCGGCCCGCCGCTCTCGAAGGCGTCGGCCAGAGCGAGCAGTTGCACGTCGTCGTAGGCGCGGCCCGCGAAGGTGAGGCCGACGGGCATGCCGATGTCGTTCATGAGGCCCATGGCGACGGTGACGCTCGGAATGCCGAGGTGGCGCAGCGCGTAGTTGCCGTTCGAGAAGAACACGCCGTTCGACCAGGCGTGATCCGCCGCCGCCATGTCGCGCTCGGCGTTCTCGCGCCCCACGTCTGCGGCAGCCGGGAACACGACGGCGTCGAAGCCGTTCTCGTCGAGCCAGGATTCGAGCAGCTCTTCGCGCAGCTGATTCAGCGCGCGCAGGCCGTCGGCGAAGTCGGCGCGCTCGCGCGGATCCGAGATGCCCTCCCGAGCCAGCGCAACGGTCACGCGGTAGCGGTTGGCGTAGTCCTCGACCTCCTCGTAGCGATCGGGCAGCGTGCCGGGCGGCTGGGGGAAGATCTGGTCGGGATCGACGTCGGCGAGGCTCGGGATCGCGGGGTCGCCGTTCGCCCGAAGAAAATCGTCCCAGCCGAACGCGAGGAAGTGGTTGAACTCCGTGTCCATCCAGCCCTCGGGCAGCACGCCGAGCTCTCCGACGTTCTCCTGGCCGGGGCGGTCGCCCTCGTACTTTTCGATGAGGGGGAAGTCGGTGACCACGACCTCGGCTCCCAGCGCCTCGAGCCGCTCGCGCGCCGCGGCCCACAGATCCAGCACCGACTGACGCACCTCCATCGGGAAGTTCGGATCCTCGCCCAGGTACATGCGCGGCACCGCCAGGCGCTTGCCCCGCAGCGCATCGGGATCCCGCACCGAGAAGTACGAGGCGGGCCGATGCTCGCTCGGCTTCGGCAGTTCGACCGCGTTCTGGTTGCGCCAGAAGTCGCCGCGGGTGACGGGGTCGTCTTGCACCAGCACGTCGAGCACCCGCAGCATGTCGGGCATCGACCTGGTGTGCGGCACCACCACGTCTCGCGCGGGGAACAGGGGCCAGTTGCCGCGAATCGACAGCACGCCCCACGACGGCGTGTAGGCGCAGAGCGCGTTGTTCGAGGCGGGGCTGCGACCCGACGACACGGTCTCCTCACCCATGCCGAACACCGAGAAGCTCGAAGCGACCCCGGCCCCGGAGCCGTTCGACGAGCCCGAGGCGTAGGCGGCGGCGAGGTAGTCGCGGTTGTAGGGGCTCTCGGCGCGGCCGTAGACGCCCCGCTGCATGCCGCCGTCGGCCATGGGCGGCATGTTGGTCTTGCCGATCAGCACTGCGCCGGCCTCGCGCAGCTTCGCGACAGAGAACGCGTCCCACTGCGCCACGAGGTTCTTGAACGCGGGCGATCCCGAGGCGACGGTGAGCCCCTCGACCATGTACGAGTCCTTCACCGTGAACGGCACGCCCTCCAGCGGCCGGGCGGTGCCCTCGGCATAGCGCCGGTCCGACTCGGCAGCCTCGTCGAGCACCCGCGGGTTCGCAACGACGATGGCGTTCAGCCCGTTCTCGCCGACGTCGTACTTCGCGATGTGATCCAGATACCGCTGCGTCAACTCGACGCTCGTGATCTCGCCGCTGCGCAGCGCAGCCAGCACGTCGTCGATGCTCGCCTCGACCAGCTCGAATGATTCAGTCACTGTGTTCCGCCCTCCGTTGCGCACTTGAAACTACCTTACGACCTGAATCGCCGACCCTTGGGCCTCAGTGGGCATATAGACGCACACTGGTGAGCTTCGGGCCCCGCGTGACTGCCGAGGCAACTCGGGAGCGCGGGATCGGGATCCCTACCCCTCCAGGTCGTCGACACCGGGCAGCCAGCTCAGGCCCGGCTTGCCCCAGCCGTTCTTCCGCTGCGCCTTCTGCGCGCCGCGGCTCTCGGGGTGCACCAGCCGATCCACGTAGAGCAGGCCGATCAGGTGGTCGAACTCGTGCTGCAGAATGCGCGCGAACCAGCCGCTCGCCTCGATCTCGAACGGTTCGCCGTCGATGTCCTGCGCTCGCAGCAGGGCGCGCTCCGAGCGTCGCAGCGCGAAGCGCTCGCCGGGAAACGACAGGCAGCCCTCCACTTCGTCCTCGCCCGGCAGGCCGGGCTCGGGCGGAGAGATCCACAGCTCGGGATTGATCGCGACACCCTGCGCGGGCGCTTCGTCCTGGTCGTCGTACATCCACACGAAGACCCGCTTGCCGACGCCGACCTGGGGGGCTGCGAGCCCGACACCCGGGGCGGCGACGGTGGTCTCGAACATGTCGTCGACGAGGCGTCGCAGATCGTCGTCAAACTCGGTGACGGTGGCGGCGGGTCGGTGCAGCACAGGCTCGCCGGAGATCACGATGGGAAGAATTGCCATGACCGCCAGCTTACTGATTGCGCGGATGGGCTAACTAATTGCGCGGATAGGCCGTGGTCGTCGCCCTGCTTGCGCATGCTGCACACGGCACCACCGCGAGTCGCAGGATCCCGCATGAGTAGTACAGTTGCAGGCATGTCTGGTGCCACGTCGAAGACCCCCGCAGAGCAAATCGTCTGGATCGACTGCGAGATGACGGGGCTCGACGCCGACCGCGACGGCCTCTGCGAAATCGCGGTCATCGTGACCGACTTCGAGCTGAACCCGCTCGACCCGGGCTTGGAGGTCGTCATCAACCCGGGCCCCGAAGCGCTCGGCAACATGGGCGACTTCGTGCGCAAGATGCACGAGACCTCGGGGCTGCTCCCCCGCATCGACTCGGGCGCTTCGCTCGAGGAGGCCGAGCAGCGGGTGATCGACTATCTCGCCCGCTTCGTCACCGCCGGCCGCAGACCGATCGTGGCGGGCAACACGATCGGCATGGATCGTCGCTTCATCGCGAAGTACCTGCCGAGGCTTGAGGAGCGACTGCACTACCGCAGCATCGACGTTTCCACGATCAAGGAACTGAGCCGCCGCTGGTACCCCGCCGCCTATTTCGGGGCCCCCGAGAAGCGCGGCGGGCACCGCGCGCTCGCCGACATCGCGGAGTCGATCCAGGAGCTCGCATTCTTCCGCGGCACCGTCATGGTCGAGAAGCCGGGGCCCGACAAGCCGGGAGCCGAACGGGTCGCCGAGGCGATGAGCGAGCAGTACGCTCCGCTCATCGACGGCACCGAGACCGCCGACGAGGTCTGAGCGGTCGCCCGCTGAAGTCGCCGCGTTCGGCACCGCCCGGGGCGGGATCCTCCATCGTGCCCCGGCACCCCTCGTGAGTTTCGCACTTCCCAGTGTTATTCGGGAGTGCCCCGGCACCTTTCCGGATATCCCTACCGCAGCACGGGGACTACCCCTGATGCGTCATGAGCCGCACGGCACCAGACTTGTTTGGTATGACGAGCAAGCGATCGCTGTACCTTCGACACGCGCTGGGCGACCTGAAAAGCAACAGGGCCGTCGCCGTCGCGCTCACGGTGGTGCTAATCCTGAGCGCCTTCCTGATGGCGACCGGTGCGATGGTGATGGAACGCCTCACCGGATCGGTCGATCGACTCTTCGAGGAGGCGAAGCCCCCGCACTTCTTGCAGATGCACGTCGGCGACTACGACCCGGATGCGCTGGAGCACTTCGCCGCTGAGCACCCGGAGATCGATGCCTGGGTGATCGAGGAGATGCTCGGCTTCGACGGTGCGGCGATTTCCTGGCGCACGGCAGCGGGATCGGCCGCCCCCGCAGACGAAGTGGGCGACTCGGGCGACTCGGGCGACCTCGCCGACAGCCTCATCGACAACCTGTTCGTGACGCAGAACGCCGAGTTCGACCTCCTGCTCGACGAGACCGGGGCGGCGGCGGATCCCGAGCCGGGCGAGGTGTATGTTCCGATCGCAACGCAGCAGCGCCTCGGTCTGAGCAGCGGCGACGAGCTCGCGGTTCGCACCGATGCCGGATCCCACACGTTCGAGGTGGCGGGCTCGGTGCGCGACGCGCAAATGACGTCGTCGATGTCTTCGGCGACGCGTTTTCTGGTCTCGGTCGAAGACTTCGAGCGGCTGCGGAGCGCGGGTGGGGCCGCACCCGAGATCGCCGTCGAGTACCGACTCGCCGATCCCGCTCTCACGAGTGATTTCCAGCGAGCCTACGAGTCAGACGCGTCGCTGCCGAAGAACGGTCAGGCCGTGACCGGGCAGATGATCCGCATCATCAACGCGTTCAGCGACGGCTTGCTCGCGATCGCGCTGATGTTCGTGAGCCTGCTGCTCATTGCGATCGCACTGCTCAACGTGCGCTTCGTGATCCGCGGCACGCTCGAAGACGAGGTGCGTGAGATCGGCACGATGAAGGCGATCGGGATCCCGACACGCACGATTACCGGCCTGTATCTCGCGAAGTACAGCGTGATGACCCTCGTCGCCTGCCTCATCGGGGGTGCGCTCGCGGTTGCCGCCGCGAGCGCGCTGACGCGAGGGATCCGGCTCAGCTACGCCGCAGCGACACCCACGCCCGCGACGGTTCTCGTGCCGCTGTGCGCGCTCGTGCTGGTCTACCTGATCGTGATGCTCGTGTGCCGCGGCGTGCTCGCTTCGGTGGCGCGGATGGAGGTCGTCGGCGCTCTCGTGCACGGCAGCACCCTCGACGCGCGGAGAACGGCTCGGCAGAGTCGCCGGGCACGGCGAAACCTCCGCACCCGCCATACCCGCAGCAGCGGCAGCGCGACCAGCAGCGGCAGCACAGCCCGCAGCAGCATCGCATCGGTGCGGAGCGGCGCGCTGAACTCGCGCCTCGCTCTGCTCGATCTCCGCGCCGAGTGGCGTCAGTGGCTGCTCCTCCCCGCGGTCTACCTGCTCGCCGCGGTGCTCATAACGCTGCCGCTGAACCTGCTCACCACCTTCGACAGCCCGCGCTTCGTCACCTATATGGGTGCGCCGCAGAGCGCGCTGCGGGCCGACGTGCGGTTCTCCGACGACGCCGATGCGGTGCACGGCGAAATGCTCGGCGAAATGCGGCGGGACGACCGGCTCGCAAACGTGCGCTCCTTCGCCGGCACCATCTACGAGACCGTCGGGGAAGACGGCTGGGAGAGCCTGCGGGTCGAGACCGGCGACTACGCCGAGAACACGATCCGGTTTCTCGAAGGCGCAGCGCCCGAGGAGGGAGAGATCGCGCTCTCCGCCCTCAACGCCGAGAAGTACGGCGCGTCCGTCGGCGACGAGATGCGGCTTCGCGCACCGAATCGCGCGGAGACCGGGGTCACCGTCACCGTCAGCGGCGTCTACCAGGATGTCACGAGCGGCGGCTTCACCGCCAAGATGCGGGGCGACTCGCAGAGCCCGTCTCCCGGCGCACCGACCGGCTACGTCATCTACGCCGATCTCTCCCCCGATCCCGCTGCAGAAGCCGGAGGTGACGCGCAAGTCGCCGCCGCAACCGTCGCCGCGCACTACGGCGAGCGCTTCCCGTCTGCCGCGGTGATCC
Source organism: Leucobacter sp. (assembly GCA_047973175.1). Classification (GTDB taxonomy): domain Bacteria; phylum Actinomycetota; class Actinomycetes; order Actinomycetales; family Microbacteriaceae; genus Leucobacter. The sequence goes on from JBKEBN010000149.1 coordinate 81,419, forward strand.
CGATGCAGCGCTACGTCGAGCAGACGCTCTCCCACATCGTCGACGCCTTCCGCGGTGCGGCCGTGCTGTCGCTGGCGTTCGCGGTCGGCGTGGCGGTGCTCATCACGGTGCTCTTTCTGCGGCTGCGCCTCGGCAGAGACCGGCACGAGATGGGCACGCTCTCGGCGGTCGGGTTCTCGGTGCGCGAGATCGTCGCCCAGATCAGGGGGAAAGCCCTCGTCGCAATCGTCGCCGGAACGGCGCTCGGAACCGTGCTCGCCGCGACCGCGGGAGAGCGAGCGGTCGGTGCCGTGATCTCGCTCGCGGGTCTCGGGATCGAGCGCCTCGAGTTCATTCCCGACCCCTGGCTGGCATACGCGGTCTACCCGGTGCTGCTCGCGGGGGCCGGATATCTTGCGACCGTGCTGCTGACCGCTCGGCTTCACGGTGCCGATCGCAGTCAGTGGCTGAAATAACCGACCGAAGATGGGAAGCACAGTGAAGAACGAGAGCGCAGCGCGCAGCGAGATCCTGAGGGCCGAGCAGGTCTCCAAGACCTTTTTCACCACCGATCCACCCGCGCGGGTGCTGAACGGCATCGACCTGTCGGTCGCCGAGGGTGAGTTCGTAGCCGTCATGGGAGCCTCGGGATCGGGGAAATCGACGCTGCTGTACGCGATCAGCGGGATGGATCGCCCCACGGACGGCAGCGTTCGTTTCGAGGGCCGCGAACTCACCTCGCTGAGCGACGCGGAGATGAGCCGCGTAAGGCTGACCCGAATGGGGTTCGTCTTCCAGCAGGCCCACTTTCTGAAGAACCTCAGCATTCGCGACAACATTCTGCTGCCCGCGCTCAAGGCGGCCCCTCGCGGCTCCTCGGAGGCCGCGATCGCGCGCGTCGACGCGCTCACTGAGCGGTTCGGGATCGCGCACATCGCCTCGCACGGTACGGGGCAGGTATCGGGCGGTCAGTTGCAGCGCGCATCGGTCTGCCGCGCGCTCGCGGCGGAACCGGCGATTCTGTTCGCGGATGAGCCCACCGGCGCGCTGAACAGCAGCATGACGGCGGAGGTGATGGACGCGCTCACCGAGGCGCATCGCGAGGGAACCACCGTTGTCATGGTCACCCACGATCCCGCCTGCGCCGCCCGGGCTGACCGCGTCGTGTACCTGCGCGACGGTCTCGTCGTCGAGTCTTTCGAGCTGGGGCGCTGGAGCGGAGATCGGGCGGCGGTTCGAGAGGAGGAGCTGCTCGCGGGGCTCGGCGTGCTGGGTTTCTGATGCGATACCGCCGAAGGAGACGTAGGCTCTGCACATGGGTACGATCCTCATCGTCGGAGCCGACGCCGGTGGCAACGTACCGCCGGCGGTCGCAATAGCCGCCGAACTCGCGAGCCGCGGGCACGAAGCGGTGCTCGCCGGGCACGGAGCGCGCGCCGCGGCGGACCTGCCCGACGGCGCAGGGTTGATCCATCTGCGCGCGCTCGCCGACCACGACATGACCCGCGCCACCGGCAGGCTCGGCCAGGGGCGCGCCCTGCTGCGCATGGGAACCGGCAGGGAACTGGCGCGGGAGGTCGCCGCACTCATCGCTTCGCTGAGTCCCGACGCCGTCGTGGTCGACTGCATGATGCTGTCCTCGCTGCGGGCCGCCCTCGCGAGCAGCACGCCGACCGTCGCCCTGTTCCACTCCTTCGGTGCGTTCATGCTCAACGCAGCAAGACCGCCCCTCAACGCGGTCGCGGCGATCCTCGGCCTGCCGACGACGCGCATCTGGGGTGCGACCCGGGCCCGGATTCTTCCCACCGACCGCGAACTCGACCCCGCTGGCCACCGCCCCTCTCCCGTCGACTTCGACTGGGTCGGCACCACGGAGCGGGGCGTACCACCCGAACCGCGCAACGGGGGTGAGCCGCCGCTCGTGCTCGTCTCACTGAGTTCGGCGTGGACACCCGGGCAGAGCGACGCGTATCGGCGCATCGTCTCGGCGCTCGCCGACCTTCCGGTGCGCGCGATCGTGACGACCGGCGGTGCCGAGATCGAGGGCGTGCTGTCTTCCCCGCCCAACGTCGAGATCCGCGAGCGCGAGCCGCACGGCGAGATCCTGCCGCGCGTCGATCTCGTGATCGGGCACGGCGGGCACTCCACCACGATGAAGACGCTCGCCCACGGTGTGCCGATGCTGATACTGCCGATGAACCCGGCATCGGATCAGCCGCTCATCGCGCGCACGGTCGAAGCCGCCGGTCTCGGAGTCGCGCTTTCCCGGCGCGCCTTTCCAGCTCGGCTGCGCGAAGCGGTGGCGGAGATCCTCGCCGATACCGCCATGCGGGATCGCGCCGCCGCAGTCGGCGAACGTCTCCGTGCCGAGCACGGGGCGCGCGCCGCGGCGGACCTGATCGAGAGCCGCTGCGGGGTTGAGCGGTGATCCCGATCCCACCGCATTCCCGTTTCCGCAGCGAGCCCGAGCTCGCGCAGACCCGCGACTCGCTCCCGCCGCAGCTCGCACCGGAACCACGGCGAGTCCGAATTCGCGCGGGTTTTCGTCAGGTGCAGACCTCCGTCAGGCGCAGGCCCCCGTGGGCACCGCGGCGGTGAGCCCGGGGGCCGCGGCAAGAACCGGGGCGAGCTCCTCCATCGAGAGCGCGAACCCCACGTTCGGCGGCGACTCCGAGCGCGCGAAGATCATGCCGGCCAGGGCTCCGTCGGCCGTCAGCAGCGGTCCGCCGGAGTTGCCCGGCTGCACCACGCCCGCGATGCTCGTCACCGAGCGCGACACGAGCGCCGCCTGATAGATGTCGGGCGTCGAGAGCTGCGCCGTGGAGAGCACCTTCGCACTGCGCGAGGTGAACGGCCCGCCGTAGGGGAAACCCTGGAAGAAGACCGTCTCTCCGACCGCCGGCGACGCGCTGAACGGCAGCGGTGCGGCCGTCAGACCGCTGACGGAGAGCACCGCGATGTCGGCGTCCGGGTCGAAGTAGACGACGGTCGCCGAGCGCGGAAACTCGCCCGAGGCCTCGACCACGACATCCTGCGCCCCGGCGACGACGTGGGCGTTCGTCATCACGAGGCCCTCTCCGATGACGAAACCGCTGCCCGAACTCGCGGCGCTGCACGTCGGGGCGTTCGTCGTGATGCGGGTCACCGATGCCGCGGCGGTCTGCAGCGCGGTGGTGTTCGCGTCCGCGTCAGGCACCTCGGCGTCGGCGTCGGCGATGCCCGCCGCGTCGAGCACGACGGGAAGCCCATCGTCGATCGTGATGGAGCGCAGCTGCGCGAGCGCCGACTGCACCGGGGGCGGAGTCGTCTCCTCGAGAAAGCTCAGCACCTTCGAGGAGGCGACGGCCTGCGCGATCCCGGGCACGCCGAACGAACCCGCGCTCATCGCAAGAATCAGCAGCACCGCGGTGGAGGCCACCAGCCCCGCGACTCCCCCGAGAAAACGATCGACGAAGCCGAGACCCACGCGGTGCACCGGCTTGCGAATGGCGTGGGCGATGGCCTCGCCGATCGCGATTCCGATCGCGACGAGGGCGAGCCCCGCGAGGATCGCCGCCGTGACGTTCCAACCGGCGAACGGCACCTGCGCCGAGATGATCGGCATCACGATGAGGGCGGCCGCACCACCGGCGACGATTCCGGCGACCGTACCGAGGGTGCGCAGAAACCCGCGAGCGAAGCCGGATACCACGGCCGCCACGATGATGAGCACCACGAAGATATCGATGAAGAGGCCGACGGACATGCGCTTACTCTAGGGGTGCCAGCCGGGAAGCCCTTGACAGCAGCTGGTGAAGCCGCTGACGATCGCGGCTCGCGGCAGCAGTGATCGGCGGTCGGCAGTCGGCGATCGGCGATCCCAAGTCGATCTGAAGCCGGCCCGAGGCGGCACCACCGCTCTCGACACGCAGCGCGCCGAATTTGGCGCACCGGGCCTGGCATGCGCTATGATCGTGGGGTTGCCTCGTTCGCTGCGGCGAGCGCGGACAGCATGGTGGCTATAGCTCAGTTGGTAGAGCACCGGCTTGTGGTGCCGGTGGTCGCGGGTTCAAGTCCCGTTAGCCACCCTCCTAGGAGCCCCTCGCGCATGCGCGAGGGGCTCCGTCGTCGGGCGGCTGCCGGGACTTCTGTGAGAGACCCTTGATGACCTCGGTGGCGAGGTTGCGGAACCAGCAGGGTGCTTAACCATGAAGGTAGCACTCTGGTGAATCGAGAAGCGAAGAGTGTCCCGATCCCAATTCTGATTAGCTCGGGTCGTGCACAATGATGCCCACACGATCAAGCTCGATGTAGCTGTAGTCGCTAAGTGCGGCCTCCAGCGTCGCATAGGGCTGGTCAACGAGAGCTATGAGATCTTGAGTCGAAATGTTTCCGCATGTGATGTGGAGGAGTCGCGCGGGTCTTTTGCCGAGCAAGTGCGATACGCGAAAGTCTTCGTCCTTCGTGACGACAATCCGAAGCTCAGTATCCGCGATGCGTATGATCTCAGCATCGGGGAGTGTGGTTCCACCCGGATGGTCTTTCGTGTGCTTCGCATCGTGCCCCTTGCCCGTGAGATGATGCGCCGGCGCTCTGGGCAACTGCTGGTCGATCAGCAACGCAGCCATGAAGGCGAGTCAAGCAACGCGAAGCACTCGTGCCGAAGAGTCAAGCGCGGCATATTCCAGCACGGCGAAGATGTCTTCGCGTACTAACTCGTCGTAGTCGCCGAGAATTTCGTCGTAGCCCATGCCTGATGCGAGCAGTTCGAGCACATCTTACACCCGCAGCCGCATTCCCCGGATAGTCGGTGCGCCATGGCAGATCGCCGGATCCACGGTGATCCGGTCGAGGTTGCTGACAAGGGCGCTCATACTTTCATTCTATCTTCAGGCCTCCTGAAACGGGTAGGTCAGAGAACGGCGGCACCCTCCCTCAGGATCGTGATGAGTGCCGGCTCTCCCATCACGCGATCCAGGTCGATGATGCACCGCGGTCGAGTCGTGCGATCTCGTCGATATCGAGCTTCCACAGCTCGTTATCGGTCACAGCGAATAGCTCACCATCGCGGACGTGCATCGCTACCTTTTGAACCTCGCCGCCGTCCGGCCCACGCAGCACCCCGATGCCGCGATGTTCAACGCCTCCCGAGACGTGAACACCGTAGTTCAGGATGTCTGGACCGTACGGGTATAACGAAGCGAATCGCTCACCGTCGGTAACCAATTGCGTGGCGCTGGGGCCAGATTCTGAGATAACCTCCACGGTCTCCTCGGTGATCTGCGTGATACCGAACTCATAGTATGCACTGTTCCACACGGACGCAGCGCCCACATTCAGGGCGTAGATTTCAGCGATGAAGGGAATCCCCTCGTCCGATCGACCGTTCGGATATTCCCATTCGAGTGATAGATCAGAGCGGAAGCGGTTCAGGCCGGCCGATCCAATCGGAGTCTCGGTCTGGTAATACTCCTTGGCCTCATAGTCGTAGATGGTGCCCCAATCGAAACTGCCGAAGACTCCTTCATCGCTATACCCGATCCACAGCCGGTCTTGCTGATCCACGTACATCTCAGCGACCCCATCGCCCACGCACGCTTCGTGCAGCAACACGCCTCCCGAGCTGTAGTGACCAGCATTGCGTTCACCGCCGTCTGGATTCCAGGATGCCCGTGCGCCGACTTGAATGACGCTGCCGTCACTCAGCATCTGCGCGAACGGAACGGTCCTTCTCGATTCCTCGATCACCACCTGGTGGTCGCCGCTGACTACGACGTGTCGTACGGGACGACTGGTCGAGCTTGGGGTGTAGGTGACGCCGTTCTCCATAGTGACTCGTTCATATGAGGTCGCCGTATCTTCCGGTGTCGCCCACTGCGTCATCACCTCACCACGCGGAGTGATACTCGCAAACAGCATCACCAGACCTGGCTCTGGTGCCTCGAAGGTCTGGTGACGGCGAAATCGGACTATCGGGAGCCGTCCCGCTTCGTGCGCCTTGAACACTTTGCTCTGCGCTTGCTCCCAGGCGTGTTCTCCAAACAGCATCGGACTCCCTGTCCCTCTCCAGCTCCTCGAATCCATGATCGTGTGCGTCGTCACCGGGTCAAGTCCCGGGTAGTGGTGTAACGGTTGATCCTTCGTGGTGATGGGATCAGGCGCTGAGCTTGAGAACGGTGTCGATCACCTCCTCGAGCTCGTTGTCTGTGACGAGGGTGAGGC